>NZ_JAVDYC010000001.1:0-357500 GCF_031458255.1 Catenuloplanes niger
GGTCGAGTTCGTCGCGTTCCAGGTTCTTGATGAACGCACCGTCGATCTTGAGGAAGTCGACCGGCAGGTGCTTGAGGTACGTGAACGACGACAGGCCGGTGCCGAAGTCGTCCAGCGCGAACCGGAAGCCGAGGTTGCGCAGCTCGGAGATGAACTCCGCGGCCTTCTTCAGGTCGTTGATCGCGACCGACTCGGTGATCTCGAAGCAGATCAGCTCGGCCGGGATGCCGGACAACGCCAGCTGCGCCTGCACGTAGTCGATGAACTCCGCGTCGCCGATCGACGGTCCGGACAGGTTGATCGCCCAGTGGTCGCCGATCTTGCCGTCCGGGCCGGTCGCGCCGTAGCCCTGGTAGTGCGCGGCGAGCACCTGGAACGCGTGCGCGACCACCCAACGGTCGACCGCGGGCAGCAGGTCGTAGCGCTCCGCCGCGGGCAGGAACAGGCCCGGCGGGACGACCCGGCCGTCCTCGCCGCGCATGCGCAGCAGCAGCTCGCCGAACTGGAAGTCGCCGTCCGGCACGCGCGCCCCCGGCACCCGCGCGATCGGCTGGTAGAACAACTCGAACCGGTCGTCGCGCAGCGCGGTGACGAGCCGGCCGGCCCAGTCCATCTCCTGCTGGTGCTTGGCCAGCGCCTCGTTGTCGGCCCGGTACAGCTCGACCCGGTCCCGGCCGCGTTCCTTCGCGGTGTAGCAGGCCGCCTCGGCCGCGATGATCAGCTCTTCCGGGCCGACGGCCAGCGGCGACACCGGGACCACGCCGATGCTGGCGGTCAGCGCGACGGCCTGGCCCTCGACCTGGAACGCGAGGTTCGCGACCCCGGCCCGCACGCGTTCCGCGACCGCGACGCCGTCCTCGGCCGCGACCGGCAGCAGCAGCGCGAACCGGTCGCCCCGGACGCGGGCCACGACCACGTCGTCGCCGGCCAGGTCCTCGATCAGCTCGGCCACCCGGCACAGCATCTCGTCGCCCTGGGTGTGCCGGCCGGCCTCGCTGATCAGCCGGAACCGGTCCAGGTTGACCAGGCACAGCGTCTGCGGCGTCGACGCGGACGCGCCGATCGCGTCCAGCATCCGCCGGTCGAAACCGGTGCGGTTCAGCAGCCCGGTGAGCGCGTCGTGGGTGGCCGCGTGCGCGAGCTCGTCCGCGGCCGCCTGGCCCCGGTCCTGTGCGGTCTCGGTCAGCCGCCAGTTCGCGATCGCGGCGATCGCGGCGCCGCCGATGAACGCCGCGTGGATCGCGGCCCACTTGATCGGTTCGTCCGTGGCCGCGGTGTGCGCGTAGACGTCGTGCGGCGCGAAGACGCCGACGACCGCGTGCTCGGCCAGTACGAACACGGTCGCGAGCAGGAACGTGATCCACTCCTGGTAGAGGACGATCACGAAGAGCATGACGAAGAAGTGGAAGTGCGCCTCGGTCTGCCCGTCCGCCAGCCCGACCATCACCGCGGACGAGCCCATCAGGCCGAGCGTGGTGATCGACGCCCGCCAGCGGCGGGACAGCCCCCGGTACGCGCCCAGCGCCACCGCGACGACCAGCGGGAACACCACGACCAGCGCGTCCGCCGGGGAGTGCCCGCGGAACAGGGCGAACGCGTACAGCCCGGCCGCGTGCAGGCCGAGCACCCAGAGAATCGCGCGGTGCCGCCGCGCCCAGGCCTCGCCGGGCAGCGGCCGCCCCTGCGGCAGCACGGACCCGACGGCCCGCAGCCAAGCTGTCAGCACGTCTCCCCCATCGGCACGACCCGGGAACACCTGACCAAAAACCATCAGAGGGCAAAAACCATCAGAGGGTACGCGGCAGCGTGAACACGATGGTCGTGCCGCCGCCCGGCGTCTCCTCCGCCCGGATCCAGCCGCCGTGCCGCTGCACGATGCGCAGGCAGGTGGAGAGCCCGATGCCGTGTCCGGTCCGCGCGGCCGGATCGACCATGGCGAACATGTCGAACACGCGTTCCCGGTGCGCGGGCGGGATGCCGATGCCGTCGTCCGCGACCCGGACCAGCACCCGGTCGTCCGTGACCTCGGCGGTGACGGTGATCGTCGGTGGCCGGTCCGGGCGCCGGTACTTGATCGAGTTGCCGATCAGGTTCTGCAGCAGCTGACGGACCAGCGTCGGGTCGCAGCTCGCGGCCGGCAGCGGGGCCGGTGTCCGTACCGTGGCCTGGTTGTCCCTGATCGCGGTGCGCAGGTCCACCATGGCGTGGCCGAGCACCTCGGCGAGGTCCGTGGGCCGGCAGACCGTGGGCGCGTTGCCGGCGCGGGCGTAGGTGAGCAGCGCCTGGATCAGCCCCTGCATCCGGGCCACCGACCGGGCGGCCGTGAGCACCCAGCCGCGGGCCTGCTCGTCCAGCTGGGCGCCGTGCAGGTCGGCCAGCAGCTCGAGGTATCCGGAGACGACCGCCAGCGGGGACGCCAGGTCGTGCCCGGCGACCGCGGCGAAGTTGGTCAGCTCCGCGTTCGACCGTTCCAGCTCCGCGACGGTCGCGTTCAGCGCGGCGTGCGCGGCCTCCATCTCGATCCGGTGCGCCCGGTCCGCGGAGACGTCGGTCATCGCGACCACCGCGCCGAGCGGGATGCCGTCCGTCGCCGTCAGCCGGCGGCCGGTCGCGCTGACCCAGCGGGCCTCGCGGGCCGGCGGCCGGATCATGATCTCCGCGTGGTCGACCGCGCCGTCCCGCAGCGCGCGCAGCAGCGGGATCCGGTCCGGTCCCAGCGGGGTCACGCCGTCCGTCTCGAACAGCGCGTACGTGTCGGA
The DNA here is from genome assembly GCF_031458255.1 of Catenuloplanes niger. Taxonomy (NCBI): domain Bacteria; kingdom Bacillati; phylum Actinomycetota; class Actinomycetes; order Micromonosporales; family Micromonosporaceae; genus Catenuloplanes; species Catenuloplanes niger. Next base: position 2,760 of record NZ_JAVDYC010000001.1, read on the forward strand.
CAGGTCGCCCGGGTCGACCGTGGCGTCCGCGTCCAGGCCGTGCCACTCCGCGGCCGCCCGGTTGAACAGCGACAGCCGGCCGAACGGGTCCGCGGCCACGATCGCCACGTCCACGCTGTCCAGCACCGCGTCCAGCAGCTGCTGGCGGGTCTCCGCCTCGTGCAGCGCCCGCTGCGCCACCGCGGCCAGCTCGGCGCGGGCGCGTGCCTCCCGGCGGCGTTCGAACAGCGCCAGGATCACCCGGGCGAGGTCCTCCAGGCGGGCGACCTGCCGTTCGTCGGCACGGCCGGGCACCTCGTCGAAGACGCAGAGCGTGCCGAGCGCGTGCCCGGACGGCGTGACCAGCGGGACGGAGACGTAGAACCGCACGGCGGCCAGCCGCCCGGTCACCCACGGGTTGTCCCGGTAGACCGGGTCCTGGCTCGCGTCCGGCACCACGATCGTCCGCTTCTCGAGCAGCCGGATCGCGCACATCGAGTCCTCACGCGCGGACTCACCGCCCTGGAACCCGGTCGTGGTCAGCTGACACTGCCGGTTCTCGTCGATCAGGTTCAACGTCGCCGTGGGTACGCCGGCGACCAGCGCGGCGACCCGGACGACCGCCCCCAGCTCGTCGTCGGCGGGCGCGTCGAGCAGACCGTACTCGTGCAGCGTCGCCAGCCGCTCGTGCTCGTCGTCCACGCCGGACCCTTCGGCAGCCCGGCGGCGGAGTTGAGGACGTAGAATTCGGTGAATTCGTGTCCGATGGGATACCTGCCTGATTCGTGTCGGTTCCTGGACACCATGCGCGACGGACTGCTGGCACCATTACGCGGTTCCACAAGAGATCTGTCCCTCACCGCCGACTTTGCGAAGAGGCATCGGCCATGTCCGACTACAGACCACCGCAGACCCCTCCGCCGTCGAACCCGCCACCGTCCGACCCGCCGCCACCCGGCAACCCACCGCCCGGTAACCCGCCGCCGGCCTACGGCGCCGGTGGTGGCGCCGGTGGCGGTGGCGGCCGTCGCCGGGCCACCTGGATCACCGTGGTGGGCGTGCTCCTGCTGCTGCTGTTGCTGCTGCTCCTGCTCGCGTTCTGCCGCGACGGCGGCAACGATCCGGTCGCCTACCCGACCGGCTCGCCGACGCCGGGCACCGGCGTCACCACCGGTCCGACGTCCGCGCCGCCGACCACCGGCAGCCCCGGCCCGTCGTCGACGGTGCCGGGCGGCTACCCGACCACCTCCGCGGACCCGTCGGTCACGCCCACGGCCTACCCGACCACCGGCGGACCGACCGGCGGACCGACCACCGGCGCACCGACCGGCGAGCCAACCGGTGGACCGACCGGCGAGCCGACGGGTGGGCCGACGGGTGGGCCGACCACGCCGGGACCGGGTGGTGGCACCACGGGTGCGCCGTACCCGAGCGGCGGACCGGACACCGGCGTCGGCGCCGGTGGTGGCGGCATGAACGGCACGCTGCTGGCCGGCCTGGCACTGTTGGTCGCCGCCTGCGCCGCGACGGTCGCCGCGGTCCGGCGCCGCCCGTCCCGCTGATCCGCGTGTTCGACGAGGTACGGGCACGGCTGCGGCCCCGCGTCGCGGTGGTCGCGGTCGTGCTCGCGCTCGCCGGCACGGTCCTGACCGTGCGGGGTGCCCGCGAGGAGGCGGCGGCGGACGCGGCCGAGACCGCCCGCGCCCAGGCGACCGGCTTCCCCGAGGAGGCCGGTGCGGTCCGCTCTCCCGGTGCGGCCGGGCGGGCCGACACCGCGATCCCGGCGCCGACGACCCCGGCCGGCCCGTCGTTCCCGGCGGCGCCCGCCACCCGCCGGCTCGGCGACGATCCACGGTGGACGGTGCTGCCGCGCAGCCTCCCGCGGACGCTGGACATCCCGTCGATCGGCGTCCACTCGGCGCTGATCCCGCTCGGCCTGCACCGGGACGGCACGGTCGAGGTCCCGCCGCTGACCGGCAACGCGCCCGCGGGCTGGTACCGCCACTCCGTGACACCCGGCGAGACCGGACCGTCCGTCCTGCTCGGACACGTCGACTCGATGCAGACCGGCCGCGGTGTCTTCTACCGCCTGACCGACCTCGCCCGCGGTGCCGAGATCCGGGTGACCCGCCAGGACGGCGGCACCGCGGTCTTCACCGTCACCGGCCTGGAGCGCTACGCCAAGTCCGCGTTCCCCACCGCGCGCGTCTACGGTCCCACCGACGCCCCGACGCTGCGGCTCGTCACCTGCGGCGGCGCCTACGACCCGGTGGCGCGGACGTTCGTCGACAACGTCGTCGTCTACGCGACCGCGCGGCCCGCACCGGCCCGCGGCAACCCGGACGCCGAGGTGGACGGCCGCCCGGTCCACTGACCGTTCAGCCGGACGCGGCCGCCGGCGAGGTCACCTCCCAGAGGTTGCCGTCCGGGTCCGCGAACGTCGCCGTCACCGTCCCCCACGGCTGCGTCTGCGGCGTGACGATCGGCGCCGCTCCCGCCGCGACCGCGCGCTCGAAGACCTCGGTCACGTCGGCGGGGCCGGGCACGTCCAGCGTCAGCAGGCAGCCGACCGTCGTGCCGTCGGTCATCCGGCGTTCGCCGATCGCCCACTCGAACCCGCCGTGCGGCACCATCATGATCCGCACGCCGCCGCCCACGTCGAACTGCAGCGGCTCGGGGATCCCGTCCGCCGCGACCTCGCCGGCCGGCGCGAACCCGAGCCCGCCGGTGTAGAAGTCGTACGCCACGCGACGGTCCGCGATCGGGATGCAGACGGAGAAGGTCATGTGCGCAGGATATCGGCGCCGCCGCGGACGGTCAGTCCGCTTCGCCGCGCCGGCCCCGTTTGATCGCGCCGCGCTGCTTCTTGGCGGAGATCCGGCGCTCCACGGACCCACGGGTCGGCTTCGTGGCCCGGCGCTGCCGTGGCGGGGCGGCCACCGCGCGGGCGATCAGCGCGGCCAGCCGGGCCCGGGCCGCGTCCCGGTTGCGCAGTTGTGAGCGGAACTCCGACGCGACGATCGTGATCACGCCGTCCACCAGGCGGTTGCCCAGCCGTTCCAGCACCCGGTCGCGCAGCACCGGAGGCAGCACCGGCGACTCGGTCACCGACCAGCTCAGCTCGACGCGGCTGTCCGCCGTGTTCACACCCTGCCCACCCGGACCGCTGGACCGGGAGAAACGCCAGCGCAGCTCCGACGCCGGGATGACCAGCCGGTCGGAGACGTGAAGATCGTCCGCCATGCCACCACGGTAGTGGGCGGGCCCGGGAGCCCGCCCACCCGTCCGTACCGTCGCGGTCAGGGTCGTGGCACCGGCGACCCGAGCTTGGAGACGGAGACCGGTGCCGGGACGCCGTCGTGGGCCGGCACGGTCGTGTCGAGCAGCCCGAGCCGGCGGATCGCGCCGCGGGCGACGACCTGCTGGGTGGTGGTGACACGTTCGGAACGGCCGGTGCCGACGAACGAGACGAACCAGTGGCCGATGGTGGAGATGCGGTTCTTGAAGCCGACCAGGTAGAGCAGGTGGACGGCGAGCCACATGAACCAGCCGATGAAGCCGGTGAAGTGCAGCTTTCCGGTGCTGGCCACGGCCGAGAACCGCGAGATCGTGGCCATGCTGCCCTTGTCGTGGTACTTGAACGGCTCGGGCGCAGGCTTGCCGGCCAGCCGTCGCTTGATCGTCTCGGCCGCGTACCGCCCGCTCTGGATCGCGACCTGGGCGACGCCGGGCAGCCGGTTGAGCGACATCATGTCGCCGACCGCGAAGATCTCCGGGTGGCCCGGAACCGTGCAGTCCGGATCGACCATGATCCGGCCGGCGCGGTCGGTCTCGGCACCGGCCGCGGCCGCGATCTTGCGGGCCAGCGGCGGCGCCGCCACCCCGGCCGCCCAGATCTTGGTGGCCGCCTCGATCCGCTGCTTGCCGCGGGCGGTCTCCACGTCGATGCCGCCCTCGTCGACGCCGACCACCTTCGTGCCCAGCTCGACCTCGACGCCGATCTTGTGCAGCTGCCGGAGGGCCTGGGTGGACAGGTGGTCACCGAAGCTGGGCAGCACCGCGTCGACCGCGTCGACCAGTATCACCCGCGCGCGCTTCGGATCGATCCGCCGGTACTGCCCCGGAAGGGTGCGGTGGGCGAGCTCGGCGATCTGGCCCGCCATCTCCACACCGGTCGGTCCGGCGCCGACGACCACGAACGTGAGCCAGCGGTCGATCGCCTCCTGGTCGGTCTCCAGCTCGGCCATCTCGAACGCGCCGAAGATCCGCCCGCGCAGCTCCAGCGCGTCGTCGATGCTCTTCATGCCGGGCGCGTTCTCCGCGAACTGGTCGTTGCCGAAGTACGACTGGGACGCGCCGGCGGCCACGATCAGCGTGTCGTAGGGCACCTGGTACTCGATGCCGGTCGGCGCGTTCGCGGTCACTATCCGCTGCGCGACGTCCACGTCGGTGGCCCAGCCGAGCAGCACCTCCACGTTCTGCTGCCGCCGCAGGATCTCCCGCACCGGCGGCGCGATCTCGCCCTCGGACAGAATCCCGGTCGCGACCTGGTACAGCAACGGCTGGAACAGGTGGTGGGTCGTCCCATTGATCATTGTCACGTGCACGTCCGCACGTTTCAGCGCCTTCGTGGCGAAGAGTCCTCCGAACCCGGCACCCACGACGACAACTCGATGTTGCTCGCTCATGGCTCTCCCTTTCCCCCGAAGACCCCGATGCTCACGTTACGGCCTGCCCGTCCTCGTTGGGCGGCAATGCCCAGCACTGACTCACCTCCCATTTCCCCGGACCGGCACCGTGCAGACCCTGCGCCCACCACAAAACTGACGCGCCCGTCCCCGGGCGGTCGGGTCGTCGTTGGACCGGTGTGCGACGACGGGTTCTGCTGGCGGGGATCGCGGGTGGATCGGCGGCGGTCGCCGCGGCCGGGCTGTGGCGGGCGTGGGACGGGCCGGAACCGGTGCGGCCGCCGGCACCGGCCGGAGTGGAACGGCTGGAGCGGGTGTGGTCGGCGGCCCGCGGGCGCGAGGTGGACTTCTACACCGCGGTGCCGCACGGGCACGGTGACGGTCACGGCCTGCCGGTCTGCCTGGTGCTGCACGGCGGCGCGAAGCGTCCGCCGGACTTCGCCGCGCTCGGCCTGGGCGGGTTCCTCACCGACGCGGTCCGGCGCGGCACGCCACCGTTCGTGCTGGCCGGTGCCACCGGCGACCGGCTCGCCTGGCGGCCGTCCGCAGCGGACGATCCGCAGCGGATGGCCGCCGAGGAGATCCCGGCCTGGTGCGCGGCCCGCGGCTTCGACCCGGCCCGGCTCGCCGCCTGGGGCTGGTCGATGGGCGGCTTCGGGGCGCTGCTGCTGGCCGAGGCCCGGCCGGGCCTGCTGCGCGCGGTCGCCGCGTTCTCCCCCGCGGTCACGCCGGGCGACGCGGTCTTCGGCGGCATCACCCGGCTGGGTGACACCCCGGTCGGGCTCTGGTGCGGCACCGGCGATCCGCTGCACCCGAACGTCCGCGCGCTCCACGACGCCCTGCCCACCCCGCCGATGGCCGGCGGTTACGGCGCCGGACGGCACCATTTCGGCTACTGGAGCACGATCCTGGCGCCCGCGTTCGCCTTCGTCGGCGCGACGCTCCACGCCTCACCCACGGCATGAGATCGGGCGCCCGACCTGGCCGGCGCCGCACCGCGGGGCGACCGCGCGCCCGCCGGCCGAGCCGGGCGGCGCGTGCCGGTCTACGGCCGGCGGAGCGCGGTGTCGAGGGAGCGGACGATCTCGCCGGCCCGGCCGCGGCCGGGTGGCGCGGGCGGGTAGCGGGTCAGGACGCTGATCACGACCGGCCCGGCCAGTACGCGGGCCGCCTCGATGGAGGCGGTGCCGCCGTCGAGTTCGTGGGCGTACGCGGCGTGGCCGGCCGCACCGAGGATGTGCAGCACCTGAGTGGCCTTGGCCAGCGGGTGCAGGAACGGTGCGCTCGCGGCCGCGACCGCGGCGCGGGCGGCCTCGGCGGCCGCGAGCGCACCGGCGTCGCGGGCTTCCCGGTAGGCGCGGTGGGCGGCCCAGGCCGCGTCGCGGATCGCCGCCACCCGCCGGCCGCCGGTGGCGAAGGTGCGTGCCGCCTCGATCGCGGCGTGCGGACGCCGGTCGCCGGGCCGGGCGCGCTCGACGATCGGCAGGGCCGGTTCCGCGCACGCCACGGCGAACGCGGCGACCGCGCGGAGCTCGGCCGTACTGAGCGTGATCGGTGAGGTTCGGTCATCCACCCCTTCCACCGTACCGTTGAACGGCCGGTGGAAGGTTACGCGCTATGTCCGCCGGTGAGCGGCGCGAAAGTCTCCACGCGGGACCGGGGCGGCGGCGCGGCGCCGCCGCCCCCGGGGGCGGATCTCGGTGAACTCAGCTCGCCGTGCAGGAGGTGATCTGCGGGCGGGCGGAGCTGTTGCCGTTCGTCATGGTGGTGAAGCCGAACGTGTTGCCGCTGCCGTTCGCGCGCATGGTCATCACGGTGCCGCTGGAGTCCCAGCTCGGCGTGCCGTTCCAGGTGGTGGAGACGCGCTGCGGTGAGGTGAGCGTGACCACGACCGACCAGTTGGAGCCACCGCTGACCGTGACGGACGTGTTGTACCGGTCGCCCCACACCTGACCGGGCGTCGCCGAGGCGGTGCAGTTACCGGCGGGCGGCGGGGTGGTGCCCGGCGGCGGCGACGTGGGCGGCGTGGTGCCGCTGTTGAGCGCCGCGAGCACCGCGTCGTAGGCCGCCTTCTTCTGGCCGCTGCCGTTGAACAGCAGCGGGCTCTCGCCGGAGCGCCACGAGTCGGAGTCGCGGATGCCCCACACGGTGATGCCCTTGCAGCGCGGAACCGCGAGGCAGTCGTTGGTCACGTTGCGGTACGCGTCGGCCGGCGCGTTGCGGATGTCCAGCTCGGTGATGTGCACGTCCACGCCGAGCGCGGCGAAGCTGGACAGCGTGGTCCGGTAGTTCGACGGATAGTTCGACCCGCCGGTGAAGTGCGACTGGAAGCCGACGCAGTCGATCGGGACGCCGCGCTGCTTGAAGTCCTGCACCATCCGGTAGACGCCCTGCGTCTTCGCGTCCGTCCAGTTGTCGGTGTTGTAGTCGTTGTAGCAGAGCTGCGCGTTCGGGTCGGCGGCCCGCGCGGCGCGGAACGCGGCCTCGATCCAGTCGTTGCCGGTGCGCTGCAGGTTGGAGTCGCGCCGGGCGCCGCTGGACCCGTCCGCGAACGCCTCGTTCACCACGTCCCACCAGGCGATCTGACCGCGGAAGTGGGTGGCGACCTGGGTGACGTGGTTGAGCATGGCGTTACGCAGCGCGGTGCCGGACAGGCTCTCCATCCATCTGGGCTGCTGCGCGTGCCAGGCCAGCGTGTGCCCGCGGACCTGCATGCCGTTGGCGCGGGCGTGCGCGACGATCCGGTCCGCGTTGCCGTAGCTGAACTGGTTCTGGTTCGGCTCGGTGGCGTCGGTCTTCATCTCGTTCTCGGGCGTGATCTGGTTGAACTCGCGGTTCAGGATCGTCGTGTACGCGGAGTCGCCCAGCCTGTTCGCCGCGACGGCGGTGCCGAAGTACCGGCCCTTCTCGGCCGCGGACGCGCCCAGCGTGGTGGCGGCCTGGGCCGCGGTGGTGACGCCGACCGCGAGGCTCGCCGCGAGCGCGGCGACGGCCGCGATCAGTACCGCGCGCCGTGGTGTCGAGACAGTCACGTGGTCCTTCCCTTCTGCGCCGGGCGGGACGGGGTGAGTGCACCGGCAACGCCACCAGGTTACGAAACTTTTCCGTAACATCCAAGTCTGTAAATGTGTTATCGACGCACGTATCCCGGGGTCGCGGCGGTTCTCGGCGGTCCGGAAGTTTCAGCCGACCTCATCGCGCCGCGGTGACCTGCTCGCCGGTCGGCGTCACGGCGACGGCGCGGGCCGCGAGCACGATCACGACGGCCAGCACCACCGGGATCGCCAGCGCGACCGGCAGCCCGGTCAGCGTGGCACCGCCGCCGATCAGCACCGGACCGGCGAAGAAGCCGAGCCAGCCGATGCTGGCCGCGCGGGCGATCGCGCGGGCCGGCCGGTCCGGGTTGCGCGCACCCGCGGCGGAGAAGACCTGCGGTGCGATCGTGGACAGGCCGGCGCCCAGACAGCCGAAACCGATCACACCGGCGACCGGGTGACCGATGACCAGCGCGGCGCCGAGCCCGCCGGCCGCGAGCAAACCACCGGCGCGCACCACCGCGACCGGGCCGAACCGGGCGGTGAGCGGATCCCCGGCGAGCCGGCCGGCCGTCATCGCGGCGAAGAACGCGGCATAGGCACCGGCCGCCAGCGCCGGGGAACCGCCGAGGTTGTCGCGGACGTAGACGGTGCTCCAGTCCGCGGCGGCGCCCTCGCCGATCAGCGCGCAGAAGGCAAGACCACCCAGCAGCAGTACGCCGTGCAGCCGGCCCGGATTCTGTCGTACCGCTGTGGCAGGGTGTGTCCTGGCCCGCACCGACACGGCGACGAGCGCGACCGCGGCCAGCACCACCGCGACCGAGGCGAACGTGACGGCCGCCCCCGCCCCGGCCGCGGCGAACGCGCCACCGGCCGCCGCGCCCAGGAAGCCGCCGACGCTGTAGGCGGCGTGGAAGGAGGACATGATCGGCGAGCCCCAGGACCGTTCGATCTCGACTCCGCGCGCGTTCATCGCGATGTTCAGCGTGCCGTGCACCACGCCGAACGCGAAGAGTGCCGCCGCGAGCGTGGCCAGGCTCGGCGCGAGCGCCACCGGGATCAGCAGGAAACCGTCGGCCACCGCGACCGGTGTCAGCACCCGGCGCGTGCCGAACCGGTCGACCAGCGGGCCGCCCGCCTGCATGCCGGTGATCGCGCCCGCGGCCAGCGCGAGGAGTGCGAGGCTGAGCAGGCCGTCGGTCAGGCCGAGCCGCTCCTTGATCGCGGGGATGCGGGCGGTCCAGACACCGATCAGCGTGCCGTAGAGCAGAAAGAGGAGTGCGGTGGCGAGGCGCGCTTTCTTCATCGCCCGACGATAGATCAGGAGTGGACACTGTGGAGGTCACGCGGGAGCAGGTGCTGGGGTTCCGGATCCGGGCGCAACAACTCGACCGGGCGGCGGGCACCGGCTCGGTCGAGGACACCGCGCTGCTGGACTACGGCGCGCAGGACACCGGGCCGGACGGCGCGCTCTGGGCACTGCAGACGCGTGGCGTGGACACCGCGAGCGTGCCGGACGACGCGCTGAGCATGCTGTGGACGCTGCGCGGCGGCCCGCACCTGTACCGGCGGGCGGACCTCGCGCAGGTCGCCGCCGCGGTCGCGCCGTTCGACGACGACGACGCGGGCAAGCGCATCTACGACGCGTCGAAACCGTTGCGCCAGGCCGGGATCGGCAACCTGGAGGCGCTCGACCAGGTGGCCGCGCAGATGCGGAAGATCGTGTCGAAGCCGACCGTGAAGGGTGACGTCTCCGGCCGGCTGGCCGCGGTGCTGGACCCGCCGCACCTGCGGTTCTGCAAGCCGTGCGGCGTGACGCACGCGTGGGAGATGCCGTTCCGGCTGGCCGCGATCCGGGCCGGTCTGGAGCTGGAGCCGGGCACGTCGCCGCCGGTGCTGCGGCGCATCCCCGGGTTCCGGGTGAGCAGGACGGTCCCGCCCCGGTTCGACGTGATCCGGACCTACCTGCGGCTGCTCGGGCCGGCCACGCCGAAGCAGGTCGCCGCGTTCCTGGACGCGCCGGTCAAGGCCGTGACCGCGCGCTGGCCGGCGGACGTGACCGAGGTGGTGGTGGCCGCGCAGAAGCGCTCGATCCTGACCGCCGACCTGGACGCGCTGACCGCGGGCCCGGCCGCGGACGTCACCCGCCTGCTCGGGCCGTACGACCTGTTCGTCCAGGCGAAGGACCGGGAGCTGCTGGTCGACGACCCGGCCCGGGCCAAGGCGATCTGGCCGGTGCTCGGCCGGCCGGGCGTGGTGCTGGTCGACGGCGACCTGCTCGGCACATGGCGGCCCCGGAAGCAGGGCAAGAAGTTCCGGCTGGACGTGGACCTGTGGGCGCCGGTGCCGCCCGGCCGGCGCAAGGCGGTCGAGGAGCAGGCCGAGCGGCTCGCCGCGTTCCGCGACATCCCGCTGACCGAGCTCACGTTCCGCACCTGACCGGGGCCGCGCCGGCCGACCGTCCTGGTTCGGAGCCGCGCCCGCTCGCGGGCCGACCGGCAGCGCGGCCCCACCGGCAGCGCGGGGGCCGACCCGCCTCTCGGCCCCGACCCCGGCGAGCCGGCCGGCTCGCCGGGGTCGGCGCTCGCCGGGTCAGCCGGCCGCGTTGCCGGTGTAGTTCCAGGAGGCGAGGCGCAGGGCCGGGGCGCGGAAGCCGAGATCCAGGCGCGTCGCGGGCTGCCCGACCGCGGTCGCGCCCACGCCGAGCACCGCGCCCGGCGCGAGCGCGCGCGGGTAGGACTGGGTGAAGCGCAGGTTCTGCACCGGCCGGGTGACCTGCCCGTCCTCGATCAGCCACAGCCCGTTGCGGGTCAACCCGGTCATCACCAGCGTCTTCGGGTCGAGCACCCGGGTGTACCAGTTGTCGGTGACCAGCAGGCCCCGCTCGACGTCGCGGACCAGCGCGGACACGTGCGAGTCCGCCTCCGGTCCGTCGACCTCGTCGGCCGGTCCGGCACCGGACCCGAGCAGGTGCAGGCACGACCCGAGCGCGCCGAACCCGGCGTCGCTGTAGTGGCCGGTGGAGACGGCGCCGGCCAGCGCCGCGGTCCGCCGGTCGTGCAGCACCCCGCGGATCGTGCCGCGGTCCACCAGCGTCAGCGTGTCCCGCGGCGTACCCTCGGCGTCGAACGGCAGTCCGATGCCACCCGGCCCGGCCGGGTCGTCGAGCAGCGTGATCGCCGGGTCGAGCTGGTCCGCGCCGGGCGTGGCGAACGACATGCCCTCCGCGACCATCCGGCCGTTGAAGCCGAAGATCGCCAGGCAGTTGAGCACGTCCGCGACCGCGGTCGGTTCGAGCACCACCTCGTAGCGGCCCGGCGGCAGCGCCTCCGGGTGCGCGGACGCGCGGGCCTTGACGGCGGCCCGGGCGCCGAGCCGGGCACCGTCGAGGTCGGCGAGACGCACGGACGCGAGCCGGGACACCCCGTCGGACGTGCCGGTCCGCGCGATGCCGTCGAGCGCGGCCTCGGTCGTGCCGCCGGCCGCGACCTGCCCGAGCGTGTTCTCGTAGGTGGCCCGGTGCACGGTGGTGGAGACGTACCCGGCGGTCTCCAGCCCGCCGGCCGCGCGCACGAAGTCCCGGACCCGGGCGGCCCGGTCCGCGGGTGTGGCGGTGGCGGTCTCCTCGTCGAGGTTGCCCTCGCCGGGCAGCGCGGCCGGCGCTGTCAGGCCCGGCCAGGCGCGGTCGGCGGGCGCGGCCTCCAGCGCGGCGCGGGCCCGGGCGATCAACGTCTCCGGGTCCCGGCCGGTCAGCGCGACGGTACGGCCGTCGCGGTGCACGCGCAGCCGTACGCTGGTGGTCTCGGTCGTGATGTTCTGGTGGATCGCGGAGTTCGCGAACCGGGTCAGGCCGCGCGCCACACGCTCGGTGAAGATCTCGGCCTCGGCGCCCGGCAGCGCGTTCCGCACCTGCTCGATCATCCGCGCACCCCCACCCGCACGTTCTGGAACCGGGCCGGCGCCGCCGGGTGGCCGGTGTGCCCGATCTGCGCCGGCTGCCCCTTGCCGCAGTTCGGCGTGCCGTAGGCGACGATCTCGGAGGAGAGCATGTCCATCGACCCCCAGAAGACCGGGCCGATCCCGGTGTACGTGGGGTTGCGCAGCAGCCGGCCGAGCCGGCCGCGTTTGACCTCGTAGCCGACCTCCGTGCCGAACTGGAAGTTGAGCCGCTTGTCGTCGATCGACCAGGAGCGGTTGGTCTCCATCAGGATGCCGTCGTCGGTCGCCTCGATGATCTCGTCGAGCGTGTGCGGGCCGGGTTCCAGGCCGACGTTCGTCATCCGGACCATCGGCAGCGACTGCCAGCCGTCCGCGCGCACGCTGCCGCCGTACGGCAGTCCGGCCACGGCCGCGGAGTCCCGGCCGGCCAGCACGCCGGTCCAGATGCCGTTCCGGACCGCGTCCCGCCGCACCGCGGGCGAGCCCTCGTCGTCGTAGCCGAACGAGCCGAGCGCGCCCGGGAGGGTCGGGTCGATCACCACGTTGAGCAGGTCCGAGCCGTAGCGGAGCGCGCCGAGTTCGGTCAGGTCGAGCCAGCTGGTGCCGGCGAACGCGGCCTCCCAGCCGAGGATCCGGTCCAGTTCGATCGCGTGCCCGATCGACTCGTGGATCTGCAGTGCGAGCTGCTCGCCGCCGAGGATCAGCGTGGTCTCGCCGGCCGGGCAGAGCGGCGCGGAGAGCAGCGCGCGGGACTCGTCCGCGATCCGTTCCGCGTGCGCGGCCAGGTCCAGCTCGGTGACCAGCTCCCAGCCGCGGGTGCCGTACTGGCCGCGGTGCGACGGGTAGGACCGCCGCTGGGTCTCGCCGTCGCCGATCGCGGTGGCCCAGATGCCGCCGCCGCACTCACGGATGTGCTGGTCGATGCGGTGCCCCTCGGACGAGACGAACCACTTGCGGGTGTCCCAGGCCTGGTAGACGCCCTCGGCCAGGTCGGCGCCGGCCGCGTGCGCGGTCTTGGTCGCGCCGGCCAGCAGGTCGCCCTTGTCGGAGAGCGGCACCGCGAGCGGGTCGATCTCGCAGCCGCTGGCCCAGGAGTCGATCGTGGCCGCGGCCGGGGTGAACTCGACCGGGCGCCCGGCGACGGTCGCGGAGGCCTCGGCGATCTCGGCGGCGGAGCGTCCCGCCTTTCGGGCGGCTATGTCCGTCAGGTCGGATATGGCGTAGAAGCCCCAGGAGTCGCCGACCAGCGCGCGTACGCCGAGGCCGGCGTCCTCGCGCTGGGTCAGCTCCTGGATCTCCCCGTTGCGAGCGTGCATCGACTCGTACCGCCGATGCATCACCCGCGCGTCCGCGTAGCGGGCTCCGGCGGCCAACGCCGCCTCGACCGCCACCTGCGCCTCGTCGAAGTCGCTCATGGACTCCAGGCTATTGGTTCTCCCCGTTCTCCCCCTGCGCCGCGCCGCCCTGATCCGCTTGCTGATCCGCGTCCGGATCACCGCCCTGCTCCTGATCACCGGCGGCCGGGTCCGCGTCGCCGGCGGCCGGGTCCTGCTCACCCGCGGCCCCGGCCCCGTCCTCCGCGGCAGCGTCCCCGCCGGCCGCTGCCGGGTCCTCGCCCGCCGGGTCCTCGCCCGCCGGGTCGTCGCCGCCGGCGGGCGGTGCCTCGCCGGCCGGGTCGTCGCGGGAGTTCTCGGCGGTCCGGGGCTCCTCCGGCTCCTCGCCGCAGCGGTTCATCCGCTCCAGGTGGAACAGGCCGCCCGGCTTCTTCGGTGGCGTGTGCGCGAACTCGACGCAGTCGCCCACCTCGAGCCCCGGCACCTTCCGCTCCACCGGGTTCTGCTCGAAGCAGTAGTCCGCCCCCGTGGTCGCGTTGACGCAGACCTTCGGATCGATCGAGATCACCTCGCCGGTGCGGTCCTGGGGCGTGGCGGTGCAGGCCGCGAGCCCGGCTCCGGCGAGCGTCAGGACCAGCAAACGAGCGAGAGCATGTCCAGCGGGCAAGGCTATCCTTTCAGCGAGGTGCGAAAACAGGCGACCGGGGCCGCACGGTCCCGGATGCCACCGGATGATGATCGTCACCCGGCCGGCGCGGTCCGCACCCCGTGATACGAAGCCGGACCCGCCACGGATCAACGCTTCTCGCCCGGCTTCGCCGCGCTGTTCCGGCACCCGACGCGGAAGGTACGCATGCACCTGACGCTCGTCGTCGGCAGCGGCCGCTGCGGCTCCACGCTGCTGTCCCGAATCCTCCGCGACCATCCCGACGTGCTCAGCGTTCGCGAGGTCGGCACCGCGCTCGTCGCCCGCCGGCCGGGCGCACCGCCCGCCGAGATCGACGGCGCGGCGGTCTGGTCCCTGCTCACCGCGCCCGGCGACGCACCCGCCGCCCACGTCCCCGACGGGCTCCTCGACGATCTCGCACCGGTCGTCCGCGGCTGGCCGGCGCGTCCCGCCGCCGCGCACTACCGCGCGCTGCTGCACCACCTCGCCGCCCGGTCCGGCCGGACCACGATCGTCGACCACTCCACCGCCTCATTGCACCTCGTCGCCACGCTGCACGCGGCCGTCCCGGACGCCCACCTCGTCCACATGTACCGCGACGGCCCCGACTGCGCGCTCTCGATGAGCCGCCACGCCTGGTTCCGCGCGGCCGCGCTCACCCGCCACGCCTCCCGGCCCGGCGACACCGCCCTCCCGGCGCCGACACCGCTGTCCCCCGCCGCCGGTCCCGGCGACACCCCGCCGACGCCGGCCGTCCCACCCGGCGACGCGGCGGTTACGCCGCCGACACCAACCGCCACGGCCGACGACCCCGCGCTCACACCGCCGGCACCAACCGCCAAGGCCGAGGACGGCCTGCTCACGCCAGCGACGCCGGCCGCCCGACCCGGCGACGCCGCACTCACGCCACCAACACCAACAGCCAAGGTCGGCGACGCCGCATCCACGACGCCGACACCAGCCGCCGAGCCCGAGAACGGCCCACTCACCCCAGCGACGCCGGCCGCCCCGCTTACCCGGCCGGCGCGCCCGAGCCGGCCCGGCGACGCCCCGCACACGCGGCGGATGCCGGCCGTCCGGGCCGGCGATGCCGCCTCTGCCGCGTCGGTGCCGGCCGCCGCTCGCCGGGAGACGATTCCGCCGGGAGCGCTCGGCCGGGTCGTCCCGCCGAACGACGCGGGTGCGGTCGCCCCGGACCCGATCCCGCTCGCGGTCTTCGGCGCGCTCTGGTCGTCGATGATCGTCGACGGGGTCGCCGCGCTGGACGTGCTGCCGTCGGCGCTGACCTCCGCGCTCCGCTACGAGGATCTGCTCCGCTCCCCCGAGACCACGCTGACCCGCCTCGCGGCCACACTCCACACCTCCGTGGACGGTGACTGGCTGGCCCGCGCCCGCGCCCGCGTCACACCGGCCGCCATCGGCCGGTCCCGCGCCCTCCCTCCGGGCGAACTGGCCGCGCTCGAGGCCGCCTGCCGGCCCGGCATGAAAGCGCTCGGCCGCACCGCCTGAGAACCGGCACCGGAACGGCGCCGACAATGCCGCCGCACGCGGCCGGCGGCACGCCTTTCGCCCCGCCGGAAACGCATCGATCGCGGATCATTCCCCGCCTTTCATCGCGACGATCCGCCGGGCCACGTCGGCGGGGAACAGCCACCGGACGCCGCCGTGCGCGTCGCCGGCGCCGGGCCCGGCGCCGGCCGGCCACCGCAGCATCGCCTGCTCGCCGCCGGAGCGATCGCGCAGGTCACGAAGGCGACGATCATGGCGTTGCCGAAGGCCCCACTCCCGGCGGCGCCGGTGCGCGCGACGGAATTCCTCGTGTGCGGAACTGTGCCGGCGCGACGTGGCCCGATCCCGCATCCGCGCCAATTCCGCCGGGCCGAAAAGCTGCAGCTGTCTCATGGACGTCATTGTTTCAGCCGGATCCGGGAATGCGCCGCCCCCGCGGGGTTCCGCATTCTTTCACATCCCGCGCATTCCCGCGTCCGATACGTCACATCGACGGATCAACGAGGACGACGCGGTCGGCCACCGCGGCGGGTGGTGTCCATAGGGGATACTGCGAGCGTGGCCCGGGACATCAGCTATGACGACGCCGTCCGGATCCTCGGCGGCGACCACGCCGGGATCGTGAAGCTGGTCGACACGCTGCTCGGCGCCGGCATGCTGGCGCTGGTCGGCCCGTTCCGGGACGTCCTCGGCTGGTTCGACGCCAAGGCCGAGCTCAGCCGCGTCACCACCACGCTCGTCACCCGGCTGGCCGAGCACCGCTCCGGCCTGTCCCGCCAGGAGCGGACCCGGCGGCTGGAGGCGGCGCACGCGGTGATCGTGGTGACCGCGTTCTTCGAGGCGCTGGCCGAGTCCGCGTCCCCGCTGGGGCACCGCGACCTCGAGCTGACCGCCGGCGAACAGCGGTCGCTGGCCGGCGGCACCACGACGCGTCCACCGGTGGGCGGCTGGCCGGCACCGATCCCGGGGCCCGCGCAGCCGCACCAGGCCTTCCTCGGCCACCTCACCACCTACTACACCGAGCGCGCGGCCGCGGTCGCCGGCTTCGTGTCCGGGCTGGCCGCGTTCGAACGGCTCGACGAGACCGCGCGGCGGCACGCGCTCGAGAGCATCGCGGCGGTGACGTCACCCGCGCTCGACCGCTACCAGAGCCTGCTGGGCCGGCTCGCCGCCGACTTCCCCGAGGTCGCGTTCTGGGCGGGTCTGCGCGAGCACGCTGCCACCCACGAACGGCTGCGCGACCTCGCCACCGGCCTGGACGCGCTGCACGCCACGCTGGACGCGATCAGCACCGGCCGGGCACCCGACGACCGCCGCCACGGGCTGGCCCGGGCGTACCAGGCCGCGATGCGCCTCCCGATCGCGCCGTCCGGCGAGGTTCCGGCGGGCCTGCGCGTACCCACGCTGGCCGAGGCTTTTCTGCCGCAGCTGTTCCGCGCGTCGGCCGTCACCGGGCAGGCCGCGCTGAGCAGCGAGGACTGGTGGGAGCAGCGGCCGGTGCGGGACGACCTGCTGGCGTTCCTGACCTGGCACCTGACCTCACCGGCCGCGGCGGCCGGGCCGCTGCTGATCCTCGGCCAGCCCGGGTCCGGCAAGTCCGTGCTCACCCGCGTGCTCGCCGCGCAACTGCCGCCGGCCGACTTCCTGCCGGTGCTGGTCGCGTTGCGCGCGGTCCCGGCCGACGCCGACCTGCAGGACCAGATCGAGTACGCGGTCCGGGACGCGACCGGTGACCGGGTCGAGTGGCCGGCGCTGTCCCGGTCCGCCGGCGGCGCGCTGCCACTGATCATCCTGGACGGCTTCGACGAGCTGCTCCAGGCCACCGGCGTGAGCCAGTCCGACTACCTGCGGCGAGTGGCCCGGTTCCAGCGGCGGGAGGCCGACCAGGGCCGGCCGGTCGCGGTGGTCGTGACCAGCAGGACGAGCGTCGCCGACCGCGCGCAGCCACCGGAGGACACGATCGCGCTCCGGCTGGAACCGTTCGACGTGCCACGCGTCGCGGCCTGGCTGGACGTCTGGAACCGGGCGAACGCGGCCCGGTTCACCGACGGCGTGCACCCGATCTCGCTGGAGACCGTGCTGCGCTACCCGGAGCTCGCGTCCCAGCCGCTGCTGCTGCTGATGCTCGCGCTCTACGACGCGGAGGGGAACGCGCTGCACTCGGCCGGCGCGCTGCGGCCGGACGAGCTCTACGAACGGCTGCTCACCCGGTTCGCGCTGCGCGAGGTCGAGAAGCTCGGCACCGGCCTGCCGCCGCGGGACGTGCGCCGCCGGGTGGAGAGCGAGATGCGGCGGCTGAGCGTGGTCGCGTTCGCCATGCTCAACCGCGGCGCGCAGTGGGTGACCGAGGAGCAGCTCCAGTCCGACCTGCTGGCGCTGCCCGCGCTCAGCGGCGCCGTGCAGGCGCCTACCACCCCGGCCGACCTGCGGGCGCCGCTGCGGGCGGCGGAGCTGGCGCTCAGCTCGTTCTTCTTCGTCCACCGCGCCCGCGCGACCCGGGAGCGGGGCGCACTCGAGACCTACGAGTTCCTGCACGCCACGTTCGGCGAGTACCTGGCGGCGCGCCTGATCCACGGCATCGTGGCCGAACTGGTCGCCCGGGAGCGGGTCACCACGTTCCACACCGGCACCGCCGTCGACGACGACCTGCTGCACGCGCTGCTCTCCTTCGCCCCGCTCGCGGACCGCCGCCAGGTCGTGCTCTTCCTGCGCGATCTCGCGTCCACGCTGGACGCGGCGGCCCGCGAGGAATGGCTCGACGTCCTGATCGGGGTGTACCGTGCCGCCCAGTTGCCCAGGCCGGCACGGGCCTTCGACGGGTACGCCCCGGAGCTGCTCACTGTGCCCGCGCGCGTCGCGGCGTACACGTCGAATCTGCTCTTGCTGATCCTGTGCGCCGGGCCGGTGGTGGCCTCCCGCCTGGTCGGCGACGATCCCGCCCGGGGCCGCGACTCCGTGGTCCGGGCCTGGCGGCAGGACAGCCGGCTGTGGCGGTCCCAGCCCGCCGCGAGCGGCTTCAGCGGGCTGCTCGACCTGGTGGCGCTGGAGCGGACCTGGACCGCCGACGGGCAACGGGAGATCGCGCTGCGCCTCACGGGTACGCCGGTGCCGGCTCCGGCGGCGGTGGACCTGCGGTGGACCCTGCACGACGTGCCGGCCCGCGCGGACACCATGACCCACCTGCGCCGGGAGGCGCACTTCACCTGCCACGACGATGACGACCTGCAGCAGCACCTGAACGATCCGCTGATCGAGGCGGGCCTCAACGTGGAGAGCAGCGTGCTGGTTCTCCTGGGCGGCGAGATGGCGACGACGCTCGGCGCGATGTTCCGTCTGCTCTTCGCCGTCGACGTGCCGGCGCAGCGGCGCGACCAGGCATATCGTCTCTGGGCGAGGACGGCGGCGAGTGACCGGTCGGCCGATCTGCTGCTCACCCGGCTCGCGGCCGACCCGCACGTCTCCCCGATGACCGTCGTCTGGGTGCTGGAGCACCTGTCGGGCATCTCCGCGGATGGCTACGCCCGGTGCGTCGCGGCACACCTCGGCCGGCATCCGCAGGCGGATGCCGCGCTCGCCCTGAGGCTGGGATCCTTGATCGAAGTCGGGGCCGACACGCCGGAACGCGCGGACGCGTTCCTCCGCGCCGGCGAGCTCCGCCTGGTGCCGCATCCGCGCCTGCGCGAGCTGGTGGAGCTGATCATCGACCGGTACGCGAGCACGCGGCCCGATCTCGTGGCGCGCGCCCGGTCACTCCGGGACCAGCTCCCACCGGACGAGCGGCGGCCGGACCGTGGCACAGACCGGCCCGCCCCTGGCGTCGGTGAGACCGAGGCGGGCGACGAGCACGCCCCGGCCGGCGGCGGCCTCGGTGACTAGCCCGGCGCCGGCGTCCGCCGGGTGGATCTTCGCCCGGCGGAACGTGTGAAAGCCACCCCCGGCCGCCACGCTGCCCCAGGCCAGATAGACGAAGCGGGCGCCACGCCGGCCGTGGACGAACGGGCCGCCGAAGTCCACCGGTTCCGGCTTCGCGGTCACCTCGAGGTCCCACACCGCGGACGCGGCGTCGCCGGGGACCAGGTCGACCACCTCGTCCCGGCGTTGCACGCCGACGTGGACGTCCCGGTACGGCGGCCCGGCCGGATCGGTGTCCGCGGTCCGGCCCGGCAGGTCGACGCCGACGATACGCAACCGCACCGGTTCACGATCGCACCGCGCCGGCCGGCGGGCAACGACCACGGCCGCCGGCGAGTCCGGTGGTCAGAGACGTTCGCGGAGGGTGACGCCCGGGTTCAGGTGCTCCCACTCGCGCACCACCTCGTTCGGCACCGAGGCGATGCGGATCCGGTCGCCGCGGACCAGGCGGGGGTACTGCTTGGGGATCAGGTACTCGCCGATCAGCAGGTTGACCAGGAGCAGCAGCACCACGACGAGGAGCGCGCCGGCCCCGACCAGGTCGGTCCGGGCGGGCCGGGTGAGCAGCGAGTAGGTGATCCAGCCGGCCGCGCTGACCCCGACGACGATCATCGCCGGTACGACCAGGCGGCTGCGGAACCGTTCGAGCGCGTAACTGCGGTGCAGGATCTGCGCCTCGGACTCGGTGACCGGCAGCGCGAAGGACGCCCGGCCCGCGCTGCGCCACAGCGGCAGGCACGACACCTCCGCGGTCCCGCCCGCGTACTCCCCGTCGAAGATCGAGCGGGGCGGAAGATGCAGATGTGACAGGTCGGTCCGTGAGACGACCACGGTGGCGGTGTCCATGGCTTCCCCCGATCGGTAACCCCAGGTGACACCACTGTAGGCAGGATGAGGATCGGGAGGTGCCGAAAGCATGAGTCCGGTGACGATCGCGCTGGTCGGTGCGGGCAGCCGCGGGCAGAAGTACGCCGAGTGGGTCGCCGCGCACCCGGACCGGGCGCGCCTGGTCGCGGTCGCCGATCCGCTGCCGCACCGGCGCGAGCGGGTGGGCGGCACCCCGTACCCCCGCTGGGAGGATCTGATCGTGGAGGGCCGCGTCGCGGACGCGGTGATCATCGCGACGCAGGACCGTGATCATCTCGGTCCGGCCGAGGCGTTCGCCCGCGCCGGCTACCACGTGCTGCTGGAGAAGCCGCTGGCGCCGGCCGCGGACGAGTGCCGCCGCATCGTCGCCACCGTCGAGGACGCCGGGGTGCTGCTGGCCGTCTGCCACGTGCTGCGCTACACGCCCTACACCGACCTGGTGAAACGCGTGCTCGACGCCGGCTCGATCGGCGAGCTGGTCAGCGTGGAGCACCTGGAGCCGGTCGGCTGGTGGCACTTCGCGCACTCCTACGTGCGCGGCAACTGGCGCCGGGCGGACCGGTCCGCGCCGATGCTGATGACGAAGTCGTGCCACGACCTGGACTGGCTCGCCTACGTGACCGGCCG
Organism: Catenuloplanes niger; assembly: GCF_031458255.1. Taxonomy (NCBI): domain Bacteria; kingdom Bacillati; phylum Actinomycetota; class Actinomycetes; order Micromonosporales; family Micromonosporaceae; genus Catenuloplanes; species Catenuloplanes niger. Next base: position 23,317 of record NZ_JAVDYC010000001.1, read on the forward strand.
CCGGATCGAGCGGGTGTCGAGCTTCGGCGGGCTGCGGCACTTCCGCCCGGAGAACGCGCCGCCCGGTGCCGCGGAACGGTGCCTGGACTGCCCGGCCGAGCCGGACTGCCCGTACTCCGCGCCGAAGATCTACCTCCCCCGGTTCCGGGACCGCGGCCTGCGCTGGCCGGTCAACGTGATCACCGACGGGCCGGACGAGGCCGCGGTGCTCACGGCGCTGCGCGACGGCCCGTACGGCCGGTGCGTCTACCGCGGCGACAACGACGTGGCCGACCACCAGGTGGTCGCGATGGAACTGTCCGGCGGCGTCACCGCGTCGTTCACGGTCACCGCGTTCACCCCGCTGACCCACCGGCAGACCCGCCTCTTCGGTACGCACGGCATGCTGACCGGCGACGGCGTCCGGGTGCGCCTGCACGACTTCCGCACGGACACGGTCACGGTGCTGGACTCGACCGGCGACGCACCCGCGACCGGTGACCCGACCGCGGGCGGCGGCCACGGCGGCGGCGACGCGGGTGTGATGAACGCGTTCGTCACCGCGGTCGCGACCGGCGACCCGGCGCACATCCGCTCCGGCCCGGCCGAGTCGCTCGCCGCGCACCTGGCCGTCTTCGCCGCCGAGGAGGCCCGGCACACCGGCAGGGTGGTCACGGTGCCGGTCGCGTGAACGTCACCTCCGCCGTGCCGGCCGTGCCCCCGCTGCGGCCCGGCGCGCGGTGGAACCGCCAGTAGAGGTTGGTGTGCGCGATGACCTGCTCCGGCGGCGGCGCACCCCACTCGCCGTTGTCGTCCGTGGTGTGCGCGTCCGACACGAGCGTCGCGTCGTAGCCCCGGGCGATCGCACCGTGCAGCGTGGACCGGATGCACGCGTCGGTCTGCGCGCCGGCCACCACGAGATGCCCGACCCGGCGCGCGGCCAGCACGTCCTCCAGCTCGGTCGCCTCGAACGCGTCACCCCAGTTCTTGTGCACGACCGGCTCACCGTCACGGACCGGCAGCTCCGGGACGATCTGCCAGCCGTCGCCACCCCGCGGCAGGTCGGCGTCGTTGTGCTGCACCCACACGACCGCGGTGCCGGTCTCCCGCGCCCGCTCGACCAGCGTCGCGATGTTCTTCACCACCGCGTCGCGCTCCCACGCGGCCGCGACCACCTGCCGCTGGACGTCGATGACGACCAGCGCCGTCTCCGGCCGATCAGTGAGCGTGCTCATGTCCTACAACCTCCGCGGCAACCGAATGCGTCTTCTCCACGACAGGCTAGACCTCGGGTACGACAGGAACGCGTGAGCAGCCGATGGGCTCCCGCGTGAGCACCGTCCCGGCGCACACTCACACCCGGGCGTGCAGAACTGTGCAGGGGGTTACGGCATGACGTGCGGTTGTTCGGTGGCGGCGCTGTCCCGCCCGTCCGGTCGCCGGCCCGCCCGCTCGGTCCGCCTCTGCGCCCGCTGCCGCCGCTGGTCCGGCACGTCCGCCCTGACCCCGCACACGCCGGTGACCACGACCGGCGCCAGTTCCTGCAGCGCCACCACCACCCCACCGCCGCGCCGTGACTGACGGGGTCAGGCCCGGCTCGATCGCACCCGCGTCTCCCAGGTGATCCGGCTGTCGTCCCACCGGACCGCCTCCTGATCGCGGAGCTGGTAGAGAACGTAGAGAAGCTGTTCCAGCGCCGGCGGTCGCGCGATGTTGTAGATCGCGCGTACCGGCAGGACGTCCCCGTTGGCCTCCAGAACCGCGAGCACCCGATCGCGCAGCGCGTCGGGCGCGTCGGGGACGATCGGCTCACCACGATCGACGGCGCCGACGTCGGGCTCGAGCCCGGCGTGGGCGAACTCCACCATTTGGTCCCGCAACCGCAGCGACTCGGCGTTCGTGCTCACCAGCGTCGCCCGTACCGTATGCAGCAGGTCCTGGACCTTTCGCAATCCCGCTTCGGTACGCGCGTTGAGCCGGCGGCTCTGCCGGGCCGCGACGAACGAGAATCCCCATTGCGTCACGAATCCGACGAACGCGGCCGCCATGAACGACACGTTGAGCCAGTCCGGGCTGTCCCATCGGGGCACGGTCGGGGACAGGTGCACCGCCAGCCACGCGATCAGCGGCGTCATGTCAGTAGCTGCCGGTGCCGCAACGTACTGACCTGCTCGAACAGTAGATCACCGAGCCAGCTGGCTTCCGTGTCACCGGTTCCCGCCCGGACCGCTTCGGCGAGCCGGGGTGCCACGAAGACGCGGATGCTCTTCGCGAGCTGCTGGAAGTCCTGCTCCGCGGCCCGGGCGGTGCTCGACAGTTGACTGATGGTCTGAGCCCGTCCCCGGCCGTCGCTCAGAAGTGACCGGATCCGGCCGTCCATCGGGCGGGAGGGAATGTCGATGAGCACCTCCGACTCGTCGACCTCACCGATCCGCGGATATCTGCGGGTGAGCTCGGCACCCACCGCTCGCCGCAACTCCAGCAGCTGACTCGCGCTGCGCTGTTCGACCGGGAGATTGTTGAGCGCTCGTGACACCTCGCCGTGCTTGGTGTCCTCCGCGAACGGCACCTCGTACAGTTCCTGGTAGAGCCCGGCCCCGCGCAGCGGCACGAAGGACCTCATCGGCGAGGGCCGGCCCGTCCGCTCCTCGTACAGCCCGTTCATTCGCTTGACGACTTCCTCCTCGGACATGACGAGAAACTCGGTCCGGAACGACGGCTGCATGGCGATGCTGTCCGCGACGTGCAGGAACATTGCCATCAATGCCCGATTGCGGGGATGCCAGTAGATCGAACGGAAATTGGCGAGCCGGGCGTGGATAACCGACTCAACGGCCGGCAGCGCCTTCATGTCAAAGGCCAGAAACTCCATGTTGTACGAGTCAGGCGTCATGATCGCGGAACGCATGAGGCGTGCCTGGTCAATGCCGCCACCGATCGGCACACCGGTGAACAGCGCGTCGAGCCTCAGATAGGACAGCTTGTCGAGGTCGACCCCGGAGTCGAGGATCGAGTTGACGAACTGCTCGACCGGTGAGTCCGGCAGCTGACGGGAACGGTCCTCGTAACAGACACGCCACAGACGCTCCGGCTCGATGCCGTCGGCTCGGAGCAGGTCGCCGAGCGGCTCGTGCGCCCGCCCGGCGAAATGCGCGAAGTCGGAGTTCATCACCTCGTCGAAGAGCGCCCGGTTGGTGAACACACCACCGGCCGACTCCTGGAACGTGTGCAGGAACGGGAAATGGTTGATGTCGTGCAGCAACGCCGCCACGATGGCGAAGCGGACGTCGCGGCTCTCGAACGTGCGACGGAACCGCGGATCGGAGAACATGTGCTGCATGAGGTCCGCGGCGAGGCTCGCGCAGTGCATCATGTGCATGGCGCGGGTGTGTTCCGCTCCGACGAACACGTACCGCAACAGAGTCAGCTGTTTGACCGCGAACAGCCGGGTGAACGCGGGATGCCGGATGATGTCCGCGATCACCCCCGTCTTGGTGAGTACCTGACCGTCGGGAAAACTCTCCACGTCGTCGTTGGGCGCGTTGCGTACCAGTTCCGGCACACCGTACGGATGCAGGAACTCGGGTTTCGCCCGTTCCAGCAGGTGATGGATCTCCGAGGCGGTCACCCGCTTGCACGACGGATAGCTGGTCAGGTGATTCGCGACCTCGTCCAGGTACCTCCGGTTGGTCGAGCTGAGGCCGCTGGCGGCACCGAGCAACTCGCGGATCAGCAGCCCGAACTGATACCAGTCGAGCCACACCAGGTCATCGCCGTCCGCCAGTTGCGCGAGATCGATCCGGGAGTGCTCGTCGGCCAGCCCACCGAACCACTCCTCCGGCGCCAGCCTCGGGTCGACGTAGAGAATGGTGGCACGCGCCTCGCGATTGGCCCGGAGGACCTGGCTCGCGTTCAGATCGATGAGAACCGCCGGGGAGCCCTGCCGATCGGGCTGGATCACGTTCGACGCGCGAACGTCGAAGTGACCGACCCTCCGCTCGTGCAGCGCGATCAGGCCACGCAACACGCTCTCCAAGCATCTGATGATCACTCGCACCTGATCGACCTTGGCGTCGATGCCGCGTAACAGATCGTCGATGGGCTTGCCGGCGATGAAGTCACGGACGACCACCGTGACGTTCTGCTGTCGAGCACCGTAGGTGAGCACCGCGGGACCGCACAGCTCCGGATGCACCCGGGGCAGCTCCGGTCGCTCGTTGTCCCGAAGAGCCCCGATCTCGTGCTGGACGCCCGCGGCCACCCGATGTGCGGCCTCGATGTCCTCGGGATTGACCGGCCACAGGCAGCGGGCGAGCAGCACATCGCCCTGCCCCGACGTGACCTGCAGCAGGTGCTGGTCCTGCTTGGTTGACCGCAGTTCCGCAGTCACCGTCAGCTCACGTCCGTTGACGCGAATCGTCTCGTAGGGAGTCTCCGCGACACGCATACCGCCTCCCGCCCTCGGCCCCTGCCGTCATTGTCAGCGGAGCGTCAACGTCCTCGGCACGGGTGAGAACGGCGCGGAGGCGGACCGGATGCGAAGAGCCTCCCGAAATGCCGGTGGAATGCGTCGTCCGGACGGTACGTGTCTTCGCGCAGGGGCCGGGGAATCAGAACCGTCCGTTCAGGATCGCCAGCCGGCCGGTCTCGCCCGACGCCCAGCAGACGGGTGCGTTCCGGCTCGTGACGCAGTCGGCCGTGTCGAAGCTGCCGCCGTCGAACTCGGTCCAGGTGTGGCCGCCGTCGTGGCTGAGGGAGCTGCCGGTCGGGCCGACCGCCAGCACGGACGCGCGCCGGCCGGGGATCCACGCGGCGCCGGAACGGTACTCGCCGGGTGGGACCGCGGACGTGGTCCAGCGGCCGTCGCGGAGGACGGCCGCGCCGGACGGGGCGGACGACGGGGCCGCGTAGTCGCCGCCGACCGCGACGCCCTGGGACGGAGAGCGGAACGCGAGCGAGTAGATGCCCGCGGAAGGGCCGGACGGGACCGGGGTCGACGTGACCCGCCAGCTGCGGCCGTGGTCCGTGGTGGTGAACACCCGGGCGGTCGCGCCGCCGCCGGTGGCGAACCAGTATCGGCCGTCGGCGCCGGCGACCAGGCAGGTGCCGCTGGCCGCGAACGCGAATTCGCCGGTCAGTGCCGCCGGCATCCGCACCCGCGACCGCACCGCCCAGGTCTGCCCGCCGTCCGAGGTGGACAGCACACGGAACGCGCCGTCGACCGGGTCGGACAACGCCAGCCCGTGCCGCGCGTCGGTGAAGGCCAGGCAGTCGTAGAACGCGGCGGCGTCCGGGTTGCGGAACGTCTCCGCCCAGGTCCGGCCGCCGTCGACGGTCCGGTAGACGCGTGAGTCCGCGCCGGGGCCGATCGACAGCACCACGGCACGCCGCGCGTCGAACGCCTCGATGTCGCGGAACTGCAGCGCCTCCGCGCCGGCCGGGCCGACCGAGGCCCAGTGCCGGCCACCGTCCACGGTCCGCAGCACCGTCCCGCCGCTGCCGCCGGCCCACACCACCCGGGCCGACACCACGGACAGCCCGCGCAACCGCGCCGTGCTCCCGGTCGGCGACAGCGACCAGGACGGCGAAAGCCCTTGGAACGGCGACGGCCCTTGGAACGGCGACGGCCCCTGGAACGGCGACGGCCCCTGGAACGGCGATGGCGACCCGGACGCCGGCGGTGCCGCGATCGCGGCCGACGGGAGCAGCACGACGGCGAGCGCGACGGCGACGGCACAGAAACGCCTCATGCCGCCGAACCTAGCATGACGTCAATCGATGTGAGGGGCGCTGAACACAATGGACGGCATCGCGTCCGCGACCACCCGGAGGTCCGCCAGCCGGGCCGGGATGCGCGCCACCCGCGAGTCCGGGATGACGGCCTCCGCGTACACCAGGGTGGAGCCGACCACGGCCCAGTCACGCACCCGGGTCCGCACGCACGCCCGCCGCAGCTCGTCCGTGAGCACCAGCGGACCGAGCTCGGCCGGCATCACCCGGCCGGCGTCCTCCACGCTGAACGACGCCGCGCACGGCGGCAGCCGGAGCAGGAACACGGTCTCCTCGTGCCGGATGGCGCCGACGCCGACGCCGAACGTGTACGCGTGGTTGAACACGTCGAACGGCACGCCGTCCAGGTCGCCGCTGAGCACGCGGGAGTAGTCGTTGTCCGCCGCGTTCCGGCTCAGCCCCACGTTCGGGTAGCGTGCGGCGACGTCCGGGTCGACCGCCCGGTACCGCCATCCCTCCCGCTGGGCGAGGAGCTTGCGGCGGCCGGTGTCCGGGCCGGCGTCGTCGGCGAAGGTCCGGGTCGCGCGCGCCAGCAGCAGCAGGCCGGCGAGCGTGAGGAGCAGGCCGCCGCCGAGCGCGACGACCGCCTCCACCTGCATGCGGGTGGCCTCGTAGGCGAGCTGTTCCTCGTAGCCCCGCGCGCCGCAGACGTCACCGGCCTGCATGCGCCAGCCGCCGCAGCGCGGGGTGGGCGTGCCGAACACGGACAGCAGGCCCCAGAAGAGGGCCACGGTGCCGCCGACCAGCGCGATCCAGGCGGCGACTCTGCTGACGAACACGGACACGCCGAGGATCCTGCCAGGGCGGATCCTTGACGGCTCGTGTTCCTTTGCGCACGTACCGTGAATCCCGGCGTTTCGCCCCGATCAGGTGTTGAGCGGGCGCCGGGCGATCAGCAGCGTGTGGGTGACCGGCCAGTCCAGCGGGCTGCCGTCCGGCCGGTGCAGCGACGCGACCGGGTCCAGCCGGTTCCGGACGATCCAGTCGTTGCGGGTGGCGTGCGACGCGGCGTCGACCTCGAAGCCGACGTCGGTCAGCAGCCCCTTCCAGTCCGCCATCTCCAGTCCGCAGAACTGCTCCTGCGTCTCGGACAGCCAGTTGTCCGGGTAGTCCTTGCGGGTGAGGAAGTCCATCGCGTCCCCGAGCGTCAGCTCGACCACGTCGTCCGACACCGGGCGGAAGCCGAACGGGAACCGGAAGTCCTTCGCGAACTGGTCGAGCCGGGCCCGGGTGGACAGCCCGCTCACGTAGGCGGCGACGTCGCCGGCGAGGTCGACCGGCGCACCCGGGTTCGCGCCGTCCGACGTGGACAGCCGCAGGTGGACGAGCTGGTCCTTGCCGTCCGGCCCGCACACGTCACTGTTGATCCACACGCCGCCCGGCACGGTGTGTTCGTAGATCGCCGCCACGAACCGCCGCAGCGACTCCATCCGCGCGCCGTACGACCAGATCTCGTGGGTCAGCGCGAACGTCATGGTCGTGTCGATCGACCGCGGCGCGAACACCGCACCGCCGAGCACGTTGCGGTGGTAGAAGAACACATTCGGGTTCGTGAACGCGCCCTGCGCCTTCTTGTGCACGCACTCCTCGAACAGGTGCCGCGCCACCTCGACGCCGATCAGGTCGCTCTCCCGGAGCGCGGGCTCGCGATCGGCCATCTCCAGCACCGCGCCCGCGCCGCACCCGATGTCCACGATCCGGCCCGGCCGCACGTGCTCGCGGACCAGGCCCCACTTGCGCTCCGCACCCGCGGCGAACGCCTCCACGTACGTCCGGTAGTCGCGGGTCGCGGTCAGCCCGCCCTCGTCGCCCACCACCGGGTCGTTGACCACCGCGCGCACCGCCTCCACCAGCCGGTACCGCCCGAACACGTCCACCGACGCCGGGTGTGCCAGCTCGCGCCACGTCTCGTCGCCGCCGGCCAGCCGCATCAGCACGTCCCACGGGCGCTCCGGCGGGTCCGCGGCCAGCGCCGGATCGTCCTCGACCGGCACCACCGTGAAGCCCAGCGCGGTGTAGAGCGCCGTGACCGCCGGCGTGGAGCAGGCCACCACCGTGTTCTCCGGCGTCACCACCAGCCCGGTCGCCACCTCGATGTTCTTCACCGTCACCGCGGCGAACCGATCCGTCGGCGCGGTGTCGAACACCGGCACCACCAGCGACCGCAGCCCTTCCTGCGCGCTGAGCCGCTCGATCGCGGCCTCGCGCCGGTGGTACGGGATCGGGTTACGCTTCGTGTTCTCGTGGTTCGCCGACGTCACCGCCCACACCACGGTCGCGTCCCCGGCCGCCCGCCGCAGGAATTCCGCCTGGAAGCGCGTCAGCAGGTGGTGCCGACCGGGGAAGAGCAGGAGTTTCTCCATCCGATCTTCCTAGCGCATCCGCGTGGCAAACCCAAAATCCAGGAGCAGATGCGTGAGGTGCCCACTTCCGGCGTGGTCACCGACGGTGGTGTTCGGGTCCCGCGCGATCCGCGGGTCATCCGGCACGCCGCGCACCGTTCACGCGGGCGGCGACGTGTTCCGGCCCGGCGTCACCAGGCCGTGCTCGTAGCCGAAGACCACCGCGTGCACCCGGTCCCGCAGGCCGAGCTTGTTCAGGATCCGGCTGACGTGCGTCTTCGTGGTCTGCTCCGCGATGAACAGCGCCTTGGCGATCTCCGCGTTCGACATGCCCATCGCCATGTGCCGCAGCACCTCGCGTTCCCGGTCGGTCAGCGCGTCCAGCGCCGGGTTGACCGCGGGCTCCGGCGGCCGGGAGTCGATGAAGTTCTCGATCAGGCGGCGGGTGATCGTCGGCGCCAGCAGCGACTCGCTGCGCGCCACCACCCGGACCGCGCGCATCAGCTCCTCCGGCTCGCTGTCCTTGAGCAGGAACCCGCTCGCGCCCGCGCGCAACGCCTCGTACACGTAGTCGTCGATGTCGAACGTGGTCAGCATCAGCACGCGCGGGGCCGGCTCACCGGCGGCGAGCAGCTCCCGGGTGGCGGCCAGCCCGTCCAGCTCCGGCATGCGTACGTCCATCAGTACCACGTCCGGGCGCAGGGCGCGGCTGCGCTCGATCGCCTCCCGCCCGTTCTCCGCGACGCCGACCACGGTCAGATCCGGCTGCGACTCGAGGATCACCCGCACGCCGGACCGGATCATCGGCTGGTCGTCGGCGATCAGAATCCGGATCATGCGGCACCCTCCTCGACGGCCGGGTGAGCCGCCGGCCCGGCGGACGGGACGAGCGGGTCCCCGGACAGCGGCAGCCGCGCGGTGACCCGGTAGCCGCCGTCCGGCTGGGCGCCGGTCCGCACGTGGCCACCGGCGAGCCGGGCCCGCTCGCGCATGCCGACCAGCCCGTGCCCGGCCCGGGCCGGCTCCTCGATCAGCCGGGGCACCGCGGCCGGCGGACCGTTCACCACCTCGACCAGCAGCTCGCCGCGCTCGACCGCGACCCGGACCCGGGTGTCCGCGCCCGGCGCGTGCCGGATCACGTTGCTCAGCGACTCCTGCACGATCCGGTACGCGGCCAGGCCCACGGTCCCGTCGCCGGCATCGCCGGTCACGTCCAGCGTCACCGGCACGCCCCCGCGGCGCGCGGACTCGGCCAGCTCGCCCAGATCGCGCAGGTCCGGCTGCGGCCGGGCCTCGGTGTCCGCGCTCTCGTCGCGCAGCAGCGCCAGCAGCGCGCGCATCTCCCGCAGCGTGGCCCGGGTGCCGGCCGCGATCCGGCCGAACTCCGCGCGCGGCTCCGGGTCGATGTCCGGAAACCGGTACACCGCGGACGTGGCCTGCATGTGGATCACCGACATGCTGTGCGCGACCACGTCGTGCAGCTCCCGCGCGATCCGGTTGCGCTCCTCGACCAGTGCCCGCTGCGCCTGCTCCAGCTCGACGTCGCGGCGGGCCTGGGCCAGCTCCCGGCGGACCGCGCCGCGCTGCCGCCACGCGATCGTGCCGAACAGCACCATCACCGAGTTCGTCGCGTAGGTGATCAGCGCGGTGTCGCCGACCTCGAGGGTGCGGCCGCGCGGGTCGACGGTCGCCAGCAGGATGCCGAAGAGCGCGCTGATCCACCAGATCACCACGGCCTCGCGCCACGGCCAGCGCAGCCCGATCAGCGCGACGTGCACCACCATGGTCAGCATCACCGGCGGCTGGAACGGCCAGATGCCGGCCGAGCCCTGCTGCGCGAACGCGAACACCGCCACGGCCGCGAGCTGCAGCACCGTGGCGATCCGCGGCCGGGTCAGGGTGAGCGCCAGCGCGCCGCACTGCGCGGTCGCGGCGGCCCAGGAGATCAGCAGCGCCACACCGTACACATCGGTCATCACGGTCGCGGTCCCGACCAGCAGCATGCCGGCCAGCGCCCCGACGACCAGCCACCACTGCCTCGGCACCGCCGGCCGCCCGGACACCGCCGGCCGCCCGGACACCGCCGGCCGCCCGGCCACCGCCGGTTGCCCCGACACCGCTGGCTGCCCGGCCACCGCTGGCTGCCGCAATGCCCGTGTCTGTTGCCTCGGACCCCCGCTCACGTTCCGAACGCTACCTAGCGGAATCCCCCCGAGCATCACCCCGTGGTCCGATGCGAACCCCTACGGGCGTTGTGGCTCCCCGGGCGGACGCACCCGAGAAGCCTCGGGACCGAGAGTGGACGCCATGGACACGTACACCTGGATCGGCCCGTTGGTGCTGGTCGAGGGGCCGGCCGCGACCGTCACCGCCGGCTCCATGGTCGGCGCCGGTCTCGCCCGGTTCTGGCCGGTCTGGGTGATCGTCGTGCTCGCGGACGTGGCCGGCGACAGCCTGCTCTACCTGGCCGGCCGGTGGTCCCGGCACCCCCGGGTGTCGTCGCTGCTGGCCCGGATCGGGTTCACGTCGCGGCGCGCCGCCGGCGTCACCCGCTCGCTGCCGCGGCTGGTGATGACCGCGAAGCTCGTCGACGTGCTGGCCATGCCCGCGTTCGTCGCGGCCGGCGTCGCGCGCATCCCGTACCGCCGGTTCGCGGCCTGGGTGACGGCCGGTTCCGCGGTGCGGGCCGCCGTGCTGCTCGGCGCGGGCGCGCTGCTCGGCACCAGGCTCACCGGCCTGCTGGAGCTGCCCGGCGGTTTCCTGCTGCTCACCGCGGCCGTGGCCGGCCCGGTACTGCTCGTCCATCTGCTTCTCAACCGGCTCTTCCGCCGCCTCACCACGATCAGGGAGACGAAGACCCCATGCGCATCCTCATCGGCGCCGACACCTACGCCCCGCACGTCAACGGCGCTTCCTACTTCGCCCAGCGTCTCGCCGCCGCGCTGACCGAGCGCCACGAGGTGCACGTGGTCAGCCCCGCGACCGGGTACGTCAGCGAGAGACGGGTCACCGCCGGCGGGATCGTCGAGCACCGGGTGCGGTCGCTGCCGATCTGGCAGCGCCGGGACTTCCGGTTCTCGCTGCCGATCGCGCTGCGCCGGGTGGCCGGGCGGATCCTGGACGAGGTGCGCCCGGACGTGGTGCACGTGCAGAGCCACTTCCCGGTCTGCCGGGCGCTGGTCGCGGCCGCTCACGAACGCGGCATCTTCGTGGTCGCCACCAACCACTTCATGCCGGAGAACCTGACGCACTACCTGCCGCTCGGCCGGGATCAGGTGCACGCGTGGGCGTGGCGGGACGCGGCGCGGGTGTTCGCCCGCGCGGACGTGGTCACCGCGCCGACACCGTACGCGGCCGCGCTGGCCACGGTGGCCGGCATCCCGGGCCCGGTGCTGCCGATCTCGTGCGGCATCGACCTGTCCCGGTTCCGGTCCGGCGGCGACGCGGCCGGTTTCCGCCACCGGTACGGCCTCGAGGACGTCCCCACGGTCGCGTTCGTCGGCCGGCTGGACTCGGAGAAGAACCTGGACGTGCTGATCCGCGCGTTCGCCACGGTCCGCCGCCGGGTCCGGTCGCAGCTGCTGCTGGTCGGCACCGGCGCGGAGGACCGGGCGCTGCGCGCGCTCGCGGCCGAGCTGGGCGTGGCGGACTCGGTGCGGTTCGCCGGTTTCGTGCCGGACGAGGAGCTGCCGTCCGCGTACGCGGCGTCGACCGTGTTCGTCAACCCGGGCACCGCGGAGTTGCAGAGCCTGGTGACGCTGGAGGCGATGGCGTGCGGCCGCCCGGTGCTGGGCGCGGACGCGGCCGCGCTGCCGCACCTGGTGATCGACGACGAGACCGGTTTCCTGTTCCCGCCGGGTGACGCCCGCGCGCTTGCCGGTCATCTGGTCACGCTGTTGCAGGACCCGGACCGCGCGGCCGCGCTGGGCCGCCGGGCCCGGGCCGTGGCCGAGCAGCACGACGAGGAGCGCACCGTGGCCGCGTTCGAGCAGCTATACGCGATCGGCGGGGACCGCTCCGCCCGCGTCCCGGTCGCGCTCGCGGCCTGAGCCGGACAGCCGGGAACGGGCTCCCCGGTGCGGGGAGCCCGTTCGCCGTACCCGATGGGTCAGAAGTTGCCCTGGGCGTTGCACTTCGCGTGCTGGTTGATGCAGTTGCGCACGCGCTCGGCCAGCGCCTGCGGCTCCCACGCGTTGAAGAAGTCGCCGTGCATGGAGTACCCGGTGCCGGACGAGAGCTTGACGCCCTCGGTGTCCGTGTTCAGCGGGTACGGCAGCATGAACGAGATCGACGGGATCGCGACCGGGTACTTGCCGGAGCACTTGCCGGTGTTGTCGGCCGGGCCGACGTGCGACTTGTGGTCCGGGCTGTCCAGGTGCACGCCGTCCCAGCAATCCGGGAAGGTCAGCTGGCGGATCAGCTCCGCGGTCGGCGCGCAGACCGGCCACTCGCCGTCGGAGGTCCGGCCGGTCTCGCCGCCGTTGCCGGCGCACCAGAACTGGTTGTTCTGCCCGGTGCTGGTCTGCTGCTTCGCGTCACCGGCGATCATGCGGAAGCCGGACGGGAACGGCACGGTCGCGGCGTAGTCCTTCAGGCGCGAGCCGTAGTAGACCGTGACCTCCTTCGGCATGACCGGCTTGTTGTCCTTCAGCAGCGTCGGCACCCAGTACGCGGAGAAGTCCTGGGTGGACGGCTCGCACGTGGTGGCCTTGTTGGCGAACAGCGACTCCGCGGTCGACGCGGCGGCGGTGCTCTTGTTGCCCCAGAACGTGTGGTCGTGCGACGCGCCGGCCATGCCGGGGAAGACGATCGGGTCGTCCGGCCTGGTGTGGCTGATCTTGCAGGAGGCGTGGAACTCCGGGACCATCCGCTCCTTCGGCGTCCTGGGCGTGATCGCGCGGAACGCGGCGAGCTCCTGCGCCCACTTGGCCCGGTCCATCACGACCCAGCCGGTGCCGGTCTGCGGCGTGGTGCCGGCCGGCGTGGGCGACACGCTGACCGACGGCGCCGCGCTCGGCGAGGCCGGCCCGGGCGCGGGCGCCGAGGCGGACACGGTGCCGGACGGCGTCGACGCGGGCGTGCCGGTGCCGCCGTCGACCCGGGTGAAGCGCAGCCAGTTGACGTTGACGAAGTCGCTGCGGCTCTTGCTGACCAGGTTGACGAACACGGTCTGCTTGCCGCTGAGCGTGGTCGGGCTGTTCGCGGTGCCGGTCACCCAGCTCTGCCAGTTGCCGGTCTTGGTGATCGGGAACGCGGCGAGCAGCTCGCCGGTCTGGCTGCCGGCGCGCACCTCGACGCTGCCGCCGTCGGTGTTCGCGGACGCCACCCGGGCCTCGACGGTGAGCCGGCCGCCGGCCGCGCCGAGGTCGACGTTGTCGTAGCGCATCCAGTCGCCGTTGCTGAGCCAGCCGACGTTGCGGCCGCCGCCGGCGTCGCTGGTGCCCTCGGTCTGCGCGCCGTGGTGAGCCGCGTAGGACTCGGCCTCGAGCACGCCCGGGATCGGCGTCTGGTCGCTGCCCGCGTTGGCGGTGGCGACCAGCACGCCGCTGCCGGCGACCGCGGCCACGACCGGGATCGCCAGCAAGAACCACCGCTTTTTACTCTTTTTTCCCGCTTTATCCGGCGCAGCCGAGGGGTCGTTCTGCATGGTGGAAAGGCCTCCGGGCCGTATAAGGTGTGGGCGTCGCGCGGTGCGGACCCAGGGTCCCCGCGCGGTTGTTCCGGTCGGAACTCTAGGACGCCGGAGAGCGCTCTCACAAGTCGCGCGCCACAACCTCAGGGAAACCACTCACGGCCCGGTCACCGCCCGTGCAGAGGCGGTGACCGGGCCGTACGCAGGTCCGCGCGAGCGAGTCCGGGCTGGAACCGGTCCCGCCCGCACGGGGTCCGTTCCCCGACCGGATCCGGGCGGCCGGTACCGCCCGGATCACCGGAACCCGGGGGTCAGCGGGCGCGGCGGAGGACCGCGACCGCGCGCGGGGCCAGCGGCGTGATGCTGCCGAGCAGCGCCTCGCCGTCGACGCCCGGCAGTTCGACCGGCACGTCCGTCCGGTTGATCAGGAACCAGAAGTCCTCGGTCCCGCCGGTACGCACGGCCAGTTCCACCTGCCCGCGGGCCTCCTCCGGCAGCGGGCTGGCGATGCCCGCGGCGCGCAGCAGGTCGGCCAGCAGCGGCGTGAGCCCGTCCGGGCCGAGCCGGGTGGAGACGTAGGTCGCGGTGCCGGCCGGAACGCCGTCGCCACCGGGCTCGCCGTCGGACGAGCCGGCCGACACGGTACGCCGGGTGATCGCCGCCCGGCCCGCGTGCTCGCCGGTCTTGTACCAGGCCAGCACCTCGACGTCGGAGCCGACCACGTCGATCCGGTCGGTCCAGAGCGTGCCGTCCGAGCCGTTGTCGAGCGTGACGCTGTCGCCCTCGTACAGCGGGCCGAACTCCTCGATCCGGATGCCGAGCAGGTCGCGCAGCGCACCCGGGTAACCGCCCAGGTAGATGTGGTCGTTCTGGTCCACGATGCCGGAGAAGTACGTGGTGACCAGGTGACCGCCGCCGGTCACGTACGCCTCGAGGCGCTGCGCGAGCTCGGCCGGGACCACGTGCAGGATCGGCGCCACGACCAGGTCGTAGCCGTCCAGCGCGGACGACGCGGGGAGCACGTCGACCGGCACGCCGTTGGCGAGGAACGCGGTGTACCAGTCGAGCGCCTCGGCCCGGTAGCGCAGCTTCTCGGTCGGGTGCGAGTCGAGCTCGCTGGCCCACCACGAGTCCCAGTCGAACAGGATCGCGGCCCGCGCCGGCGCCTGGTCCGTACCCGCGACGGGCTGGATGGTCCTGAGGTCCTGACCCAGCTGGGCGACCGCGCGGAAGACCGCGCTGTCCGTGCCCGCGTGCGGCAGCATCGCGGAGTGGTACTTCTCCGCGCCGCCCTTGGACTGGCGCCACTGGAAGAAGCAGACCGCGTCCGCGCCGTGCGCCACGTGGATCAGTGAGTCGCGGCTCATGTCACCGGGCCGCTTGGCCAGGTTGATCGGCTGCCAGTTGACCGCGCTGGTGGAGTGCTCCATCAGGAACCACGGGCGGCCGGCCGCGATGTGACCGGTCAGGTTCGCGGAGAAGGACAGCTCGTCCAGGCCCTGCGGACCGGGCCAGAAGTAGTGGTCGTTGGAGACAAAATCCACCTCGGACGCCCAGTCGGCGTAGTTCATGCCCTTGGTCTCGCCCATCACCATGAAGTTCGTGGTGACCGGCACGTCCGGGGTGAGCTCGCGCAGGATCTCCCGCTCGGCGATCAGGTAGTCCTTGAGCGCGTCCGAGCTGAACCGCTTGAAGTCCAGCTGCTGCGTCGGGTTCGGGTAGCTGGCGGCCTGCCGCGGCGGGAGGATCTGGCCCCACGCGCTGTACCGCTGCGACCAGAACGCGGTGGCCCACGCGTCGTTCAGCGCCTCGATCGTGCCGTACCGGGCCTTGAGCCAGGCCCGGAACGCGCGCGCCGCGTCGTCGGAGTAGTCGTAGACGTTGTGGCAGCCCAGCTCGTTGCTGACGTGCCAGGCGGTCAGCGCGGGGTGGTGCGCGTAGCGGGTGGCCAGCTCGCGGACCAGCTTCAGCGCGTACTCGCGGAAGACCGGCGAGGTGGGCCGCCAGTGCTGGCGGGCACCCGGCCAGACCGTGTTGCCGGCGTTGTCCACCGGGAGGATGTCCGGGTGCGACGTGGTCAGCCACGGCGGCGGGGACGCGGTCGCGGTGGCCAGGTCGACCGCGATGCCGTTGGCGTGCAGCAGGTCCATCGCGTCGTCGAGCCACGCCCAGTCGAACGTCTCCGCGTTCGGCTGGATCCGCGCCCAGGAGAAGATCGCGATCGAGACGATGTTGACGCCGGCCTCGCGCATGGCGGCGACGTCTTCATCCCAGACCTCGCGCGGCCACTGGTCGGGGTTGTAGTCGGCGCCGAACGCCATCCGCGGCCCGGCCTCCGGAGAGGGCCAGCGAAGCCACCGGTGTTCCACGTGTGTTGCTCCCTTGTGGTGGGTGGAGTTCATGGCCGCGCCGGGCCCGTCGGCGGACCCGGCGCGGGTGACACGAGGGGACCTACTTGACGGTGAAGCCCTGCTCGTTGCCGTACTTGATGGACGCGTCCTGCCACGCCTTCAGGCCGTCGGCCAGCTTGGTGGGCGTGATGTACGCCTGGCCGGCCGTGTCCTTGAAGATCGAGTTCGCGTAGACCTGGAACGGCAGGTACTGCCAGCCCGGCACCACGTTCGCGGAGGACTGGGCGAACAGCTCGTTGATCTTCTGGCCGCCGAAGTACTCGAACTCCTTGGCCTGGAACTCCGGCGAGTTCAGGTCGGCCGTGGTGGCCGGGAACGCGCCGTTGTCCAGGCGGGTCTTCACGCCCTCGCCGTTGGTCAGGTACTCCAGGAAGCCGTAGGCGAGCGCCTTGCGGGTGGAGGCCTCCATGACCGACATCGCGGAGCCGCCGTTCTCGGCGGTGGCGGTGCCGCCCGCCTCCCACTGCGGCATCGGCGCGACGCGCCACTTGCCGGCGCCGTTCGGCGCGCCGGAGACCAGGTTGCTCGGCATCCAGGCGCCGACGACCAGGGTCGCCAGGGTGCCGTTGCCGAGCGCCTGGAACCACTCGTCGGTCCAGCCGGAGATGCTCGAGAGCAGCTTCTCGTCGATCATCTTCTGCCAGAGCGCGGTGTACTTCTGCGCACCGGCGTCCGCGAAGTTGATCGTGACGTTCTCACCGTCGACCGTGTACGGCTTGCCACCGGCCTGCCAGATCATCGAGGTGGTGGTGCCGGCGTCACCGCTGTCCGCGGCGATGAACACCTTCGGGTCGGCGGCGTGCAGCTTCTTCGCGGCCTCGTAGTACTCGTCCCAGGTGGCCGGCACCGCGACGTTGTGCTTCTTGAAGACCTCTTCGTTGTAGTAGAGGACCATCGGGCCGGAGTCGAGCGGCAGGCCGAACACGCCGCCGTTCGGCGTGACGCCGTTCCACGGGCCGGGCGCGAACTTGTCCTTCAGCGCCGGGGCGCCGAAGCCGGTCAGGTCCGCGACCTGCTTCTGCAGCGCGAACTGGGACAGCGCGTAGTACTCGATGTGCGCGAGGTCCGGCACGCCCTTACCGGCCTGCAGCGCGTTCTGCAGCGCCACGTACTGGTCCGCGTTCGTACCCGCGTTGACGACGTTGATCTTGACCTTGGGGTACTTGGCCATGAACGCGTCCGCGGTCGGCTTGATCGTGGTGTCCCACGACCAGATCAGCAGCTCGCCGCCGTCCTGGAGCGCCTTGGTGACGTCGTCCGCCGAGACGGTCTCGCCACCGGTGCCGGAGTCGTCGCCACCGCCGCCGCAGGCCGCGAGCACGGACGCCACGCCGACCGCGCCGGCCAGGCGCAGGAGGTTGCGCCGAGAGGTGTACATCATTCTGGGTGTTCCTTCCGGAAAATTTCTACTGGGTGCCCGATAAGTCAGTCGACCGGTGGAGAGCCGGTCATTCCTTGACGCTGCCGGCGGCCAGACCCGACTGCCAGTAGCGCTGGAGGAGCAGGAACGCCGCGATCAGCGGGATGATCATCAGGAGGGATCCGGTGATCACCAGGTGGAAGATGACCTCGCCGCCGTTCGTCGTCGCCTGCGCGTTCCACGCGTTCAGACCGAGCGTCAGCGGGTACCAGTCCGGGTCCTTCAGCATGATCAACGGCAGGAAGTAATTGTTCCAGGTCGCGACCGTGGTGAAGAGCAGAACCGTGACGATGCCGGGGGCCAGCAGGGGGATGCCGACCTGGAAGAACGTCCGGAACTCGCCCGACCCGTCCACCCGCGCCGCCTCGAGCAGCTCGGTGGGGATCGCGTCGTTCGCGAACGTCCACATCAGGTACAGCCCGAACGGCGAGATCAGTGACGGGATGATGATCGCCCAGGGGGTGTCCGTCAAGCCCATCTGACTGAACATCAGGAACGTGGGGACCGCGAGCGCCGTGCCGGGCACCGCGACCGCACCGATCACGACCGCGAAGACGCCACCCCGTCCGGGGAAGTTGAACTTCGCCAGGCCGTAGCCGCCGAGCACGGCCAGGAACGTGGCGCCACCGGCGCCGGCCAGCACGTACAGCAGCGTGTTGAGGAACCAGCGACCGAAGATCCCGTCGTCGTACGTGAGCGTGCTGACGATGTTGTCCCAGAGCAGGAACTCACCGTCCGCGAACCACAGGCCGAACGAGTCGGTCAGCCCCTCGCGGCTCTTGGTGGCGTTGATGACCAGCCAGAGCAGCGGCACCACGCTGTACAGCAGGATGACGCCGGTGGCCAGCGTCAGCGTGATGCTCTTGCGCGGCTTGGTGCTGTACCTCTTGACCTTCTTCGGCGCGGCCGGCGTGGTGGCCGGTGCGTCCTGGAGCGTCGTCATCGCTCAGCTCCCCTTCCGCATGCCGCGCAGCTGGATCACGTAGGCGATGATCATGGTGACCAGGCCCATGATGATCGCGATGGTCGCCGAGTAGTTGTACTGCTGGCCGTTGAACGACAGCGAGTACGCGTAGTAGTTCGGCGTGAAGAACGTGGTGATCGCGTTCGGCGCGAGCTTCTGCAGGATCGACGGCTCGGTGAAGAGCTGGAAGCTGCCGATGATGGAGAAGATCGTGGCGATGACCAGCGCGCCCCGGATGGCCGGCAGCTTGATAGAGCGGATGATCCGGAACTGGCCGGCACCGTCGATCTCCGCCGCCTCGTACAGCGAGGCCGGGATGACCCGCAGCGCGCTGTAGAAGATCAGCATGTTGTAGCCGACGAACTCCCAGGTCACGATGTTGCCGATGCTGGCGAGGATCCAGTCCGGCCCCAGCGGCGCCGGGATGTTGACCCCGAAGGCCTCGTTGATGTTGCCGACCAGGCCGAACTGGTTGCCGTACATGAAGCCCCACATGATCGCGGCGACCACGGCCGGCACCGCGTAGGGCAGGAAGATCGTGATGCGGAAGAAGCCCGCGCCGTGCAGCCGCCCGCTGTCGATGGCCAGCGCGGCCAGCAGCGCCAGGCCCAGCATGATCGGCACCTGGACGACCAGGAAGAGCCCGACCCGGAACAGGCCGTCCCAGAAGTTCGGGTCGGCCAGCGCCTGCTGGTAGTTCTCCAGGCCGACGAACGAGGTACCGCCGATCAGCCGGGTCTTGAACAGGCTGATGTAGATCGAGTATGCGATCGGAGCGAGGAAGACCAGCGCGAAGACGGCCATGAACGGCCCCACGAACTGCCACCCGGTCCACGATCGCCGACGGCGCGGCTTCGGAAGCGCCGCTTGCGCCGTAGTCATCCCATGTACCCCCTAGCAACACTGCTATGTTTGCGCAAACATACAGCTCAGCCGTGCTCACGCAACCGGGGGTCGGGTGTTTCGATCCGATAACGGGCGTCACTGGAGCGCAATGTTTACGTAAACATCGTGCGGTGATAGTTTCACCACGTCTACGGCTCGTCAAGAGAAGGCGTGAGGGTTGTTCACCCCGGAGAATGCTGAGAGCACCTCGCCCAAGCGGCGCAGACGAGGGGTCTCGATGGCCGACGTCGCCCGGCTGGCGGGCGTGTCGGCGCAGACCGTCTCGCGCGTCTCGACGGGCCACCCCGGCGTGGTCGGCTCGACCCGCGCCCAGGTGCTCGCCGCCATGAAGGAGCTCGGCTACCGGCCGAACAGCGCGGCCCGGGCGCTCAAGCGCGGCGAGTTCCGCACCATCGGCGTCATCCTGTTCACGCTGGCCACCACCGGCAACAGCCGCACGGTCGAGGCGATCGCGAACCACGCGGCCCGGGAGGGCTACGCGATCACCATCATCCCGGTCGCGGCGCCGACCCAGGACGGCGTGCTCGGCGCGTTCACCCGGCTCGGCGAGCTGGCCGTCGACGGCGCCATCGTGATCATGGAGGTGCACCTGCTGGACACGACCCGGATCACGCTCCCGCCGGGCGTCCAGGTGGTGGTGGTCGACTCCGACGCCGGCGACACCTACACCGTGGTCGACACCGACCAGGCCGACGGCGCCCGCGCGGCCGTGCGTCACCTGCTCGCGCTCGGCCACTCCACGGTCCACCACGTGACCGGGCCGTCGTCGTCGTTCTCCAGCGAGCGGCGGGCCGCGGCCTGGCGGTCCGTGCTGACCGAGGCGGGCGCGCCGGTCCCGGCACCGCTGATCGGCGACTGGTCGGCGGACTCCGGTTACGCGGCCGGGCTGCTGCTGGCGGACGACCCGGACTGCACCGCGGTGTTCGCCTCCAACGACCAGATGGCGCTGGGCCTGCTGCGCGCCTTCCACGAGCGCGGGCGGTCGGTGCCCGGCGAGATCAGCGTGGTCGGCTTCGACGACATCCCGGAGTCCCGCAACTTCCTGCCGCCGCTGACCACGGTGCACCAGGACTTCGCGGAGATGGGACGGCGGTGCGTGCAGATGGTGCTGCGCCAGATCCGCCACGAGGGCACCGCCCCCGGCACCACGCTGGTGCCGACCCGGCTGGTCGAACGCTCCAGCACCGCTCCCCCGCCGAAGCGGTAGGCCACGGGCCGCGACCCGCGGATTGGACCTCGACCCGCGATTCCCGGCGGCCATAGCGTCGGCGGCATGCAGATCCTTCGTTACACCGCGTTCAGCGACGACCCGCACGGTGGCAACCCGGCCGGCGTGGTCCTCGACGCCACCGGGGCCACCGAGGCACAGATGCTGGCCGTGGCCGCGGAGGTCGGTTACTCCGAGACCGCGTTCCTGATCCCCCGCCCGGACGGCGAGCACGACGTGCGGTACTTCAGCCCGCTCGCCGAGGTGCCGTTCTGCGGCCACGCGACGATCGCCACCGCGGTCGCGCACGCCGACCGGCACGGCGCCGGGCAGCTGCGCCTGCACACGCGCGCCGGGCTGGTCCCGGTCTCCACCACCGGCCGGACCGCGACGCTGGTCAGCGTCCCGCCGCGCACCGCGGACCTGGCGGACCCGGACACGCTGCTGGACATCCTCGGCTGGTCCCGCGACGACCTCGATCCGGCGCTGCCGCCGCGCGTCGCGTTCGCCGGGGCGTGGCACCCGGTGCTGGCCGCCCGCACCCGGGCGCGGCTGGCGAAGCTCGACTACGACCTGGGGACACTGGCCGCGCTGATGGCCGCCCACGACTGGACCACGATCACGCTGGTCCACCGCGAGTCGGACACCGTCTTCCACGCCCGCAACCCGTTCCCGCCCGGCGGCATCGTCGAGGACCCGGCCACCGGCGCGGCCGCGGCCGCGTTCGGCGGCTACCTGCGATCGCTCGGGCCGGCCCCGGACACCATCACGATCCACCAGGGGTACGACATGGGCCGCCCCAGCATGCTCACCGTGCACATCCCGCGGGACGCGTCCGTCGGCATCTCGGTGACCGGCGCCGCCGTGCCACTGCCCGGCTGACCACGGCCGTGGTGCCGGCCGGCGGCCGGCGCCACGGGGTCCCGGCCGGGCCGGTGGCCGATGCCCCGGTGCCGGCCGGGCCGGGGTCAGGCGAGCGAGACCGCGGTCCAGGAGACCGGCGGCAGCGTGACGGTGAGCGTGCCGTCCGACAGCTGTGCCGAGTCGTTGGTGCGCAGGCCCACGCGGTCCGGGTCGGCCGGCGAGTTGACCGCGTGGATGTCGTCGTCCCAGATCCCCTGCGCGGTGACCGTGGCGACCGAGGAGCCGCGCAGGTCGACCGTGACCGTCGTCGGCTCGGTGAGGTGACGGTTCTGCAGGAAGAGGGAGATGCCGGCGCCGGCGGCCGTGGCGGCGGCGGACACCACCGGGACGTCGCCGTGCCGGGCCGTGGTGACGGTGTCCGCGTCGACCAGCACGCGCAGCGCGTCCCCCCGGGCCAGCCGGGAGGTCAGCGAGAACGGGAAGAACGTGGTCTGCCGCCAGGCCGGGCCGCCGGGCTCGGTCATGATCGGGCCGATGACGTTGACGAGCTGCGCGAGGCTGGCCGAGGTCACCCGGTCCGCGTGGTTGAGCAGCGAGATGAGCAGCCCGCCGACGGTGACCGCGTCGACCACCGAGTAGACGTCCTCCAGCAGCCGCGGCGCGACCGGCCAGTGGTCGACCGGGAGGTTGTCCTCGATCGCGTTCCACCGGGAGGCGTACCATACGTTCCACTCGTCGAACGAGATGTCGATCCGCTTGTCGCTGCGCTTGACCGCGCGCACGTGGTCCGCGGTCGCCACCACCGCGTCGATGAACGCGTCCATGTCCGCGCCGGACGCCAGGAAACTCGCGTAGTCGCCGTCGACCGGCTCGTAGTAGGCGTGGCAGGAGATGTAGTCGACCTCGTCGTACGTGTGCTCGAGGACGGTCCGCTCCCAGGAGCCGAACGTCGGCATGGTGCGGGCGGAGGAGCCGCAGACCACCAGTTCGAGACCCGGGTCGATCTGGCGCATCGCGTTCGCGGTCATAGAGGCGAGCTTGCCGTAGTCCTCGGCGTCGCGCCGGCCGAGCTGCCAGGGCCCGTCCATCTCGTTGCCGAGGCACCACATCCGGATGCCGAACGGCTCCGCGCGGCCGTTGGCCCGCCGCGCGTCGGTACGGGCGGTGCCGGTCGCGAGGTTCGCGTACTCCAGCAGCTCGATCGCCTCCTTGGCACCACGGGTGCCGAGGTTGACGGCCAGCATCAGTTCGGAGCCGACCAGGTCGAGCCAGGTCTGGAACTCGTGCAGGCCGACCTGGTTCGTCTCGGTGGAGTGCCAGGCGAGGTCGAGGCGACGGGGGCGGTCCGCGACCGGGCCGACGCCGTCCTCCCAGTTGTAGCCGGAGACGAAGTTGCCGCCCGGGTACCGGATGGCGGTCACCCCCAGCTCCTTGACCAGCTCGACCACGTCGCGGCGGAAGCCGTCCGGGCCGGCGGACGGGTGACCCGGCTCGTGGATGCCGTCGTAGATGTGCCGGCCCAGGTGCTCGACGAAGCCGCCGAACAGCCGCCGGCGGACGGCACCGATCGTGAACGCCGGGTCGAGGGTGAGTCGCGCGCGCGCCATGAGCCGAGCTCCTTGTCAGCGGACCGAAACGATCTTGAGCTTAGCGACTCGCAACCGGACCGCTCCCGCACCGCCATCAGCGTGGCGGCCCGCGCGCCGAAGGTGCCGCCATGCCACGCAGACTCCTCGCCATCGCGCTCCTCGCCGCGCTCGTGGCACCACCCGCCGCTCCCGCCCAGGCTGCGGCCTCGACCTCGGCCTTCGCCGAGCTCGCGACCGCGGCCTCCGGAGCGTGCCGCCCGGACGGCGGCGGGCCGGTCTGCCGGATCTGGGCGGGCCGGGTCGACCACGTGTCGGACGGCGACACCGTCGCGGTCGACGTGTTCGGCGACGGGACGAGCACGCCACTGCCGATCCGGCTGATCGGCGTGCAGGCCATGGAGCAGCACGTCTACTCCAGCGTCACGGCGAAGCGGCGCGGCGAGTGTCACGCGCTGGCCGCGACCGCCCGGCTCGAGGAACTGATCCGGTGGAGCGGCGGCCTGGTCCGGCTGACCGCGCAGCACCCGGGCAGCCAGTCCCGCGGCCGGGCGCTGCGGTCGATGTCCGTCCGGATCGACGGCGTGTGGCGGGACGCGGGACAGATCCTGATCCGCGAGGGACACGCGATGTGGATGCTGAGCAGCGGCGGCGAGATGGCGTGGAACGCGTCGTACCGGCAGGCGGCGCAGCTCGCGGCGGGGGACCCGCGGAACCTCTACGACCGGGACCGGTGCGGCGCCGGACCGTACCCGACCGCGGCGCTGGACGTGTGGGTTAACCCGGACGCGGACGGCGCGGACTCGGAGAACATCAACGGCGAATGGATCCGGATCGGCAACAACTCCGGTTCGGCCATCCCGCTCGCCGGCTGGTGGGTACGCGACTCCGGGCTGCGCCGCTACACGTTCCGGCCCGGCACCTACGTGCCGTCCGGCGGCGCGATCTTCGTGCACACCGGCCACGGCGTCTCCACCGCCACGCACAAGTACTGGGGCCTGTCCGAGCCGATCTTCGAGAACCCGTCGTGGGACGCGGACGCGATCGGGGACGGCGCCTACCTGTTCGATCCGCAGGGTGACCTGCGCGCGCAGGACCTCTACCCGTGCGTGGTCGGCTGCCGCACGCTGGCCGGCACGGTCGCGCTGTCCGCCCGGGCCACCGATCCGGAACTGATCCGGGTGACGAACACCGGCACGGACGCGGTCAACCTGTTCGGCCACACCGTCTCGACCGGCCCGCACGTCTACCCGATCACCTCGGCGGCGGTGCTGGCCCCCGGCGCGTCGCTCGATCTGCACCCGCCGGCCGGCACCTCCGACGGGCTCTCCCGGCACTGGAACAAGACCGGAAAGATCATGAGCAGCCGCGGGGGTACGGCGGAGCTGCGCAGCCGTTCCCAGGCGCGCGACGCGTGCGTCGCCTGGGGAACGGGGCGCTGCTGATCAGCCGGTGACGGTCAGGCTCGACTTGGCCAGCTGGTACGCGGGGAGCATGGCCGCGTGCTCCTCGTCGTCGAACGCCTCCAGCGCGACCGCGACGACGCCCCTCGAGGTCGGCACCGCGAACGCGGTCTCCTGCTCGACCGTACCGTCGAGCTCGCTCTTCACGGTGTAGGTGATCTCCACGGCCGGCTTGCCGCCGATCTGCAGGTCGGTGAACGCGGGCGCCTGCGCACCCGGGCCCGCGAAGGACGTCAACGTGGCGCGCAGGTCACCGTGCTCGCCGGTGTAGACGCGGATGAAACCGATGTTACCGGCCGGCTTGGCGTCGATCTCGCACACCGGGACCATGCCGCCCTTGCCGAGCGCCGCGGCCAGGTCCGGGCCGAGCGCGGCGGTGTCCACCGCCTTCGGCGTCCACGACGCCGCGATGCCGAACGAGACGGGCAGCGTGCATCCGCTGTCCGCGGCACCCACGCGGGCCGCCTCGGCCGCGCCGGCCGGGGCGGCGGGTGGCGCGGAGGACGCGGAGGGCGCCGGGGCCGCTCCTTCGGGGCCGGTGGCGCAGGCGGCCACGGCCGGGACGAGTGCGATGAGGACGGCGGCGAGCCGCAGACTGGTACGAGAGGTCACGAGTCGGGGAGCCTATCGGGGCGGCACCGTCAGGTCGAGGCGGGTGTCCGCGGCCGGCACCACGTAGACCGGCCCGCCGCCCGGGCTCCACGAGTCGGGCAGCAGCAGGAGCAGGTCGTTGCGCTGGGCGAGCAGCCGCAGGTTCCAGTAGCGGATCCGGTACCGGCCGGCCTGCTCGCCGAGGTCCTGCGAGGCGACGCCGTCCCCCGCGATCGCCAGCCGCTCCCGCGCGTAGAGCACCACCCGGGGGCGCGAGTCCAGGTTCGCCGCCAGGTAACGGGCGTAGTCGTGGCCGATCCGCTGCGCGTACAGGCCGGTGGCCCAGAGCAGTCCGGTGACGGCCAGCACGACCAGGGCCAGGCTGCGCAGCCGGACCGGGATCGCCGCCTCCGCCGGCTGGTCCGGGTCGTCCAGCAGCACGTGGCCGTAGGCCAGCAGCGCGACGGACGCGGCCAGGACCAGCGGCATGGCGATGCCGAGTGGCTGGCCGACGCGGCCCCGGTCCAGCAGGCCGGCGACGACGAGCGCACCACCGACGATCCCGGCGGTACGGCAGCCGCGCGCCACGCGCCGGATCCAGCGCACGCGCCGGGGCGTCGCGGTGCCGCGCAGCACCGGCACCACGATCCGCCGGTGCAGCGTGAGCGCGGGCAGCGCGGCCAGCCCGGCGAAGATCAGCGGCTGGAACGCGGCGTTCACGCTGTGGATCAGGTAGTCGGCGACGGAGAAGCCGAGCGCGGTCGCGTCCACGCCGAAGTAGTCGAACGTGGCGCGCAACCGGATCGTGCCGAAGTAGTAGAGGACCGAGCTGATCAGCGCGGTCTGGGTGGCGACCGTGCCGGCCACCCGCCACATCGCGCTGCCCCACAGCAGACCGGCCCGCACGCTCTCCCCCGCCGGTGCCGGCGCGCCGGCCGGCATTCCCGCCTCGGCCGGCATTCCCCCACCGGCTCGCGTCGTCGCACCGGCTCGCGTCGTCGCGTCAGCCGGTGGCCCGCCGGCACCCGGCGTTCCCGCGGCCGTCGCCCGGTCCGCGACGGGCGGTGGCCCGGCGTCCGCGGGTCCGGTCGCCTGCGTCGGCAGCACCGGATCAGGCATCCAGGGCGGTCCCCGGCGCGGTGCCGGCCGGCGTGGGTGCCGGGCCGGGCGGCGCGGTCTCCTCGTACCGGCCGGCCGGTTCCTCGGTGGCCGGCGGGACGGTCTCCGCCGCGTGTTCCAGCACCACCGGCGGGAAGCCGGCCGGCTCCTCCGCCTCCGGCTGCCACGGGACCGGCACGCCCCAGGCGGAGAACGGCGCCTCCGGCATCAGTTCCGGCGAGACCGGCTCGTCCGCCGTGGCCGGCACGGTCCCGCCGGTGTCCCGGGTGGCGTCCGAGGGCGGCGGCGGGCCGGCGTCGCGCGTGGCCCGGCCCTCGCGCGGTGCCGCGGGTGCGGCCGCCCGATCGGGCACGGCGGCGCGGCCGGAGGCGGTGCCGGTGGTGCGGCCGTGCGGCGCGCACATGGACGGCAGCGGGTCGCCGGAGAGCGGCGTGCAGTGCGGGCGGGCCGGCACCTCGGCCTCGCTCTTGTCGGCCGGGCCGGTCGAGGTACAGCCCGCGCAGGCCCAGAGGCCCAAACTGATCAGGAGGAGCACGCCCGCGCGCACGGCCGGGCGGCGAGAGTTCACCACGTGTTGAGTGTGCGCCACGTTGCGTTGTTTGGGCAGGTCAGGAGCCCCGGAAACCGACACAATCGCCCCCGCGGGTGACGGGAGCTACGCTCGGCGGGTGCGGCTCCGGTGGTTCTCGGCGATCCTGCTGAGCGCGATCGTGCTCGCCGGGTGTGCCGGGCCGCGCGTGCCCGGCCCGACCGTGGCCCAGGTGATCTCGGAGTTCCACCGCACGGCCGAGCTGCTGCGCGACGGGTCGTACCGCGCGTCGTTCGACGTGGCACTGCCGGAGCGGACCGTGCGCTGGACCGGCACGATGCGCACGCTCGGCGGCGTCGACGCGATCTGGTCGATGGACGGCACCGCCAGCGACCAGGGCCGGATCATCGACGCGCTCAGCGTGGTCGACGCGGGCGGCGTCCGCTACCTCGACTCGATGACCAAGACCTTCCGCGGGTACGAGTGGGTGGCGCTGGACGGCGACGACCGCAACACCTACTACTGGCGGGGCGGTGCGGCCGTACCGGTGCCGGAGATCGATCCGTTCGTCTGGCTGGACGTGACCGGCGCGCGAGTGGCGGTCGTGGCGCGGACCATGGACGGCGGTGTCCGGCTCCGGCTGGCCGGCTGGACGCCCGGACCGGAGCTGACCGCCGCGCTGCGCCGGGCCGAACTGGTCACCGACTCACCGCACACCGCGTTCGACCTGACGCTGACCGCGGCCGGGATGCCCGCGCGGCTCGACGTGCGCACACCCGGCCTGACGGCCACCCTGATGGTGACCGGCACCCGGATCCGTGAGCGGATCAAGGTCCCGGCCGACGGCCAGTACATCTCCCTGCCCGCCGTCCACCCGTGACCGGAGGCGTCCCGCCCGGTGCGGACGCCCCCGGCCCCTCCGAGACGGGCACTAGCAGGTGAGCAGGTACTC
The DNA here is from genome assembly GCF_031458255.1 of Catenuloplanes niger. Lineage (NCBI taxonomy): Bacteria > Bacillati > Actinomycetota > Actinomycetes > Micromonosporales > Micromonosporaceae > Catenuloplanes > Catenuloplanes niger. The sequence continues at coordinate 51,072 of NZ_JAVDYC010000001.1, forward strand.
GCGGGTGCGGGCGGCGACGTCGGCCGGGGCCTCGGTGCCGGGCGGCGGCTCGTGCGCCACCACCACGAACACGTCCCGGCCGCGCCGGCGCAACGCGTCCATCACCGGGGGCAGGTCCGGCAGGCCGTGCGGCGGTTCGCAGGCCGCGCCGAGCATGACCGCCTGGCCGAAGGCGAGCGACTCCCGCTGCGCGCGGATCGCCAGCCGTGGATCGATCTGCTTGACGTGCACACAGCCGACCCGGTCCGGCACCTCCGCGATCAGCCCGGCCGGGTCGCCGCCGGCGTAGGCGTGATGGCCGGTGTCCAGGCACAGCGACACGTACGCCGGATCCGTCTCGGCCAGGAACCGGCCGATCTGTCCGCCGGTCTCCACGTAGGTGTCCGCGTGCGGCTGGAAGCACAGCGTCAGCCCGTACTCCCCCAGCACGTGCTTGCCCAGCTCGTTCGCGGCGCGGACCAGCACCCGCCAGCCGTCGTCGTCGAGCTTGTCCGGTTCGGCCCACGCACCGGTGAACTCGTCCCGGTAGCCGGGGACCGGCACCAGCACGAGGTGGTGCGCACCGGTCGCGGCGGCCAGCTCGGCCGCGCGCCGGGTGCGGGCCAGGAGATCACCGAACTCGTCCGGCCGGTGCAGACCGCCGCAGCCGTGCACGGTACCGGCGCAGACCCGCAGACCGCGGCGGGCCAGCTCGTCGTTGAGACACCCGGGGTCGGTCGGCAGATAGCCGTACGGACCCAGCTCCAGCCAGCCGTAGCCGGCGTCGGCCAGCTCGTCCAGGAAGCGGCGCCACGGCGGACGCGGCTCCGGCCCCGCCCACCGCACTCCCCACGAACCGGGACAGTTCCCCAGAATCAGGTTGACCACTAAGCACCTCCCGACGGTTCCGTGCCGCATCGCACAGAGCCATCTCGATGCAATCGGGCCAGACACGCTACGTCAAGAGTTCGTTACGTTATGCGCACAAGCGCATGAAAACCCGGGTCGCCTCAGAGCAGGTTCTGCTGCATCGCCTGCGCGCTGAGCTGCGTGGACAACCGGGCGGCGACCGCACGCGCCTCGATGTGCAGCCGGGCCACGTTCAGCCCGTCGTCGCCGAGCACCGCCAGCAGCGCGAGGTCGCCGATCGCGTAGACCGCGAAGTAACCACCCTGGCTGCGGACCGTGCACTCGCTGAAGTTGCCCTGGTTCAGCGCGGCGCCGCAGGTGCGCCCGATGCCGTACGCGGCGGCGGCGAGCGCGGCCAGGTCGTGCGGTTCCGCCTGGGTCAGCAGGTCGTGCAGCACCAGCAGCCCGTCCACGCCGGAGATGATGCTGCCCTTCACGCCGGTGACCTGCGTGCGCAGCGAGGCGAGCTCGGACCGGGCGGCGTGGTACGGGTCGTGCGGTGCGGTCATGGTCGTCACGGTTTCTCTCCGGGCGGCGGGTGGGTGTCGTGTCGGACGGGGGATGACGCGCGCTACAGGTCGCGCAGCGCGGACATGATGCGACCCAGGGTCGGCGAGTCGTTCGTGAACGGCTGGTTCAGCAGGCTGAACAGCGACGGCGCCGCGCCCTCCAGGGCCACGGCCGGCAGCTCCGGACCCGGATCGGGCTCCGGCACCGGCCCGTCCCGGGCGGTGCGTCGCGGCAGCAGCTCCACCGCGTCATCCACGCCGACCGGGTCGGCAAAATCGAGCGTATCCCCGGGCAGCGGGCCCGTGGGGGCGGACGTGGGCATCGTCTCCCCAGGCCAGGGCGCATCCGACCGAAGATCCGCGATCTGCGGGTACGGCGGCGGACAACTGACCGGGAAGTCCACGCCCGGCGGCACATGACCGGGCCAGGCCGCGTCCGGCTCCCGGTAGCCCGCCACGTAACCGGTCTCCGGCGCGGTCGCGTCCGGCTCCCGGTGACCACCCGGGTGACCGGCCTCCGGCACCGCGTGCGCGGCCACGCCCGGGTTCTGGTAACCGGCCTCCGGCACGGCCCCGGCGGCCGCGTCCGACTCCCGGTGACCACCCGGGTGACCGGCCTCCGGCACCGCGTGCGCGGCCACGGCCGGGTCCTGGTAGCCGGCCTCCAGCACGGCCCGCGCGGCCGCGTCCGACTCCTGGTGACCACCGGCGTAATCGGCCTCCAGCAGGGCGCGCGCGGCCGCGTCCTCGACCGCGTGGGCGGCGGCCTCCCGGGTGGCCCGGGCGGCGGCGTCCTCGGCGGCCTGCGCCTCGAGGAACGCGCCGGGGCGGCGCCGCTGACCGTAGGGGGTCAGCTCCTGCCCCGGCGACTCCGGCTCCGGCCGCGGAAGCGGCTCCGGCTCGCGTGGCTGCGGCTCCGGCCGCGGAAGCGGCTCCGGCTCGCGTGGCTGCGGCTCCGGGAGCGGCTCGAGGCCGGGCGGCGCAGGCTGCGCCATCGGCTCGACACCGGCCGGCGAGGGCTCCGTGAACGGCTCGACGTCGGCCGGCGCGGGCTCCGGCAGCGGCTCGAACCCAGGTGGTGCAGGCTGCGCCGTCGGCTCGACACCAGCCGAAGCCGACTCCGACAAAGGCTCGAAACCAGGCGGCGCAGGCTGCACCACCGACTCGACACCAGCCGAAGCCGACTCCGACAAAGGCTCGAAACCAGGCGGCGCAGGCTGCACCACCGACTCGACACCAACGGAAGCCGACTCCGACAACGACTCGGGACCGGGCGGCTGAGGCTGCGCGAACGGCTCGACACCAGCCGGCTCCGATTCCGGGAGCGGCTCCAGGCCAGATGGCACCGGCAGCGGCTCAAAGCCGGGCGGCGCAGGCGGCGCCATCGGCTCGGCACCAGCCGGCCCCGGCCCCGGCCCCGGCAGCGACTCGACACCGGCGTGCGCCGTCTCCGGCGGCGGATCAGAGCCAGGTGACGCCGGCTGCGCCAGCGGCTCGAAGCCGGGTGGCGCGGGTGGGAACGCGTCCCGGTCGAGCGGCTCCGCCGTGAAGTCCTCCGGGTCGACGGGGTCCGCCGCCTCCGCGGCGGGCGACCACGAGACATCGGCGGGCGGCGGCACCTGGAAGTCGGGGAAGACGTGCGCGGGCGGCGGTGCCCATTCGGCACCGGCGTCCGCCGTCGGGACCACCGTCGCGATGCCGATGGCCGGCCCGTGCCCGCCCCTCCCGGCTTCCGGATCGGCCGGTCTGCCGGGCTCGAAGGCCAGGTCGATCGCCGGGCCGTCCGGCATCGTCTCCATAACCGGCGGGACCGTCACGGGCCGGTCCGGCGCGGCCTCCGCCGGACCGGGCTCAAGGATGATCGCCGACTGCTCGGGCTCCCACTCCGGGAACACTCCGGCCGGCTCCGCGTCCGAGGGCGCCCCGGCCGGCTCCGCCTCGAACGCGATTGCCTCCGGCTCCGCCACCAACGCGGTGGCTTCCGGGTCCGCCATGAGCATGGCGGCTTCCGGGTCCGCCTCGGACATCGCCGCTTCCGGCAGCAGCTCGAACGATGCCGACCCGGCGAGAAGCCCCGCTTCCGGGAGCACCTCGAACGACGCCGGCCCGGTGGTGGGAAGCCCCGCTTCCGGCAGCACCTCGAATGACTCCGGCTCGGCAGGAGCCTCGGTCTCCGGCACGGAGAACGACTCCGCCCCGGCGGGAATCCCGACCTCCAGCGCCACGAACGACTCCGGCCCAGCCACAACCTCGGCCTTCGGCGGGGAGAACGACTCCGGCCTGGCGGGAATCCCGACCTCCGGTACCACAAACGACTCCGGTTCAGCCGAAACGTCGGCCTCGCCCTCAGGCGCGGAAAACGAGCCCGGCCAGGCGGGAATCCCGGTCTCCGGCAGCACCTCGAACGACTCCGGTGCCGTCTCGAGCGGCTCTGTTTCCGGCCGCGCCGGGAACGGCTCCGGCGCCGGGGCGAACGACTCGGCTTCCGGCGACGCCGTGACCGGCACCGGGCCGGGCTCGGGCGCGAAGATCTCCGCGTCGGGCAGTACCACGATCGGCGTGGCCGCCGACGGAACCGGCGCGGGCTCGCCGTCCGGCGGGACCGGAGCCGGCGGCGCGGCCGGGAGCAGCGGCGGGGACGCCGGGGCGAGCGGGGGCACGGGGAGGCCGGGCGTGGCACCGATGGCGTAGGGGCCGTCGCGGTAGATCGCGGCGGCGCGACGGAACTCGCGGCGGGCCATCGCCAGGTTCGCGGCGGAGCGCTGCAGCGTGAGGTGCACGACCTCGGCGCCGCGGCCGGGCCGCTCGATCAGGCGCAGCACGTGGAAGTACTCGCCGCTGGTCAGCAGCAGGTCGTCGACGTCGCCGCCGGCGGTCAGCCGGAGCAGTTCGCGGGCCGCCTGCACCATGACGACCGCGACCGTGGCCGTACCGTCGACCGGTTCGTCCGGCCCGCCGGGCGTGGACGACCAGGCCGGCACGCTCGCGCCCTCCGCGACCAGCGCCACCCGCCGCGCCCCGGGGATCCGCAGGGCCTCGGCGAGCGCACGTATCGGGTGGTCGCCCGTTCCGCCCGCGTCCGCCGGGTCCATCATCGCCATCGCCGTCCCGCGTCCGTGAAACACATTGTCATCGCCGTGACCGGCACGTCGTTCCCCCGCGTGCGCCCCGCCGGCGCACAGTCGAACGCCGGGGCCCGCGTACCGTCGCGAACCCCGGGGTGTGTGAAAGGAATTCCCGCTCCGGCCGGCCCGTGGGCCGGCCGGGACCGGGTCAGACGGCGGCGAAGCCGGTTTCGACCTGCTTCATCACCATGCGGGCCTGCGCGAAGAGCATGCCGATGTTCACCTGCCGGCGGCAGACGATGACCGCGACCAGGTCCTGGTTCGACCCGCTGCGCATGAACAGGTGGACGAGGTTGTCGCTGTTGACCACGATCTCCTGGAAGTAGTGACGGTCGTCGCCCGGCGTGCCGCGCCGCTGCTTCCAGATGTCCTCGATCATCGTGACGTTGCGGCCCTGGAACAGGTCGAACGTCGCGGCCGCGAGGAGGTCGAGGACCTCCGTCGGGTGGTCGTCGAGCGTGTCCGCCACCAGGAGCATGCCGGTCGACATGTCGACCCAGCCCGAGGCGATGCATTCGGGCACCTGGTTCCGGAAGTCCCGGACCGTGTCGGTGAGGACCTGGGACAGGCTTCGTTCTGCCACTGCGTTCCTTTTCTCCGCACCGCGGTGTGCCACCGCGGTGTCATCCCCCGCGGTCTGCCGCTGGGTCGCCGTGGACCCGGGCCGACCGGGCCGGACCGTGCTTGCGGTACGGCTCAGACCTCGAGTTCGGCCTCGATGCGCTTGAGCTGGTGGCGGGCCATGCCGAGGTTGGCCCGGCTCTTGCTGAGCGCCAGGTACATGAACAGCGCCTCGCCCTGGCGGCGCGGCTGGAGCAGCCGGATCAGGTGGTACTGGGTGTCCAGCGTGATCAGGATGTCCTCGATGCCGTCCGGCAGGCCGAGCATCTCCAGCGTGCGCAGCTTGGCGCGGACCACGTCGGTGTTGCCGGCGGCCGCGATCGTCACGTCCATGCCCGGTCCGCCGCCCAGCACGCCGAGCGTGAGCCCACTGGTGTAGTCGACGAGCGCGACCGCGATGGCTCCGTCGATCGACATCGCATCCTTCAGCGCGGTATCGATGTTAGCCACTTTTCCTCCGGTAGTTGCGACGGTCCGAATCGCCGTACGGCGAATACGGATGGTGGTTGGATCATGAGCGACCAGTGAAGCTTTGCATGAATCCAGTCTGAATCGAAAACGCGATTGGAGTTATGCCTGACCAGGTAAGGCGAAGATCGCCCGAATGGCCCGGAGCGGAGCGGAACGGGTGGTTGCGCTTCGGACCCCGAGTTGGTAGCGACTACGAAGAGTGGCCTCCGTCGACACTCATAGTCAGCACCTAGCTCAACGTTGATTTAACACCACGAACCGGCTGACTGAGCGGTTGATCAGACAGATCGGAAAGCGCGCGGACCCGCGGAAACGGGTGTCCGGCGCCAAATGCGACAGGCGCCGAGGAACGGGACGGTCAGCGCGAAAGGCCGTAGACGGTGAGCGCATTCCCGGACAGCACCGCGTCCCGTTCCGCGGGCGCCAGGAGATTGCGGACCGTGCCGTACCAGAGTCGGTAGTCGGCGGCGAGCGTCACCACCGGCCAGTCGCTGCCGAACAGGCAGCGCGCCGGCCCGAACAGCTCCAGCGCCGCGTCGAGGTAGGGGTACAGCTGGTCCGGCGTCCAGGTGTCGTGACTCGCCTCGGTGACCAGCCCGGAGAGCTTGCACCGGACGTTCGGGAGCGCGGCCAGGTCGGCGAGCGCGGCGCGCCAGGCGTCGCGGCCCTCACCGGTGGCGACCGGGGGCTTGCCGAGGTGGTCGAGCACGATCGTGGTGCCGGGGCAGTCGCGGGCCAGCGCGACCAGGTCGGGCAGTTGGTGGTGCCGGACGCACGCGTCGAACGTCAGGCCGGCGGCGCCGAGCGCACGGACGCCGTACCGGAAATGGCCCGTCACGGCGAAGCCGGGCTTCTCGTCCTGGATGTTGCGGCGCACGCCGACGACGAACGGGTCGGCCGCGTACTCCTCGATCAGGCCGGTCGCGGCCGGGCCGGTCTCCAGCGGCGCGTAGGCGACCATGCCGCGGATGCGCGGGTAGACGTCCGCGGCCGCGCGCACCCACTCCACCTCGGCCCGCGCCTGGTGCGGCGCGCAGTCCGCCTGCACCATCACGAGGTCGGGCAGGTCACCGAGCTCGGCGGCGAGATCCACCGGACGGTACGGACGGTCCAGCGGCGTCCCGGTCAACCACGCGTAGTGCAGCGTCTCCGGGTTCCAGAAGTGCACGTGCGCATCGACCGTCATCTCCGCATTCTGCAACCGGATCGGCCGCGCGGGAACCCCGCGCGCCGATCGTGACGGCCGCGACCCGCACCGACGACGCGGCCGTTCAGGTGCGGCGCACGCCGTCGAGCGCCATCGCCAGGACGCGCTCGCGCTGGGCGTCGTCGACGTAGGCGCCGGCCGTGATGCCGCTGACCATACGCAGCACGTCGTCGAAGGTCGCGTCCGCGCGCGCCACGCCGGCCGCCTGGGCGCGCTCGAGGAGTGGGCGGCCGGCCGCGTACATGTCCGCACGGCAGCCGACGAACATCGCGGACTCCGCGGTCAGCGCCTCCTTGATCGCGCGCTTGGTCGCGGCGAAGTTCACGAACCGGCGCAGGAAGGCCTCCAGCGCGTCCCACGGCGGCAGGTCCGCGACCTCGTCCGCGACCTCGCACAGCCGCTCGACCTCGCCGACGTAGACGGCCTCGAACAGGTCCTGACGCGCCGGGAAGTTGCGGTAGAGCGTGCCGATGCCGACCCCGGCCCGGCGGGCGATCTCCTCCAGCGACGCCTCGGTCCCCTTCTCCGCGAAGACCTCGCGCGCCGCGGCCAGCAGCGCGTCGTAGTTGCGCCGGGCGTCCGCCCGCTGCGGCCGCCGGAGCACGGCTGTCCGCTCCGTCACGTCACCCCTCTCGACCGGCCGGTTGAAACCGGAGGCTCACCTCCACTAAGGTGGAGGAGTGCCTCCACTTTAACAGGCGGCCCCGCACCACCCGCCGGCCCCGAGCGCCCCCGCAGGACGACGAACCGGCGCCGGCTCACCACTCAGCCTTCGAAGGGCCTCATGGCAAGCACCAGCACCACCCGCGTGTTCGCGGTCCTCGCGTCCGCCGCGGGCACCGTCTCCCTCATGCAGTCCCTGATCACCCCGGTGCTGCCCACCATCCAGCGCGACCTGCACACCGACGCCGCGACCGCCACCTGGGTCTTCACGTCCTGGCTGCTGGCGGCCGCGGTCGCCACGCCGTTGCTCGGCCGGGTCGGTGACATGATCGGCAAGCGCCGCGTGCTGGTCGCCGCACTGGTCGCGCTCGCGGCCGGCTGCCTGGTCGCGGCGCTCGCGCCGACCATCGCGGTGCTCATCGCCGGCCGGGTGCTGCAGGGCCTCGGCGGCGCGGTCTTCCCGCTGGCGTTCGGCATCATCCGGGACGAGTTCCCGCCGTCGCGCGTCGCGTCCGCGGTCGGCGGCATGTCCGTGGTCATCGCGGCCGGCGGTGGCGTCGGCATCGTGCTCGCCGGGCCGGTGGTCGCCGCGCTCGACTGGCGCTGGCTGTTCTGGCTGCCGCTGGTGGCCGCGCTCGTGGTGGCGGCGTTCGCCGTGCGGGTGGTGCCGGAGTCGCCGGTCCGCACCCCGGGAAGGATCAACTGGCCGGCCGCCGCGCTGATGTCGTCCTGGCTGGTCGCGCTGCTGCTGCCGCTGTCCAAGGCCTCGGCTTGGGGGTGGGGTTCGACGACGGTGATCGGGCTGCTGACCGCGGCCGTGGTGCTGTTCACCACGTGGATCGTGGTCGAGTTCCGGTCGTCCAACCCGCTGATCGACATGCGCATGATGCGGCGCCCGGCCGTGTGGACGACGAACCTGGTCGGGCTGCTCTTCGGCGCCGGCATGTTCGGCGCCTACGCGTTCCTGCCGCAGCTGATCCAGACACCGGTCGCGGCGGGGTACGGCTTCGGCGCCAGCCTGACCACCACCGGCCTGCTGATGTTGCCGATGCTGGTCGCGATGGCCGCGGCCGGTTCGCTGAGCGGCCCGCTCGCCACCCGGATGCCGGGCAAGGCTCAGCTGGTGATCGGCGCGGCACTGGTCGCGCTGGCGTGCGCCTCGATCGCGACGTTCCACGACGCGCCCTGGCAGGTCGCCACGGCCGGCGCGGTCTTCGGCCTGGGCCTGGGCGTCTCGTTCGCCGCGATGATCAACCTGATCGTGCACGCGGTGCCGGCGTCCCAGACCGGCGTCGCGAGCGGCATGAACACCAACATCCGCACGATCGGCGCGTCCATCGGCACGGCCGTGGTCGCCTCGATCGTGACCAGCCACATGCAGCCGAACGGGCTGCCGTACGAGTCCGGCTACACCACCGCGTTCTGGGTGATGACCGGGCTCGCGACCACCGCCGTCGCGCTGTCCCTGCTGGTCCCGGTGGTGCGACCGCAGCACACCGCCGCGGACCTGCCGGCCGGGGCGCCGGAGGCCGCGCTCGCCGAGGTCTGACCGCCCGGCCGACGATCAGGGCGTCCGCGCGCACCGCCGCGGCGGCGTGCGGGACGCCCTGATCGTTGTCGGCCACACCGGGTGCGGCGGGTACGGATCAGAGGCGCCGGGCCAGCGACATGTACTTGACCTTGTCGCGGTCCATCTCGAAGATCAGCTGCCAGTCGCGGCCGGCCGGCATCTTGTAGTGACCGTCGCCGCCCTTGGCCAGCCCGAGGTTCTCGTAGGCCGCCTCCAGGTCGGCCCGCGACGACCCGCGCTTGATGCCCTCGGCCGTGACCGCGTCCTTCGGAGCGGCGATGTTGTCGAGGTATCCGCCGCGGAACGACGCGCCACCGGCCTCCAGGTACGCGTGCATGCGCTCCAGCGTCCGCTTCGTCGAGTCCGCGTAGAGCTGGGCGACGTTGCCGGAGTCCTTGGCCGCCGACGGGTCGTCCGCCTTCGAGACCTTGTCCTCCAGCTCCTCGTCCGAGGCCATCCGGCTCGGGTCCGGCTGCGGGCCGCCGACGAACGAGTACACGTTCCGCCCCAGCACGGTGGAGATCGGCGCGGCCTGGAGGTCGCCGGTGAGCAGCGCCTCCTCCTCCTTCATGCCGACGGTTATCCGGCCGAAGCCGTCCGGGCCGAACGGCAGCGGATCGCCGTCGAACACCGGTGCCGCGACCGGCGCACCGGACGCACCCGAGGCGGCCGTCGCGGGCTCGCCGACCGGCGTGCAGCCGGCGGCCAGCAGTCCGGCCGCCGCGAAGCTGAGCGCGCCGGCCGTTGCGCGGCGCCGCCAGCTGACAAGGGTGTCCCCGTTGAACATGCTGCGCAGCGTAAGGTCGCGCCGCAATTCGTCCACACCGGACTGGACGGGCAAAACCGCAGGTCAGAGCGGGTTGAACCGTCCTGGTACCGTCCCGCCCTTCACGAACTCGTCACCCGATCGTGATCTTGCATCGGAGCTACTCTCAGGTATTACGCCTATCGCGCGCGGCACGTGGCCAGCACCGCACGCAGCGTGACGACACGTACCGTGGGACGGCTTTGAAATCGATCTTCCGGGCGTGATCGGATGAGGCGATGATCGGTGAGCGGGTGCTGACGGAGGATTACCACACGGGCGGTGAGCCGTTCCGGATCGTGGCGGATCCACCGGTACGGATCGACGGCGACACCGTGGCGGAGCGGCGCGTGTTCGCGATCGGCGACCCGGCCGTGGACCGGCTGCGGCGGATGCTGTGCCACGAACCACGCGGGCACGCGGACATGTACGGCGGCCTTCTCGTGCCGCCGGACGACCCGGGCGCGCGACTGGGCGTGCTCTTCTTCCACAAGGACGGGTTCTCCACCGCGTGTGGTCACGGGACGATCGCGCTGGGTGCCTGGGCGGTGCGGACCGGGCGGGTCGAGGCACCGGCGGACGGCGTGACGGACGTGGTGATCGACGTGCCGTCCGGGCGGGTCACCGCGCGCGTGCACACGTCGGCCGGCCAGGTGCGGGCCGTCGACTTCGTGAGCGTGCCGTCGTTCGTGGTGGCGCCGTCGGTGACGGTGCCGACGTCGCGCGGGCCGGTGCCGGTCGCGGTCAGCTACGGCGGCGCGCTGTACGCGCAGTTACCGGCGTCGTCGGTGGGTCTCGCGGTGCGGCCGGCGGACCTGACCACGCTGATCGGGATCGGACGGGAGATCAAGGCGGCGCTGGCGGATCACCCGGCCGCACGGCACCCGTCGGACGCGCGGCTGAGCGGGATCTACGGCGTGATCTTCCACGAGGAGGTGGCGGGGCCGCGGCATCAGCGGAACGTGACGATCTTCGCGGACGGTGAGGTCGACCGGTCGCCGTGCGGCTCCGGGACCGCGGCGCGGGTGGCGACGCTGGCCGCGTCCGGGCAGCTCGAACCGGGTGCGGACCTGCTGCACGAGTCGATCGTCGGGTCACGGTTCACCGCACGGTACGCCACGGACGGTGACGCGGTACTCCCGGTGATCACCGGCATGGCCTACCCGACCGGTACGCACGAGTTCGTGATCGACCCGGACGACCCGATGACGCCCGGGTTCGTGCTGCGATGATCCCGTACTTCCCGGCCTCCGAGGTGTTCCGGCTGCTCAGCCCCGGTGACGCGGTGACCGCCGTGATCACGGCGATCGCCGAGGGCACGCTCTCCCCGGACCGCCTGGTGCCGATGCGCGACGTGATCCTGGGCCGGACCCCGATCCCCGGCGACCGCCCGGTCCTCTTCACGGGCTCCGGCATGTCCTGGCAGGACCTGGTGATCGCGGAGGCGCTGCTGGCCCGACGGTCCCTACCGGGTCCGTAGGCACCGAACGGACCCCGCGGAGGCGCACGCCGCCCGGGCGGGTGGATCGGCCGTCGGAGACGGCCCGGTGTCGCCGGACCCGGCCACCGCGGGACCGGTGCCCGCGGGAGCACTGGGGACCCGGCCACGCCGGAAGCGGGAAAACAGGTTGAGAAAGGGCTTTTTCAGTAGCGGAAGTGGGAGACCAGGTTCTCCAGGCGGTGCGCCATCGTGCCGAGGTCGGTGACCGCGCTCTGCGACTCGCCGACGCCGGACGTGGTGACCTCGGTCGCGGTGGCCAGGCCGGAGATGTTGGCGGCGATGCCGGCCGCGCCCTCGGCCGCCGCGGCGATGCTGCGGTTCATCTCCGTGGTGGTCGCGGTCTGTTCCTCGACCGCGCCGGCGATCGTGGTCTGGAACGAGCTGATCTGCGCGATCACGTGGCTGATCTCCTCGATCGCGGCGACCGCGCCGGACGTGTCGTTCTGGATCGCCTCGACCTGACGGGCGATGTCCTCGGTGGCGCGGGCGGTCTCCTGGGCCAGTTCCTTGACCTCGCCGGCGACCACGGCGAAGCCCTTGCCGGACTCGCCGGCGCGGGCGGCCTCGATGGTGGCGTTCAGCGCCAGCAGGTTCGTCTGGCTGGCGATCGCGGTGATCACCTTGATCACGTTGGCGATCTGCTCGGAGGACTCGCCGAGCTTGCCGACCTGCGCGGTGGTGGTCTCCGCGACCTGCACGGCCTGGCCGGCGAAGCGGGCGGCCTCGGTCGCGTTGTGCGCGATCTCGCGGATCGCGGTGCCCATCTCCTGGGTGCCGTTCGCGACCGCGTCGACGTTGCTGGACACCCGGGCCGCGGCCTCGGCGACGCCGTGCGCCTGGTCGGAGGCGTCCGACGCGGACTGCGACATGGTGGTCGACGTGGTGGAGATCCGGTCGGCGGACGAGGCGACCGAGTGCGCGGCCTCGGTGACGGCCGCGACCACGGTCCGGATGTCCTCCTGCGCCTCCTCGAGCGCCTTGGCCATCTGGCCGACCTCGTCGCGGGAGCGCACGTTCGCGGCCACGGTCAGGTCGCCGGCGGCCATCGCGGCGAGCGCGGCGCGGACCCGGGACAGCGGCGGGACCACGGACTGCACGACCAGGTAGGCGAACGCGGCCAGCACCACGGCCGCGACGACCACGGTCACCCACATGATCACGAGCGCACGGTTGCTGGCGGCGGCGCGGGCCGCGTCCTCCCGTTCGATGGTCTCGGCGAACAGGGCCCGCTCGTTGTCCAGCACGGCGCTGGTCAGGTAGTTGTCGACGTCGTTCTGCTCCCAGGACAGCCGGGCCTGCGCCTGCTCCGCGACCGCGCTGGCCACGAACCGCGTGATCACCTGGGTGTAGTCGGCGTAGACCGCCTCGATCCGGTCGACCGCGGACTCCAGGCCGGTCGGCAGCACCACGGCGTCGAGCTGGGCCAGCAGGTCCTCGGCCTCGGCGACGGCCGCGGCGAGCAGGTCGGTCTGCTCGGCCGGGGTGGCGCGGACGACGGACTGCAGACCGTTGACCTTCATCTCGCTGGCCAGCTGGTCGAGGCGCAGCACCAGCGCGCTGGCCTCGTTGACGTTCGCCAGCCGGTCGCTGGCCTCGTCCGCCTGATGGTCGCTGATGATCGTCACGGTCATACAGGTGGCGAGCGCGACCAGCGACGCGGCGACGAGCATCGCCAGCTTGGTCCGTACGGACAGGTCCAGGAATCTGCGCACCTCAGGCTCCGATCTCGGCGGCGGTGTAGTAGCCGCCCTCGACCAGGACCCGCTGGTAGTTGTCCCTGGTCACGGTCACCGGCTGGAGCAGGAACGTCGGCACGTCCTTGACGCCGTTGTTGTACTGCTCGGTGTCGTTGACCATCGGCTCGCCGCCGGTGACCAGCGCGTTGACCATCTGCACCGCGACCTTGGCGAGCTCCCGCGTGTCCTTGTAGACGGTCTGGCCCTGCTGGCCGGCCGCGATCAGCTTGACCGACTCCAGCTCCGCGTCCTGGCCGGTCAGCACGGGCAGCGCGGTCGCGGCGTACCCGCCCTCGAGCAGCGCCTCGATGATGCCGCGGGTGATCCCGTCGTACGGGGACAGCACCGCGTCGACCCGCTCGTTCGCGTACGTGCCGTCGAGCAGCCGGGCCATCCGCTCCTTCGCGACCTTCCCGTCCCAGCGCTGGGTGGCCACCGCCGCGAAGCTCGTCTCACCGCTGGCGACCTCGAGGATCCCGTCGTTGATGTACGGCTGCAGCACGCTCATCGCGCCGTTGAAGAAGAACGTGGCGTTGTTGTCGTCCGACGACCCCGCGAACAGCTCCAGGGTGTACGGCCCGCCACCGCGCGAGAGCCCGAGCGCCTGCACGATGTAGCCGGCCTGCTGCACGCCGACCTTGAAGTTGTCGAACGTGGCGTAGTAGTCGATGTCGTCCGTACCGCGGATCAGCCGGTCGTAGGAGATCACCGGGATTTCCGCGCCCGCGGCCGCGGCGAGCACGTCCTTGAGCTTGGTCCCGTCGATCGCGCCGACCACCAGCGCCTCCGCGCCGTCGTCGATCATCTGCTGGATCTGCGTCACCTGCAGCGCCGTGTCGTCGTCCGCGTACTGCAGCGTCGTGTCGTAGCCGAGCAGTGCGAACTGCGCCACCATGTTCTCGCCGTCGGCGATCCAGCGCTGCGACTGCTTGGTCGGCATCGCGATGCCGACCAGCCCGCGGTCCGGCGCCGCGACCTCGGCCGCGTCGCCACCGCACCCGGCCAGTCCCAGCACGAGCACCAGGCCCGCCGCCCATCTCCGGATCATGAGACCTAGAAGACCATTTCGGGGGTACGCGAGGCGGGGAAACCGGAAAATCTCTCGCCCCACCGTCCGCCGTGCCTTCCGTACACTGCTGATGGATCGACGATCGGAAGACCATTACACGGGGGTGTGCGATGCGGTGGCCGACGCGTGCCGGCGCGGCGGTGCTGACCGTCGCGCTGCTGGCCACGGCGGGCGCCCAGGCGCCGGCGGCCGGTGCGAGCGAGTGGACGGACCGGCCGTTCGCCGACGCGTTCGACCGGGGCGCGGGCAGCGACCTCGGCTCGGGGTGGAGCGAGCTGCGCGGCGACTGGGCGATCAGCGGCGGCGCGGTCGTGGCGACCGGCGCCACGGAGCGCGTGCTGGCGCATGCCGAGCCGCTCGGCGCCACGTTCGCGGTCTCGGCCGCGGTGACGCTCACGCGCCAGACCCCGGACGCCGGCGACCGCGGCTGGGCCGGGCTCGCCACGAACGTCACGCCGGTGGCCGACGGGAAGCAGTCCTACTACGCGCTCCGGGTCGGCAAACGCCCGGGCGAGCCGGCCCACTGGCAGCTGGTGCGCATCCACGAGTCCGGGCAGGCGACCGAGGAGTCGGTGCTCGGGCGCGGCGAGGTGACCGCGGACTTCGGCACCCGGGTCCCGCTCGGGCTGACCTCCGCGCGCAACAGCACGACGCTGGAGGTGTCGGTCGCCGGGGCGCGCACGACCGTGCCGCTGCGGCAGCACGACCGGCTGGCCGGCGGCTTCGCGGGCCTGTACTCGCAGAACGGCACCACGCCGATCGACGACTTCACGTCGACGACCACGACCGAGCCGGCGCCGTGGCGGTTCGCGGACGACTTCGCCGGCACCGCGACACTCGACGCGCGCGGCTGGACGGCGGCGCGGGGCACCTGGACCGTCACCGCGGGCCGGGCGACGGCGATCCCGGAGACCACGCCAC
This sequence comes from Catenuloplanes niger, assembly GCF_031458255.1. Taxonomy (NCBI): domain Bacteria; kingdom Bacillati; phylum Actinomycetota; class Actinomycetes; order Micromonosporales; family Micromonosporaceae; genus Catenuloplanes; species Catenuloplanes niger. The sequence continues at coordinate 66,158 of NZ_JAVDYC010000001.1, forward strand.
CGCACACCCGGGACCTGGTGATCTACCCGCGCACGGTCACGCTGAGCGGCGTGTTCACCGTCGGCGCCACCGTTACCCTGCCCGCGGCGGACGCGAAGCGGCGCTTCTGGTCCGGGATCGCGTTCAACCTCACGCACTCCGGCACCGACGCCGACCACTACGTGCTGCGGGCCGGGCGGCAGAGCACCGACACCGCGGCCCGCTATCAGCTGCTCCGGCTGACCGACGGCGCGGTCAACGGCACGCCGCTGCTCGACCGCGCGTTCGAGGCCGCGCCGGGCAGCACGCTGCGGCTGACCGTCACCGCCCGGCACCTCGGCGCCGCCGTCGAGATCGGGATCGCCGGGCGGAATCCGGACGGCACGGCCGTCCCACCGGTCGCCGACTTCGCGTCGTTCCCGGCCGCGGCCACGCTCTACGGCGGCAAGGCCGGTCTCTACTCGTTCGAGGGCGCGACCGGTCTGGACGACTTCGTGGTGGAGACGACCGGGCGGAGCGCCGGGGTGCCACCACCGCTGAACTGCCTCGCCCCGAAGGGGACCTATCCGCTGCCGCCCGCCGGCACCGTCCAGGGTGAGCCGGTGACGGTCGACCGGACCTGGGCCGGGCACTCGGTCGAGCAGTCGATCATCACCAGCGGCGACCGGCAGTACGTGGCCTACTACGACGCGAACCGGCGGATGACCGTGGCCGCGCGGACGCTCGGCTCCAGCACCTGGACGTACCAGCCGCTGGAATCCACGCTGGAATGGGACAGTCACAACTACGTGACCATGGCGCTGGACCCGGCCGGGCAGCTGCACGTCTCCGGCAACATGCACGCGGATCCGCTGGAGTACTTCCGGACCACCACCGCGGGCGATGTCCGGACGCTCGTGAAGGTGGACGAGATGGTCGACACCGGCCGGGAACGGGAGGTCACCTATCCCCGGTTCCGGACCACGGCGGACGGGACGCTGCTGTTCAGCTACCGGGACGGCCGCAGCGGCGAGGGCGTGACCCATTACAACCGGTACGACCCGGCCACGCGTACCTGGACGCCGCTGCTGAGCACCGCGCTCACGGACGGGCAGGGGCTGCGCAGCGCGTACGAGGAGGGCCCGGTGCGCGGGCCGGACGGGTACTGGTACCTCACCCTGGTCTGGCGGGACACCATCGACGCGGCCACCTCCAGCCGGCCGTCGTTCATGCGCAGCGCCGACCTGGTCACCTGGGAGGACATCGCGGATCAGCCGATCGCGCTGCCCGCCACGTACGCGTCGGCGGACGTGATCGACCCGGTGCCGATCTTCGGCGGCGTGCTGAACGGCAACGTCAAGACCGGCTGGGACGCGGCCGGCCAGGTCCTGATCACCTACTCGAAGTACGACGCGAACCTGGTCAACCAGCTCTACGCGGCCCGCCCGGACGGCGCCGGCGGCTGGACCAGCACCAAGCTGACCGACTGGACCGGGCACTGGAGCGTCGCCGGCACCGGGTCGCTGGCCGACATGCCGCTGCGGCTGCTGAGCGGCGCCACCGACCTCGGCGACGGCACGCTGCGCATCGACTACGCGTGCCGTACCGCCCGCCGGTCGCTGATCGTCGACTCGGCCGATCTCCACGTGGTCGCGGACGTGGCGACGCCCCGGCTACCGGCCGCGATCACCGGCGCGAGCGACGGCCGGATGGCCAACCTCGCCGTCAGCGGCGGTTACGTGCTGCGCTGGGAGAGCCTCGGCGCGAACAACGACCGGCCGCGCCCGGAGTGGCCCGAGCCGCAGCCGCTGCAGGTCTGGCAGATCACGCCGTAGCACCGGGTGGGCTGAGGTGGCGCTCGAGCGCGGGGGCGGCCGTGGGGCGGGTGCCGCGGGTGATGTCGAGGAAGGCGTGCAGCGCGGGCGACCGGTTGTGCGTGTCGAAGGAGAGGACCAGGTCGGGCAGCGGGGTGCGGGGGGTTATCTCGCAGAACCAGGTGCCGGGTCGTGGCGCCGCGAGCATGCGGGACGGGCCCAGGCCCACGCCGAGTCCGCACGCGGCCAGGCCGATGATGGTGTGGATGTCCCTGGCGACGGTGGCGGTGGTCAGGGGCGGGGAGTTCGTGCCCAGCAGGTTGCGCAGGGCGGTGGCGATGGCGGGCTCGTCGTCCTCGGGAGCCACGATCAGGGACTGGTGTCGCAGCCGGTCCACGTCCATCGAGGGTTGGCCCGCGTAGGGATGGGTGTTGCTCACGACGGCGACCAGGTGGTCGTGGGCGATCGGGACCGACAGCAAACGCTCGGCGCCGATACCCGTCGGGTGGCCGAGGCCGACCGCCACGTCCAGTTCGCCGGCGACGAGCGCTGCCGTGCTGCGCCGGGTGGCCATCTCGTGCAGTTCCAGTCGCACGTCGGGGCGTTCGCGGCCGAACCGGTGAAGGATGTCGGGCAGCGGTGCGAGCAGCGCTGAGGCGATGAAGCCCAGGCGCAGCCGTCCGGTCTCGCCGCGCGCGGCCCGGGCGGCGTCGGTCGAGGCGGCGGTGATCTCGTCGAGCGCGCGGCGCGCCCGGGACAGGAAGGCGGCGCCCGCGGCGGTCGGGAACACGCCTCGGCGGGTGCGGTCGAACAAGCGGGCGCCCACCTCGCGTTCGAGGTCGGCGATCTGCTTGGACAGCGGAGGCTGGGCGATGCCCAGCGCGGCGGCCGCCCGGCCGAAGTGGGCGTGCTCGGCGAGCGCGAGCGCGTATCGCAGGTGCCGCGCTTCCATGTGGGCCTCCCGGCGATATCTTCGGTGTATCGCCGACAAGCTTGTCAGATCTTTCAGTGGATGATCGGGGCCCCGGTCGCGTGTGATTCGGTCATGACCGAACTCTCTTCTCCGGACACCGTGTTCGTCCTCGTGCACGGGGCCTGGCACGGCTCCGGGCAGTGGGCGGCGACGCAGCGCGCGCTCGCCGCGGCCGGTGCCGCGTCCGTGGCCGTCGACATGCCGGGGCACGGCCTCGACGCGCCGCTGCCCAGCGGATATCTCCACGTGGGGCAACCGGGGCTGTCGACCGAGAGGTCCGCGCTGGCCGGCGTGACGACGGATGACTGCGCGGCGGCGGTGCTGGACGTGCTGCGCCAGGCCCGCCGATACCGTCGTGTCGTGCTCGTCGCGCACAGCGCGGGCGGCGGCCCGGCGTCGCTGGCCGCCGAACTCGCACCCGAGCTCGTCGACGAGATCGTCTACCTCTCCGCCTTCGTGCCGGCCGGCCGGGCCCGGTTCTTCGACTACCTCGGCGCCCCCGAGAACGCTACGGCGCGGGGCGGCAGCCTCAACCTCGGTGACGCCGCGGAACTGGGCGCCGTGCGGATCAACCCGCTGTCGCCGGACCCCGAATACGTCGAGGAGCTGCGGCAGACCCACTACCACGACACGCCCGCGCACCGGTTCGACCGCTGGCGCGCCGCGCTGAGCCCCGATCTGCCACTGGCGATCCCCACCACCCCGGTCATCGTGACTCCGCAACGATGGGGACGCGTTCCCCGGACCTTCGTGCGCTGCGCGGACGATCGGGCGCTGCCGACAGCCGTGCAGGACCTGATGATCGCGGAGGCCGACCGGGCCGTGCCCGGTAACCCGTTCACCGTGCGCAACCTGCCGGGCAGCCACAGCCCGTTCGCCGCCCGGCCCCGCGAACTCGCCGCGGCTCTGCTGTCGTGAGCGGCGGACGACTCGTGCTGCCGGTGGTACTCAGCGCCACGTTCGTGCAGCTGCTCAACGTCACCGTCGCCCAGGTGGCCGCGCCCGCGATCCAGGCCGGCCTGGGTGCCGGCCCGAGCGCCGTGCAGCTGGTGCTCGCCGGGTACACGCTGACGTACGCGTGCCTGCTCATCCCGGCCGCGCGGCTGGGCGACCGGTACGGCTACCGGCGGCTGTTCGTGATCGGCACGGTGGTCTTCACCGCGGGCTCGGTGGCCGCCGCCTGCGCTCCCGACGTCGCGTCGCTGATCACGGCCCGGCTGGTGCAGGGCGCCGGCAGCGGACTGGTCGCGCCGCAGGTGCTGTCGCTCATCCGGGCCACCATCCCGGCGACGCGGCGGCCGCGTGCGCTCGGCCTGTACGGCGCCACCATGGCCGTCGCGTCACTGGCCGGGCCGCTGATCGGCGGTCTCGTCCTCGGTGCCGACCTCCTGGGCCTCGGCTGGCGGCCGTTGATGCTCCTCACCGTGCCGGTGGCGCTCGCCTCGCTGGCCGGGGCGACCGCGCTGCCCCGCCTGCGGGGTGCGGGCGGAATCCGGGTCGACAGGCTGGGCGCGCTGCTGGTCACCGTGGGAGCCGGCGCGCTGGTCCTGCCGCTGGCGCTGGGGCGGGAAGCGGGCTGGCCCTGGTGGACGTGGGCCGGTTTCGCCGTGGCCGTCGCCGCGCTCGGCTCCTTCGCCTGGAGCCTCCCGCACCGCCCCGACCCGCTGGTCCATCCCGCGGTGCTGCACGACCGGCCGGCACGGACCGGCACGCTGCTGGTGTTCGTGTTCAACATGGGCGTGCCGTCCTTCACCTACCTGCTCTTCCTCCACCTGCAGTCCGCCGTCGGGTACTCGGCGCTGTCGGCCGCGCTGACGTCGGCGCCGTTCGCCGCGGCCGCCGCGGCCGGCAGCAGGGCAGCGCCCGCGCTCACCCGCCGGCACGGTACGGCGGTGCTCACCGTCGCGTCGCTGGTGCTGGCCGGGATGTGCCTGGCGCTGGCGCCGCTCGCCGGTTCGGCGGCGGGTCGCCAGGCGGCGCTGCCGGTGCTGGCTGTCGGCGGGGCCGCGTTCGGTGCGTTCACCGCGTCGGTGTTCGCGCTGGTCCTGGCCGAGGTGCACGGTCCCGCCGCCGGTTCGGTCTCCGGGCTGCTGCCCACGGCGCAGCAGCTCGGCGGGTCCATCGGCGTGACCGCGGCCGGACTCGCCTACTACGCTCCCGCCGCCGACGCGGGCGCCGCGTTCCGGCACGCCATGCTGTATCAGGTCGCCGCGTTCGTGCTCACCGCGCTGATCAGCCTCCGGCTCCGCAACCGGGTGGCCGGTCCCGCACCGGAACAACCGCGAGCTGGCCGCCTGTCTCGATGATGACTACCGCCACCGGGAACCGGCCTGGGTCCCGGTCCGCGCGAGTTGCTGGATCGGTGTCCGCATCGGCTGGTCCATGGGTATGCGGAGAAGCCACCCTGAGGCAGGGAACAGTCGGTTTGCAGCGGTATTCGTTGATCGCGATGGCGGCACAGCGCTCGCCGCGCTCGATCTACCGGGTGGCCCGCAGTCCGTTCACGAGCAGCGTGCAGACCTCGGCGAGGAGCTGTTCGCGGTCGGGGTGCTGCCATTCGTCGAGGTGGGCCGGGTGGTGGAAGGCCGTGGTCGCCTCGAACAGGGCATGGGCTGTGGTGGCCGGGTCGTCGACGGTGAAGTCGCCGACGGCGAGACCGTCAACGACGATCGCTCGTAACTGATCGAGCAGCGCCGCGACGTGCTCGGCGGCGACCGCGCTGTTTTCCTTGACGAGCACGCTGTAGACGGCGAAGAGTTCCGGGTCGGTGGTGGCCGCGTTCCGTTTCGCCCGGTACAGCGCGAGCAGCCAGGCCCGCAGTCGTTCCGGTGCCGGCCGCCGGGAGTCAGCCGCCGGCCGGGTGAGTTCGTCGAAGTGGTGCTTCAGCCAGCGCCGGGTGACCGCTTCACGCAGCGCCGCCTTCGACGGGAAGTGCCGATACACCGCGGCGTGGCTGACTCCCAGCTCCCGGGCCACGTCCACCACGGTTGCCTTCGCGAGGCCGTGGCGCCGCAGCACGTCCTCCGTGGCGAGCATGATCGTATCGGCGTCCAAGGTAGGCATCGTGGTAACCCTAACGCTGACCGGCGAGCTCAGCGCTCACTGTCGAGCGTGGCCATCTGCGGTGCCGGATAGCGGTCTCCGGCCACGGCACCGGCCGGCACGGCCTCGTCGATGGCGGCCAGGTCGGCGTCGCTCAACGCGAGGTCGGCCGCGGCGACCGCGGCGGCGATCCGCCCTGGACGGCCGGCGCCCACCAGCGCCACGATGTCGTCTCCCCTCGCCAGCACCCACGCGATCGCCAGCTGCGCGACCGTCACCCCTCGCTCGTCGGCGATCGGCCGCAGGCGCTCGACCAGCGCCAGGTTGGCGGCGAGGTTGCCACCCTGGAAGCGCGGCAGATGCCCGCCGCTGCCGCCGTCGTACGCGCCGGTGAGCAGCCCGTGCGAGAGCACGCCGTAGGCGGTGACACCGATGCCGAGTTCCCGGCAGGTGGCCAGGATCGAGCGCTCCACGCCGCGGCTGAACAACGAGTACTCGATCTGCACGTCAGTGATCGGGTGCACGGCATGAGCCCGGCGAATCGTGTCGGCGCCGACCTCGGACAGGCCGACGTGGCGCACCCGACCGGCCTGGACCATCTCCGCCAGCGCGCCGACCGTGTCCTCGATCGGCACCTCCGGATCGAGCCGAGCGGGACGGTAGAGATCGACGTAATCGGTGCCGAGCCGCTGCAGAGAGTACGCGAGCGCGCTCTTGAGATACGCAGGACGCGCGTCGACGCCGACAAAACGGCCGGCCGGGTCACGAAGAACACCGAATTTGCCACTGATCACGACGCGGTCGCGGTCCCCGGGACGCAGGGCCCGGCGAATCAACGACTCGTGGTGGCCGTTGTCGTAAAAATCCCCGGTATCGATCAGCAAGATATGTAATCTGTAACCGCGATGCCGGCCCCGGCGTCGGAACCACGTCAAGAGCCACGCCTCGCCGGTCCGGGTGAACGCTTCCGGCATCCCTGCCTCGACGCACGCCCCGAACCTCACGGGCCGGCGCGGCGGGTCGCGCACCGGCAGTCCTTCAAGGCCGGCGCACTAACCGCGGGCCGGCAGCCGCAGGCCGTGCATGCCGCCGTCGACCGCGAGCACCGTGCCCGTGGTCGAGCCGGCGTGCGGGCCGGCCAGGTAGGCGATGGCGGCCGCGATCTCGTCCGCGGAGACCAGGCGGCCGTGCGGCTGGCGGGCCGCCAGCGCGGCGAGCGTCGCGTCCGGGTCGTCGGCGCGGGCCAGCAGCCGGCGCACCCAGGGCGTGTCCGCCGTACCCGGGTTGACGCAGTTGACCCGGACGCCCTCGTGCACGTGGTCCGCGGCCATGGCCAGAGTCAGCGCCTGCACCGCGCCCTTCGTCGCGCTGTAGAGCGCGCGCTGCGGCAGGCCCACGTGCCCGGCGATCGAGCAGGTGTTCACGATCGCGGCGTTCGCCGACTCGCGCAGGTGCGGCAGCGCGGCGCGGCTGACCCGGACGATGCCGGTCACGTTCACGTCGAGGACGTGCGCCCACTCGGCGTCGTCGTTGTCCTCGACCGTGCCGACCGCGCCCACGCCCGCGTTGTTGACCAGGATGTCCAGCCCGCCGAGCCGGTCCGCCGCGGCCTCGACCGCGGCGCGCACGGCCGCGTCGTCCGTGACGTCCGCGACGAACCCGGCCAGCGGGTCCGGCAGTCCCTCGGTGTCCCGGTCGAGCACGGCGACGTGCGCGCCGCGCGCGGACAGCCAGCGGGCGGTGGCCAGCCCGATGCCGGACGCGCCGCCGGTGACCAGCGCAGCCAGTCCGGAGAACTCGTCCATCTCAGGCCGCCCGGAACGTCTGCCGCTGCCGGCCGAGCCCGTCGATCTCCAGCTCGACGACGTCGCCGGGCCGCAGGTACGGTTTCGGCTCCGGCTGCCCGAGCGCGACGCCGGCCGGCGTACCCGTGTTGATCACGTCGCCCGGGTGGAGCGTCATGAACTGCGACAGATAACGGACGATCTCGTACACCCCGAAGATCATGTCTTTGGTGGACCCGGCCTGTCGCACCTCGCCGTTGACGCGCAGCCGCAGGCCCAGGTTCTGCGGGTCGGGCACCTCGTCCGCGGTGACCAGCCACGGGCCGAGCGGGTTGAAGGTGGCGCAGTTCTTGCCCTTGTCCCACTGCCCGCCGCGCTCCAGCTGGAACGCCCGCTCGGAGACGTCGTGCGCCACCGCGTACCCCGCGATGTGGTGTGCCGCCTGGTCCGCCGACTCCAGGTAGGCCGCGGTCCGCCCGATCACCACGGCCAGCTCGACCTCCCAGTCGGTCTTCTCGCTGCCGCGCGGGACGAGCACGTCGTCGTACGGGCCGACCACGGTGTCCGCCGCCTTCATGAACACCACCGGCTCGCCCGGCGCCGCCGCCCCGGTCTCCGCCGCGTGGTCGTGGTAGTTCAGCCCGATGCACACGATCTTCCCGATCCGGGCGACCGGCGGCCCGATCCGCAGCCCGCCCGGGTCGAGCACCGGCAGCCCGTCCGGGATCTCCGCCGGCCAGCCACCGGCCAGGAACGCCGGGTCTATGTCCGGCACCACGCCGGAGAGATCACGCAGAACACCGGCACCGTCCAGCACGGCCGGACGCTCCGCACCGACCGGCCCGACCCGCAGCAGGCGCACACCCATCACCACCCGATCAGATTGAGATCACTGAATACCCAATCAGCTGGGAGCCCCGAAGTACAGCCCCTCCCCCGCGTTTGAGACCCGCGGGTGGCACCGTGGGGGTACGCCGTGGTGAGCACCGTGGGTGGATGCCGGGGTGGGAGACGCCCGCCTAGCGTGCCCGCATGGTGGACACGGGGCTGGTGCGGCGGATCGAGGCGGGGACGGCCGGTGGGCGCGACCGGGCGGTGGACGGGCTGCGGGCGGCGGCGATCCTCGGGGTGGTGCTGGGGCACTGGCTGGTGACCGCGACGGTGGTGACCGGCGACGGCGTGTCGGTGGCGAGCCCGCTCGCGCACCTCGGCGGGCTGACCTGGGCGTCCTGGGTGCTGCAGACGTTGGCCGTGTTCTTCCTGGTCGGCGGCCGGGCCGCGGTGCTCGGCTACCGGCGGCCGTACCGGGCGTGGCTGGCCCGGCGGCTGCGGCGGCTGTTCCGGCCGGTGGTGGCGCTGCTCGCGGTCTGGACCGTGGTCATCGCGGCGCTCCTGGCAGCCGGTGCCGGGCCGAGGACCGTCCACACCGTACTCACGCTGGTCCTGTCGCCGCTGTGGTTCCTGCTGGTCTTCGCGGGCCTGACCGCGTTGACGCCGCTCGCGACGCGCCTGCACCCGGCGTGGCCGCTGCTGACCGTGGCGGTCGTCGACGTGGCCCGGATCGGCCTCGACGGGCCCGCGGCGCTCGGCTGGCTCAACGTCGTGGCGGGCTGGCTGGTCCCGTTCACGCTGGGCGCCCGTTTCTTTCATCGACGGTACGGATGGGCGCTGCTGATCGGCGGCGCGGTGGCCACGGTCGCGCTGGTGCGGTGGGCCGGCTATCCGGCCGCGATGGTCGGCGTGCCGGGCGAGTTCTCCAACCTGAACCCGCCCACGCTCGCCGCGGTCACGTTCGGCCTGGCCCAGTGCGGTGCCGCGCTGCTCCTGCACGGCCCGCTGCGGCGGCTGCTGCGGGCGCCGCGCGCCTGGGCCGTGGTGGCGGTGGCGAACCTGTCCGCGATGACCGTCTTCCTGTGGCACCAGACCGCGATGCTGGCGGTCACCGGCCTGGCCCTGCGCGCCGCCGGCCCGCTCCCCGGCCTGCACACGACGCCGGACTCACCGGCCTGGCTCGCGGCGCGCCTGGTCTGGCTGCCGCTGTTCGGCGCCGCGCTCGCGGGCTGCTGGGCCCTGTTCCACCGGGCCGAGCTCGGCCGCCCGCGGACCGGCACCGGGTGACGAAACGCCCGCGGGCCGGCACCGGGTGACGAAGACACGCGGGCCGCCGGCCCGGCGTGGACCGGCGGCGCCGGGAGCGGTCAGGCCGCGGCGGCCAGGTCGTCCAGGACCGTCATCGCCTCGAACGACACGACGCGGGCGTTCTGCAGCGTGACGACCTCCCAGCGGCCGTGCTGCCACACGGCTGCCAGCAGCTGCATCACGTACCGGCTGGACAGCGGCTCCGTCTCGCCGGGCAGCAGGATGCCCGCGCGGTGGTGCACCACGCCGAACCCCGGTGCCACCACGCGGGCGAACGGCACCACACCGCGTACCAGCCGGGAGCCCTTCATCACGGTGTCGAAGACCTGCTGGTTGGCGGCGACCAGCGCCGCGCGGCCGCGGAGGATCGAACCCTCGAACTCGACGAGTTCGGCGTCCTCCGCGAAGTCGGCGTAGAACCCGGTGGCGTCACCGCGGTCCCACGCCGCGCACATCCGCGCCGGAATGGCGCGCAGCGCCTCGACAGACTGTTCCATGTGGATATCACCTCTCTGTGCGTGCGTCCCCATCCTCTCCGCGGCCGGCGCCGGCCGCCTTGACCACGCGTGCCCGGTCGCTGGACATCAGTGCCGCCGCCGTGTAGCCGTAGGTCGCCTTGAACAAGCGGCTGAAGTGCGCCGGGTCCGGGAAACCCCACCGGGCCGCGACCGCGGCGACGGTACGGCCGGAGCCGGCCAGCTCCGCGTGGCAGCGTGCCAGCCGGCGCGTGCGGATCAGCGCGGCCACGGTCAGCGGCTCGTCCTCGAACAGCCGGTGCAGCCGCCGCACCGACATGTGGTGGGCCGCCGCCACCACCGCCGGGCTCAGCCGCGGGTCGGCCAGCCGCGCCTCGATGTAGCCGGTGATCCGGTCGCGCAGCGTCTCGTCCGGCGCCGGGCGCACGTCGCCGAGCCGCGCGGACAGCGCCACCGAGATCAGTTCGATCACCGCGGCCGCGGAGCGGGCCTCCTGGTCGGCGCGGAGCCCGCCGCCGAGCGCGCGCGTCATGTCCCGGGCCAGCGCGGACACCAGCGCGCCCGGGCCGCTGTCGCCGGGGATCCGCACGCCGGCCAGCCGGTCGGCCACGCCGGCGCCGAGCCGCAGCGCGCTCCGCGGCACCATCATGGTCACGTGCCGGCTCTCCGTGCTGGCGAACCGGACCGGCCGCACCGGGTCGATCAGCATCAGGTCGGCCGGCCCGAGCACCGTGTCGCCGCCGCCGTGCTCGACCCGCACGGAACCCCGCGCCATCACGTCGACCTGCCACATCGTGACGTCGGAGTCCCGGACGGTCCGCGCGTCCCGGAAACACTCCCCGGCCGGCGTGACCAGCTCGGTCAGCCGCAGCGGCCCCAGGTCACGGCTCATCACACCGGCGCGGAAGTCACGTGTCTCGTGCCGCCCGCCGCGCAACGGCGGCAGCTTCCGCGCCGCCAGCGCCTCCAGATACGCCTCGGCACCGGTCACCTCGTCCACGCCCTGGAAGATAGACCACCACCCTGGGACGCCGGTTCGTCCGCCGCGATCACCGGCCGTTCGGGGTGGGCGGCACGGCGCCGGCCGGGTTCACCGGGGCTCAGCCCGCGCCGTCGCCGGCGAACGCGGCCAGGTGCTGGACCGTGCCGTTGGCCAGGACCGCGATCCGCCGGGAGCCGGGCAGGTCGACGAACGGGCAGTCGGCGGCGCCGGTCCGCAGCGTCGCGGTGTCGTCGCCGGGCGCGATCCACCGCAGGGCGCCGGACTCGAGCCAGCCGGTCAGCGCGAAGTCGTACTCCGAGATCCGCGGCCGGTGCCGGTCCCAGCCGCGCCAGACGCCGTCGTCGAAGACCTGGTACGTGTTCGTGCCCCACAGGTTGACCAGGCGGACGTCCGGTGGGCGCGGCCCGAAATAGGTGACGGCCCAGCCGGTGTGCGCGCCGACCGGTACCTCGGCGAGGACCGCGCGGACGCCGGGCGCGCCGAGGATCCGCGGTACGACGAACGGCACGCCGGGCCCGGGGACGACGGCGAACGGCGGCGTCTCCACCGGCTCGGTCAGCCGCATCGCGCCGGTCATCGCGATCCAGGACGGCGGCAGCGGCTGCGGCGTGCGGCGGACCGCGTTCAGGTAGTCCCAGAACCAGGTGTCCAGGCCGGCCGTGTCGATCGGCCAGCGCACCAGCTCGCCGGTGTGCGGGCAGCGGGCGACCGGCACGTCGGGCAGCAGGTCCCGGTACCGGTGGGTGAGCTCCTCGATGCGGTCCCAGAGCGGGAACGCGTCCCTGGCCCGGCCGCCGGCCCGCAGCGCCCGTGCCTCCGCGCGCAGGCGGTGGCTCTCGGACATCACCCGCCGCCGTTCCCCGGCGGTGTCGTCCGGCGTCATCCGAGCCTCCTCACAGCGGGGGCCGCCCGTAGGCGAACGTGGGCGGCGCGTGCGGCGTGAACCGCACCAGTCCCTCCGAGCCGCCGCGGCGGTGCTGGGCGACCAGCTTGTCGCGCATCGCCCGCTCGGCCGGGTCGGTCGGGCTCCAGTACACCACCGCGCCGTGCATGACCCCGAACTCCCGGTTCTGCATGTCCACGATGAGCTGCTCGTACTCGTCCAGGGGCAGCGCGGAGCCGTCGGGGCGGCGGATGTCGTACAGGTCGTGGTCGCCGGCGACGGGCCGGCGCCGGCCCGCCGCGTCGTAGCCGTGCACGACGTACTCGACCACCTCGAACCGGCCGGGTCCCTTGGGTTTGCGGGCCAGCTTGCGCATCTTCCTGCCGTACCGGCGCCGCTCCTCGACCCGCATCCGCCACCGGTCGCGGCCCCGGGCCCGGTCCGCCTCGGACAGCCCGCGGCGCTTCGGGTCCGGTGGCCGGTTGACGAAGAAGCCGACCTTTCCCTGGTGTTCCGGTTTGACGGTGAGCAGCAGGTCGGCGCTGTTGATCGTCTTGGCCTTGATGTCCACCGGCTTGTAGAAGGCGCCGCGTTGCAGGTGTCGTACCGAGTCCGGGTTGGTGGGCCGGACGTCGATGACCAGGTTGCGCCGGTCGGCCATCCGCTGGAACTCGTCCTGGTTCGTCACCAGGATGCCGTAGTCCGCCTCGATCGTCCGGCTGTCCAGCGGTGTGCCCTCGCGCGGGCTCTCCATGGCCGGGTTGACCACCGCGACGAAGTGGACGATCTGCCGGGTGCCCCGCACCGGGCCGATGACCAGGTCGAGCCGGGTCAGTCCGTGGCGACGGCGGATGCCGGGCAGCCGCTCGCCGATCTCGGCCGCGGTGAGGCCGGCCCGGATCAGCGCGCGGGCCTCGCGCAGCGCGGCGCTCAGCACCCGGTCGGCGTCCCGCGCGGGCCGGGCCGGCTGCTTGCGGCCGGACCGGTCGGGCCGGGTCGCCGTGCCCGGCCGGGACACGTGGCGGGGCCGGCCGGCCCGGTGCGGTCGACCCGCCCGCCGGCCCGGTCCGCGCCCGCGGTCCGGGACGCCACCGGTTCGCTGCCCACGCCGGTCCGCGGCGGCGCCGTCCCGCGGCCCGCTCCGCTTCGCCGCGGCGCCGGCCCGCTGCCCGCCTCGGTCCGGTGCGTCGCCGGCCGGCCGGCCGCGGCGGGCCGGCGCCGCGCGCACCGTGGCCCAGAAGCGGGTGACCAGGCGGGCGATCCGGTCGACGGCCGCGTCGACGGCGCGGTCGACCGGCCGGGAGAGCGACTGCACGATCCGCCTGACCCGCGCCGCGACGCCGCCCACGCCGAGGATGGCGGCCAGCGCGCCGATCAGCACCGGGATCGACCGGGCCAGGGCGCGTTCGACCAGCGCGGGTACGCCGCCCGCGCCGCCCCGCGCGATCGCGAGCACGGCGTCGAGCACCGCGTTGACGAAGTCGATGATCTGCCGGGCCTGGGTGACCACGAACCGGAGGACGTCGATGATCAGCTTGCACGCCCGGACGAACGCCGAGGCCGGGTTGAGCAGCGACAGGATCCAGGTGATCCCCGCGACCACGACGGTCGGCGTGACGTACGCGACGACCCGGCCGATCAGGTCCGCGCGCAGGTCACCCAGGTGTGCCCGCATCTCGGTCCACAGCCCTGCGGCGCCCTCCCGCTTCGCCCGGGCGACCTGCGGGACCGCGGTCTCGGCCGCGGTGACGGCCGGCTCGGGTGCCCGGCGCACGAGCCGCGCCCGGATCCCGCCCCAGGTCAGGCCGAGCAGCCCGGTGATCATCAGGGCGATGCCGCGTACGTCGAACGTGCGTGGGATCGTCAGGCCCGCCGCGGACGCGGTGCCGAGCAGCCAGCCGAGCACGCCCTGCCGGAGGTGGCCGCCGAGGTTGCGCAGGAACAGGCGCAGGCCGCCGCCGACCGCGGACACCAGGTTGCCGAGGAACCCGACCGGGTCCCGCAGGATCGCGCCGATCGCCTGGGCCGCCTTGCGCAGCACGCCGAGCAGCAGGTTCGTCAGGTCCCGGATCGTGGCGAGCGCCCCGCCGACGGCGTCGGCCGCCTTCGCGACCAGGCCCCGGTTCTTCTCCCTCTCGGCCGCGATCTCCGCGTCGACCGACGACACCGCCTCCGTGTAGCGGGTGGCGAGCGTGTCGACCAGCTCGGTGCCCTTGTCGGTCACGGTGTCCCGCAGCTCGTCGAACCGGCCCGCGAACTCGGCCGCCGCCCGCTGCCCGATCGCGCGCAGGTCCCCGGGCAGCGCGCGGACCGCCGCCCGCAGCTCGGTCCGGCCGGCCGCGATCCGGTCCTTGGCGCGGCGCAGGTGCGACTCGACCGTGCCGGCGATTCCGATGATCACGTCGCGCATCGAGGCCAGGTAGGTGGTCTTCGCGTCCTGGTAGATCCGGTTGGCCTCGTCCGGCAGCGGCAGGAACCTGTCCTTGGCCCACAGCCACGCGCCGTTCCACCCGGAGTACCGCTCCCGCTTGTACCGCCGCATGCCGCGCTCGTGGTCGTCGGTGAAGCGGTCCCGGGCGCGTCTCTCACCGGCGGTGAACTGCCGGTCCACCGCGGTGTCCAGGTCGGACAGGATCCGCTCGACGTCCGCCTTGGTACGGTCGAACACGTCCTGGAGTCGCGCGGTGACCGCGGCCCGCCGCCGCTCGTCCCGGCCGCGCGCCCCGGCCTTGCCCGCACCGACCGTCCGGCCGGTCTCCGCCCGGACACCGTGGATCGCGGCCATCGCGGCCGTGCCGTCCCGGCCGGCCGCGTGCGTGACCTGCCCGATCTCCCGGTTCTCGGTGGCGCGCAGGCGCGCGGGCGCGGATCGCGCGTGCGTCTCCAGCGTCTCGGTCTCGGTGACCGCCCGGTCGAACGACGGCTCGCGCGAGTTCTCGAAGGACAGCTGCCGCCGGGTGACCTTCGCCGCGGCCAGGTCCCGCCGGATGCGCTCCGGCCCGGCCGACAGGTCGGTGGCCGACGGCGGCAGGCGGTCCGGCGCGGCCTGCCGGGGGTCCGGCGCACCGGGGCGCGCCGGGAGCCGGTCCGGGGTCAGCGGCGTCACCGGTTTGCCGTCCCGCGCCGGTGCCGGGGTCCGGGCCGTGCTGGTGGCGATCTGCTCCGCGGACGCGTCCTTGCCCGCGCCGACCTCGCCCTGGACCTCGGCCCTGACCTCCTCGGCCCGGCCGGAGTCGCCGAACGATTCGGCCTCGTCGAGGTTCTTCGGGGCCTTGGCCGCGATCGCCGCCTCCACCGCGGCGATGAAGCGCGCCCGGTCGAACTCCCTCGGCTCCGCCGCCGCCATCTCCTCGGCGTGTGCGGCCTTGCCGCGCGCCTCGCGGTCGTCCGCCGGCGGCACCGCCGCCGCCTGGGCCGCGGTCGCCTCGGCCGGCGCCGGTGGATGGCTGCGTGCGACGGCGGTCTTCTTCGCGTCGACGTCCCGCACCAGCGCCGCGAACGCCGGATCCGTCGCCGGGGAGCGCCGCACCGGCCCCGGGGCGGTCCGCGCCGTCAGCCGGGCCGTGACGAGCGCGTTCCCGGCCCGCGACCGCGTGCCGGGCGCGCCGTCGCGGGTCGGGGGCACGCCGGGCACCGGCACGCCCGCGGTCAGTGCGGCGGTGACCGCCGCGTTGCCCATCGTCGCCTGCGCCCGGGCGATGCCGTCCGGGCCCGGTCGCCGTCGCGCCGCAGGACCCGCGGTCGCCGGTGCGGGCGCCCGGACGGACGCCGTCGGCGGCGCGAGGGCCTTGCGTGGTGGCGGCATCCGACGCGGGCTCCCTCCGCCGCGGCACGCCACGGCATCACACCGACGCTATCGACATTCCACGATAGACCGGGAGCGCCACCCGGTGGGGGTGCCGGTACTGCGGGACCACCCGCGGACCGGACAGGGAGGAGCCCCGGCGACGACCGGTGCCCGCGGGAGCATGCGGGTCGCGGCCACGCCGGAAGCGGGAAAAGCGGCTGTGGTGCCGTGAACCGGCGGCGCCGGACGCGCTACCGCTCCGCCGGTGGCAGCGTGAAGTTGAACGACGCGCCCTCCCCCGGGTTGCCGGCGGCCCAGATCCGGCCGCCGTGCCGGTCGATGATCCGCCAGACCGTCGTGAGCCCGATCCCGGTGCCCGGGAACTCGTCGTTGGTGTGCAGCCGCCCGAACGGGCGGAAGAGCTGGTCGGCCTTCTCGGCCGGGAATCCGGCGCCGTTGTCGCGGACGTGGAACACGCCGTCCGCGCAGCCGATCTCGATCCGGGCGTGCGGGGTGCGGCCGGTGAACTTCCAGGCGTTGCCGAACAGGTTGACCAGCACCACCCGCACCAGCTCCACGTCGCCGGACGCGGTCATGCCGGGCGTGACGACCGTGGTCACCGCGCGGTCCGGGAACCGCTGCCGGAAGTCGTCGACCACCTCGGTGGCGATCGCGGTGACGTCCACCGTGTCCCGGCGGATGTCGCCGCGGCTGGCGCGGGCGAGCAGCAGCAGCGACTCGATCAGCGCGGCCATCCGCCAGGCCGCGCCGTGGATGCGGTTCAGGTCCTGCCGGGCGCGGTCCGTGGTGTCCGGGTCGTCGAGGATCTGTTCGGTGAACCCGAGGATGGTCTGCAGCGGCGCGCGCAGGTCGTGCGACACGCTGCCGCTGAACGCCTCCAGCTCCCGGTTGCGCCACTCCAGCTCGTCGACCATCCGGGCCCGCGTCTCGGCCGCGTCCCGGGCCGCGCGCTCCTCGGCCGCCATGATCTCCCGGGTGAGCAGCTCCTCCCGGATCCGGCGGGACTCGTCCTGCAGGTGCTTGCGCCGCAGGTGCGCGCGGACGTGGGCGCGCAGCGTGCCCGGCCCGTCGACGGTCCGGACGTAGTCGTCCGCGCCGGCGGACAGCGAGCTGAGCATCACCTCGCCGTCCTCCAGCCCCACCATGATCAGCGGAATGTCCCGCAGCCCGGGTACGTCCTTGATCCGTTCGCAGGTCTGCCGGGCCTCCGCGATCGCCTGCGCGGACGCCTGCACGCCGAACGCGGGCATCGCGCCGAGCACCACGCAGTCCGCCGGCTGGGCGGCGAGCATGGCCATCGCGTCGTCCGCGTGCCGGGCGACCACCACCTCGTAGCCGTCCTCGCGCAGCGCGGCCTGGGCCTGCGTGAGGTAGCCCGGGTCCGCTCCGATCATGAGCACCTTCTTCGGGCCGTGCATGCCGCGTGGCGCGTCGATCGGCAGCGCGGCCGCGGTCTGCCGGAGCACGGCCGCGAGCTTGGCCAGCAGCACCGCGAAGTCGTCCTGCTTGCGGACGAACGCGTCCGCGCCCGCGTCCAGGATCTGCAGTTCGGTGGCGTAGTCGTCGGAGGCGGTGAGCAGCAGGCAGGGCAGGTTGCGCAGGGCGGCGTCCAGGCGGATGCGGCGGATCACGGTGGCGCCGTCGATGCCGGGCAGCATGCCGTCGACGACGACCGCGCTGGGCCGGCGGTCCGCCGCGACGCGCAGGCCCTCCTCCCCGGTCCCGGCGGTCAGCACCGCGTACCCGGCCTCCTCCAGCGCCTCGGTGACGACCGCGCGGAACGTGGGGCTGTCGTCGATGACGAGCACGGTGCGCGCGTGCGAGGCGGGGGATCCACGGGCGCGCAGCAGCTCCCGGCTGCGCGCGACCACGAAGTGGCCGTCGTAGGGTTTGCCCACGTACTCGTCCGCGCCGGTGGCGAGCCCGCGCACCCGGTCCTTGACCTCGGCCTCGCTGGACAGCAGGATCCGGACCGCGCCGGCCTGCAGCGGGATCTCGCCGACGTCGCGCAGCAGGTCCACGCCGTCCGCGTCGGGCAGCAGCACGTCCAGGATGATCACGTCGAAGCGTTCCCGCTGGAAGGCCGCGCGGGCCTCGGCACCGGTCGCGGCCAGCACGGTGTGGAAGCCGGCCTCCTCGAAGACCTCGTCGAGGTCCATCCGCACGGTGAGGCTGTCGTCGACGATCAGCACGGTGTCCACCCGGGTCATGCCAGCGCCGCCAGCCGCTCGCCGATCGCGGTCAGCGGCAGCGACTCGGTGGCCGCACCGAGCAGCACGGCCTCGCGGGGCATCCCGTAGACCACGCTGGTCGCCTCGTCCTGTGCGTACGTGCGGGCCCCGGCGCGGCGCATCGCGAGCAGCCCGGCGGCGCCGTCCCGGCCCATGCCGGTCAGCAGCACGCCGACCGCGGACGGGCCGTACGCGTCCGCGACGCTCTCGAACAGCGTGTCGACGCTCGGCCGGCAGGAGTGGCGTTCCGGGCCGTTGCTGAGCTGCAGCATGCCGCCGCGGATGAGCAGGTGCCGGTCGGGTGGCGCGACCGTCACCCGACCGGCGCCGGCCGAGACCGGGACACCACCGGTGGCGTACACGACCGGCCGCTGCACCTGAGCGGCGAGCCAGTCGGTGAACGCGGTCGCGAAGACCTCGTTCGCGGAGAGGTGCTGGACGTAGAGGATCGGCAGCGGGAACGCGGGCGGCAGGCGGCTGAGAATCTGGTTGATCGCACCCGGCCCGCCGGTGGACGCACCGATCACCACCAGCTGCGTCCCCTTGGGCCGGCCGGCCGGCGGCACCGGCGCGGGCTCCGGCACCGGGGTGGCGCGCCGCCGGGTCACCACCTTGATCCGGGACACCACCCGGACCGCGGTCCGCAGCCGCGCCCCCCAGGTGGCGTCGGAGGCGTCGCCGCGCGGCTTCTCCAGCACGTCGACCGCGCCGGCCGCGAGCACGTCGTAGGTGCCGAGCGCCTCCCGCCGGGCCGCGGACGACACCACCAGGATCGGGGTCGGGCAGTCCTGCATGATCTGCTCGGTCGCCTGCAGCCCGCTCATCACCGGCAGCATCACGTCCATGGTGATGACGTCAGGGCGCAGCCGGCGGCACATGTCCACCGCCTCCGCGCCGGTCACCGCCTCGCCGGCGATCTGCACGCCCGGGTCCAGGGTCAGCGCCTCCCGCAGCGCCGCGCGCACGGTCAGCGAGTCCTCCACCACCAGCACCCGGATCATGCGGCACCCACCAGGCCCTTGATGTAGTCGAGCAGCTCCTCCTGGTCGAACTCGCTCTTCACCACGTACGCGCTGGCGCCCACGTCGAAGCCGCGCCGGCGGTCCTCCGGCGACGACCGCGAGGTGACCAGGATCGCCGGGGTCTCGCGCAGCACCGGGTCGGCGCGGGTCAGCTCGACGAACGTGAACCCGTCGATGCCCGGCATGTCCACGTCGACCAGGAACAGCGCGTACGACCGGTACCTCGCCCGTTCCAGACCCTCCTCCCCGGAGGCGGCCAGGTCGACCTGGTATCCGGCGGACTCCAGGATGGACTGCTCCAGCATCCGGGTGGTGAGCGAGTCGTCGACCACCAGGATCGGGCGGCCTTCCGCGGCACCGTCCTCGGCGGCGGCCAGCGGGGTCGGCTCGCCGCTGTGTGTGCCGGTGGCCCGCCCGCCGGCCGCGACCAGGCCGTGCGGGTCCAGCACCAGGCGCGGGTTGCCCTCGGCGTCCATCGACAGCCCGCTGATCACCGGACCGGCCGGGGCCAGCTCGGGCAGCGGGCGCACGATCAGCACGGACGTGCCGAGCAGCCGGTCGACGCAGACCGCGACGATGTCCGCGCCGGCCTTGACGACGACCGCGACGGCCGCGGTCTTCGCGGCCGGTGCCGGGCCGCCGAGCGCGCGGGTCAACGGCAGGAACGGGATGACCCGGCCGTCGTGCGTGATCACCTCGGCCGAGGCCGCGGCGGCGACCTCCTCGCCGGTCATCCGCAGGCAGGTCTCGACCGCGTCCAGCGGCACGGACGCCAGCAGACCGCCCGCCTCCACGATCAGGCCGTGCAGCGACACCAGCGACAGCGGCACCACCAGCTCCAGCCGGGTGCCCTCGCCCGGTGCGGTGTCGATGCTGACGTCGCCGCCGAGCTGCTCGGCCACGTCCCGCACCGCGTCCAGGCCGATGCCGCGCCCGGACACGCCGGTGACGGACGCGGCCGTGCTGATCCCGCCCCGCATCAGCATCGCCATCAACGTGCCGGAGTCGGCCGGCTCGCCCGGCACCAACAGCCCGCGCGACTCCGCGGTGCGCCGGACCGCGGCCAGGTCGAAGCCCCGCCCGTCGTCGCGGCACTCGAACGCCGCGAACTTGCCACGGTGCGTGACCGTGACGGTCACGTGCCCGTCCGCGGGCTTGCCGGCCGCGATCCGCTCCTCCGCCGGCTCGATGCCGTGCGCGACCGCGTTGCGTACCACGTGTTGCAGCGCTCCCGAGGTCTGGCTCAGCACCTGCGGGTCCAGGCGCAGCTCGCCGCCGTGCCCCTCGAACGCCACCCGCCTGCCGTGCACGGTGGCCGCGTCGTGCACGGCCCGGTGCAGCGTGGTGAGCACGGACGCGACCGGCACCAGGCGCAGCCGTTCGGCCCGGCCGCGCACGTCGTCGAGCTCGCGCTCGACCTGTTCCACGGTCTCGGTGAGCTGCCGGCCGAGCGTGCCCAGCTCCGCGGTCAGCCGGGACGCCATCGCGCCGGCCTGATCGGTGTAGCGCGGCTCGCCACCGCCCTGCCCGAGCCCGGTCACCGGGTCGATGTGCGTCACCGCACCGGTCCGGCCGACCCGCAGCTGGTCGGCGAGCGCGGCCGCGGCCCGGTGCGCGCGCTGCACGACGGCCAGCTGCCGCCGGATCGGCCCGAACCGCGCGTGCGCCTCGTCCACGGCCTCCAGCAGCTCGTCCACATCGGACGTCTCGCCGCGCACCGGCTGCGCCGGAGCGGAAACCCCTTCCGGCGGTACGGTGACGTGCTGCTCCGCCGGGGCCACCGA
The DNA here is from genome assembly GCF_031458255.1 of Catenuloplanes niger. Lineage (NCBI taxonomy): Bacteria > Bacillati > Actinomycetota > Actinomycetes > Micromonosporales > Micromonosporaceae > Catenuloplanes > Catenuloplanes niger. Next base: position 87,075 of record NZ_JAVDYC010000001.1, read on the forward strand.
GGGTGCCGGGGCGGGCGCCGGACCGGGCGTCACGGCCGGCGGCTGCTCCGCCGCACCCGGCGGCATCGCGGCGGGCCACGCCGGCGCGCCGATCCCCACGGCCGGGCCCACCGGCTCCGCGGCCACCGCCGCCTCCGCTGCCGCCGCCGTCTCCGGCGCGGGCGGTGGCGGTGGTGGCGGAGACGGTGCCGGCGCGGCCGGTGCCGGCTGAGCGCTCAGTCCGTCGACCCGCGCGGTCATCGAGTCGGACAGCGCCAGCAACCGCGAGATGTCGCCGGCCGGCACCGGCGTCGTGCCGTCCCGGTACGGCATCAGGATCTCTTCCAGCGCGTGCGCGTCGTCCGCGATCTCCGGCTGCTTCACCACCCGCGCTGCGCCCTTGAGCGTGTGCGCGGCCCGCAGCAGTCGTGCCACCGGCTCCGCGCCGCCCGCCTGGGTCAGGTCGAGCACCCCCTGGCTGAGCACGTCGACCAGCTCCCGGGCCTCCACCCGGAAGTACCGCAGCGGGTCCTTGGAGCTCAACGCCCCGCCCCCGGGAGGACTCGGGTCACTTCGCGGCTCCCGTGGTCACCATCTTCAGCAGCGACCCGGACAGCGTGCTCAGGTGCGCCGCGGTCTGCCGGGTCTGGGACGCGCTGGTCTCCGTCTCCCGGGTGACCCGCGCGGTGTCCGCGACCGCGGCGTTGACCTGTTCCACCGCGGTCGTCTGCTGCTTCGTGGACAGCTCGATCTCGCGCGCCGACTCCGTGGTGTTGCCGACCAGCGACACGATCTGCTGGAACGACGCGGTCACCTCGCCGAACTGCCGGGTGCCGGCGTCCACCGCCTTCGCGCCGGTCTCGGTCGCCATCACGGTCGTGTTCACCGCGCCACGCACGTCGTCGATCAGCGCCCGGATCTCCTTCGCCGACGCCGCGGTCCGGTCCGCCAGCTTGCGGATCTCGTCCGCCACCACCGCGAACCGCCGTCCCCACTCGCCCGCGCCGGACGCCTCGATGGTCGCGTTGATGGCCAGGATGTTGGTCTGCTCGGCCAGTTCCGACACCAGGTCGACGACGCCGCCGATCTGCTGCGAGCGCTGGCCGAGTTCCAGCATGTGCTGCACGATCAGGTCCACCTGCTGCCGGATCGCGGTGATCGACGAGCGGGCCTGCTCGATCGTGGAGTCGCCGGACGCGGCCGCGGTCGCGGTGTCCTCGGCGATCTTCGCGACCCGCTGCGCGCCCTCGGAGATCTGCCGCGACGTGATCAGCAGTTCCTCGATCGTGGTGGTGATCTCGTTCATCGCGGTCGCCTGGTCCCGGCTGCCGGACGCCTGCTGCGCGGCCGCGGCCTCCAGCTGCGCGGACGAGCTCTGGATGTGGCCGACCGCGCCGGCCACCTGCCGCTTCAGCGCGCGGTTGAGGACCACCGCGGTGACCACGCCGAACACCATGGCGACCAGCGCGATCACGATGACCACGACGATCGCGGTGCCCGCCTGCGCGGTCGCGGCCTCCTGCCCGGCGGTGAGGTCCCGGCGCATCATCGCCGTGAGCGCGGCGATGTCCTGGTCGAGCGCCTCGCGCTTCGGGGTGACCGTCTGGTCCCACCGGGCGGCCACGTCCGTCATCGGCGTGTTCGCCCGCCGGGCCGCGATGACCGCGTCCAGCGCGGTCTGGTGCTCCTGCTCGGCCGCGCTGACCCGGTCGAGCAGCGTGCGCTCCTCCGCGGTGCTCGTGTTCCCGCTCAGCTGACCGATCCCGGCCGTGAACTCGGCGCGGGCGTCGTTCATCGTGGTGAGGAACCGCTCGTCGCCGGTGAGCAGGTACCCACGGGACGCGCTCGCCTTCGCCTCCGCGGACGCGCGCAGCGCCTGCGCCTCGACCAGGCCGGTGATGCCGAGCGTGATGACCCGGTCCTTCTCGTCCACGACCGTCGTCAGCGCGCCGATCCCGACCAGGCCGGTGAGCAACGTCAGCGCGATCGTGACCGCGAAGCCGGCACCGAGCTTCTGGCCGAACGTCCACTCTCGTCTCATCGCAGTCTCCTCAACCGTGCGTCAGGGCTTGGATGGCGGCGCGGACCGCGGCGACATCGACGATCGGCCGGGCGCCCTCCGGCCGTTGCACGATGCCGCGCAGGCAGCCGCGGGGGCCGTGCCCGATCTGCTCCTCGATGACCTCGGCGGCCGGGATGCGCAGGTGGCCGTCGAGTGCCTCGAACGCGAGCGCGACCGCGGGTTCGCCGGAGGCCAGCACCAGCCAGCGCGACTCGGGCTGCGGCGGCTGGCCGAGCACGGCCGCCAGGCTGTAGACCGGCACGATCGAGCCGCGGAACCCGGCCACGCCGAGCAGCGCGGCGATCGGGCCGGGCAGCGGTGTGACGCGCCGGTTCGGGAAGAGACCGGCGGACTGGGCCAGGCGCAGCGCGTAGCGGCGCCCGGCGACCGTGATCGCCAGCAGGTCGTGGAACTGGACGACCTGTTCCCGGGGCGGGTCCGCGAACGACCGGTCGAACGAGGCGCGCAACTGCCCGAGCCGCTCCCGCATCTGCCGCGCGACCGCGTTGTCCATGGTGGACGGTCCGGTGGTGCGGCCGGCCCCGGCGTCGCGGGCCTCCTCGATCGCACGGTTGCGGGCGGCGAGGTCGGCCATCTCGTCCGCGGGCGGGCCGCCCCATGCGTCCCCCGGCGGCGAGCCACCCCAGGTCTCCTCCACCGGCGGGCCGGCCCAGGCATCTCCAGCCGGCGGGCCGGCCCAGGCCTCCCCCGCCGGCGGGCCGGCCCAGGCCTCGCCGGCCGGCAAGGTGCCCCAGGTGTCGGCCGGTGGCGGCGTGCCCCAGGTGTCGGCCGGTGGCGTCCAGGCGTCGGTCATGACACCGCCCCGACCGCCTGGAGTTCGCTGCGGCAGAGCGCGATCAGCGACTGCCGGCCGAATCCGCCGCCGAACAGCAGGATCCGTTCGTCGGTCTCGCCGCGCAGCAGCGTAACGGCCCGGTCCAGCTCACGCGCCGCCGTCTGCCGGTCACCGGTCTGCTTGGCGAGCATGCCCAGCCGCATGCGGGGCATCGCGAAACCCGGGTCGAGGTACGCGGCGAGCTGGTGGTGCCGGCCCGCGGTGGCCGGGGACGCGTCGCCCTCGTGGCAGACTCCGATCACGTAGTGCGCGTCCGCGTTCAGCCCGTCCTCCGCGACCAGCCGTTCGCACAGCGCCGCGGCCCGGCCGGTGTCACCGGCGTGGGCGAGCAGCGCGCCGCGCAGCACCCGCACCCGGGGCAGGCGGGACTCCGGCTCGGTGATCGACTCGACGGCCGTGAGCGCTTCCTGGAACCGTTCGTCGCGGAGCAGCAGGAGCGCCCGCTCGTACTCCCGCATGGGTGAGGTCGTGGGTGGTGGTGCCGGCTGTGCGCGGGTGACCGGCGCCGGCGCGGTGCCGGCCGGTTGCGGCGCGGCGGCGGGCGCGGTCCGGCGGTAGTAGAACGTGCCGTGCGTGTGCCGGACCTCCAGCCCCTCCGGGCGGCTGCCGAGCGAGTCGGTGTGGCCGAGGAAGAGGTATCCGCCGGGCGCGAGCGCGCGGGTGATGCGGGCGATCGTGCCGCGCCGGACCTCGTCCGTGAGGTACATCAGCATGTTCCGGCAGAAGATCACGTCGTAGCTCTGGTGCGCCCACAGCACCGGGTCGTCGTTGACCACGTTGTGCTCGACGAAGTGCACGCGGGCGCGCAGCCGCTCGTCGACCTCGACGCCGCCGTCGCGCGGGTGGAACCAGCGCTGCCGGATGCTGGCCGGCGTCTCGCGCAGCGACCAGCTGCCGTAACGGCCGGTGGCCGCGCGGCGCAGCACCGCCCGGTTGATGTCCAGGCCGACGATGGAGACGTGCCAGTCCGGTGGCACCCGTTCCGCGGTCACGGCCGCGAGCGTGTACGGCTCCTCGCCGGACGAGCAGCCGACGCTCAGCAGCCGCAGTGCGCGGACCGACGCGCGCGCCTTGAGCCGCTCCGGGATCGCCTCCTCGGCCAGCGCGTGGAACTGCTCGATGTTGCGGAAGAAGTACGTCTCGTTGATCGTGAGGGCTTCGGCGAGCGCGCGCAGCTCGGCCCGTTCCGGGTCCGCGGTCAGCCGGTCGAGGTAGTCGCGCTCGCTCATCCGGTGCCGTTCCGCGCGGGTGCGCAGCACCTCGGTGAGCAGGTCGTCGCGCTTCTCGTCGAACGTCATGCCGAGCCGCTCGGCCAGCAGCGCGCGCAGCCGGTGCAGGTCAGGCCGCATATGCCGCCACCATCCGGGTCACGCCGTCCGGGTCGAGGAACATCAGCGGTTCCGCGTCCAGCACGCCGACCGCCGCGACCACGCCGCCCATCGACGGCGCCTCCCGCCCGGTCTCCGGGTGCACGTCGCGCACGCCGAGTACCGCGCCGATCGCCAGTACGCCGCCGGCCTTCGTGGTGACGAACCGTTCCGCCGCGGTGTCGAAGTCGCCGAGCAGCCGGCCGAGGTCGAGCACCGGCACGGCCACGCCGCGCACCACGCTGACGCCACGCACGTAGTGCGCGCTGCCGGCGAGCGGCTGGATCGGCAGGGGCCGCATGAGCTCCACGATGTCGCCGAGCGGCAGCGCGCACAGCACCGTGCCGGCGCGGAAGATCAGCGACAGTCCGTACACCGATTCAGGCTAAATGCCGCTTTAGCCGCGGGAAGCGGAATACCAAGCAAAGGCACGGCGCCCGGTACGGTTTGCCACCCGCTGTCCAGTTGCCGGCGCCGCGCGCGCCCGTGACGGCCGGCGGACGCGAGAATGTCGGCGATCTCCGGCGACCTTTCGCGCCGCTCATCCGTATCAGCCGCGCGAGGACCTCCCCGCCGACCCGCGGCGACGACGGGTTCGTGGAGTCCGCTCGGGTGGCGTGGCGACGACTCGTCCACGCGGCGCACCTGATCCTCGGCGACCACCACCGGGCCGAGGACCCGGCGTCGAGCTCCGCCGGAACTCGCGGGCGGCACGTCTTCGCATGGGCGCGGCGCGCCGGGTCACGGCCGACATCCCGGCATAAGATTCATTTTCTCCACTAGTTAATCAATGATAGGTTCATCGAAGTTCGGTCCGAGCCACCCGGGACGTCATGTTCATCGGCCGTCCACCCGGCGTACGTGTGGTACGACGGCGCTCAGGTGATCCGGTCACCGCGCGGCGCCGAGTTCCTCGCCGGTCTCCGCGCACCGCACGGATCCCTCGGCCGGTTCCTCCTTCCGCGGGGCATCAACGCCACGACGATGGCCGTGATCGACGAGGCGGCCGACGAGACCATGACCGACACCGCGTACGACCCGTACCGCGACGCGACGCCGAACCTGTACCGGTACCGCGGCTGGGGTCCCGGGTTCGACCGGACCGCGGACGTCCCCGGCCTGGTGGTCGCGCCGGACGCCGACCCGTACAACGACGTCCGGCTGAGCCGGGAGACAGCCGAGCGGCTCTGCGCCCGGCTGGCCGTGCTGCCCGGCAGGTCGCACTACTGGATGCACCAGGACCCCGACGGCACCGTCGAGCTGTTGTGCGAGTTCTGGAGCCGGGCCGCAAGCCCGCGCCAGCGGGGACGCGGTGCCTGCGGCAGGCGGCCGATCAGTCCGGCGAGGCCGGTGACCTCGGCCGCCGGCGGGGTGCCGGCCGGCGCGGTCCGGCCGTGCCGGTTGACCCAGGCGACCGGGATGCCGGCCGCGACCGCGCCGGCCACGTCCGTGGCCGGCGAGTCACCCACGTGCCACACCTGGTCCGCGGTCAGTCCCAGCGCGGCCAGCCCGGCCGCGAACATCGCCCGGTCCGGTTTGTACGCGCCGACCTCCTCGCTGCACACCACGGCCGCGACCTCGAGGCCGTGCCTGCGGATCGCGGCGTCCAGATCGGACCGGTCCGCGTCCGACACCACGCAGACCGGCACGGTGAGCGCGGCCAGGAACTCGCGGGTGCCCGGCCGCAGCGGTGGCGCCCGCCAGAACGCGAACTGCGGCGCGCACAGTTCCGTCGCGTCCCCGGCGCAACCGGCCTCGGTCATCGCCGCGGCCAGGCCGTCCCGGGCGCAGTCCCGCAGCGGGCGGAACGGCACCCGGTCCGCCGCCGCCTGATAGGCGCGCGACCAGGCACCCAGCACCTGCTCCGGGGTGACCGGCCGGGTGGCGCCGGCGGCGACCCGGGCCGCGATCGCGGCCATCACCTCGTCGTCGTCCTCGACCACGGTCCCGTAGAAGTCGAGCAGCAGGCCCCTGATCATCGGCGCGGGTTCTCCAGGATCAGGTCCGCGACGCGTTCCGGCAGGCCGGGTGCGTAGAAGCCGTGGCCCATGCCGTCGACCACGCTCAGCCGCGCGCCGGGGATCAGCGCGGCCAGCGCGGCACCGTGCCCGGGCGGGAAGAGCGGGTCGGCGCTGCCGTGGATCACCAGCGTGGGTGCGGTGATCGTGGTGAGCGGCGCGCGGCGGGCGTCCGTCCAGCGTCGGCCGGCCAGGTCGTGGTTCGCGGCCGCCGCCGGGTCCGCGGCCCGCTCGGCCGCGCGGCGCAGGTAGTCGCGGGCGGCCTCCTCGTCGAACGGCAGGCCGTCGCCGTGCAGGGTCCGCAGCGTGTCCAGCGGGGACCCGGGCGCGGTGACGAGCCTCAGGAACGCCGGGCTCGGCGGCGGCAGTTCGCCGTCGGCGGGCGGCCGGCCGGCGAGCGCGCGTGCCCAGGCCGGGCCCGGGTCGTTGCCCATCGGCGACGTCATGATCGCGGTCAGGGACAGCACCCGGTCCGGGCGGTGCACGGCCAGCCACTGGCCGATCGCTCCGCCGAGCGACGCACCCACGACGTGCGCGGCCGGTACGTCGTGCGCGTCCAGCACCGCGAGCGCGTCCAGCGCGAGGTCGTCCAGGTCGTACGGGTGCGTGGCGAAGTCCCGGCACTCGGACAGCCCGGTGTCCCGGTGGTCGAACCGGATCACCCGGCGTCCGCCCTCGACCAGCCGGTCCACCAGCGGTTCCGGCCAGCCGACGGACTGCGTGGCGGTACCCATGACGAGCAACGTCGGCGCGCCGGCACCGCGCTCCTCACTCCACAGTCGAATCATGGCCGCAGACGCTAGCCCATCCCTGAGCTGCGCAGATGGGCCACCACCCGACGGCACGCATCGACGGCATGAGATAATTGAGGTGTCGGCGCGGCGCGTTGACAGCCGGCACCCCGGTCACGTGTGCTCCAGGACCGCACGTACCCGAGGAGGCCTTCGTGAACTGGACCCTGGAAGTGGTCGTCGTGCCCGTGTCCGATCTGGACCGGGCGAAGGAGTTCTACGCCGAGAAGCTCGGCTTCCACGTCGACCACGACACCGACTTCGGCGTCGGGCGGATCATCCAGTTGACCCCGCCCGGCTCCGGCTGCTCCGTCGTGATCGGCCGGGGTGCGGTGCCGGAGATGCCGCCCGGCTCGCTGAAGGGCCTGCAGCTGGTCGTGCCGGACATCCGCGCGGCCCACGCCGAGCTGCGCGCCCGCGGTGTCGACTGCGGTGACGTCCAGGTGGTCGGCGAGAACCCGCACCCGGTCCCGGACCCGCTGGACAACGTCGGCTTCGTCTTCTTCAGCGACCCGGACGGCAACTCCTGGGCCGTGCAGCAGATCTCCGCGCGCGGTCAGGTGATCAGCTCGTCGTAGTCGACGAGCGTCAGCGGCCCGTCGGACAGTGACAGGTCCGCGCGCGGCACGGTGAGCGGCCGGCCGCCGCTGGTGAACTCGACGGTGCCGATCTCGGGCCGGCTGGTCAGCGTGCAGACGATCTGGCCGAACGCGAGCACCTCGTCGCTGCGGATGCCGTGCGCGGTCCAGTCCCCGATCTCGACGACCGCGGCGGCACCGTCCAGCGTGAGCCGGGGCGCGGGCAGCGCGCCGGTCAGCGCGCTGGTGTAGCCGTCCGCCTGCTCCGCCGCGTTCGGGCCGCCGAACAGGTCGGCGAGCTGCTCGGGCGCGGTCCGGGCGGTCGGCAGCCGCCGCTGCACGCGCGTGATCCGGTCGTCCTTGACCAGGCAGAGCCGTTCGACGGCGGAGCCGACACCGGGCGCGGTGGCGGTCCCGGACCGGTACGGGCGCGGGTTGTCCGGCTCCCGTGGCACGTCGTCCAGCGGGATGCCGCAGCCGGCGAGCACGAGCGCGCACACCAGCGGCAGCACCCGCGGCACCGGACGGCCCACCGGCGCCGGGCGGCTCGCTCGCACGGGTGTCACTGGCACGGGTCGTCTCACCGCAGCGCCTCTCACAGGCAGTCGGGCAGGTCGATGCGGAAGCGGGCGCCGCCGCCGGGCCGGTCGAGCACCTCGGCGGTGCCGTCGTGGGCGGCCGCGTGCTGGGCGACGAGCGCCAGGCCGAGCCCGGTGCCGCCGCCGTCCGCGCGCGAGGAGCTCTGCGACCGGCCGCGGACGAACCGGTTCCAGATCAGCGGCTTGTCCTCCGGGCTGACGCCGGGGCCCTCGTCGTCCACCTCGATCCGGCAGCGCTCCGCGTCCGCGGTCAGCCGCACCTCGGTGGCCCCGCCGCCGTAGCCGGCCGCGTTGTCGAGCAGGTTGTCGAAGAGCTGCCGGATCCGGCGCCGGTCGACCGACCAGACGACCGGGCCGCCGAGGACGGTGACGATGCCGGGGTCGAGGCCGTGGTCGCGGCAGGCCTGCCGGGCCAGCTCCGCCACGTCGACCTCCTGCCGGTCCGCGGGCTGGTCGGTCCGGGCGAGCTCGAGCAGGTCGTTGACCAGGCGCTGGAACCGGTCCACCTCGTCGACGACCAGGCCGGCCGCGAGCGCGGTGCGTTCGTCGAGCGTGTCCCGGCGCCGGTCGAGCACGCTGGCCGCGGCCGCGAGCGTCTGCAGCGGGGAGCGCAGCTCGTGGCTGACGTCCGCGGCGAACCGGCGGTCGCGCTCCATGCGCGCGGACAGCTGGTCGACCATGTGGTTGAACGAGGTGGTCAGCCGGGCCAGGTCCGGCTCGGCGGCCGGGTCGAGGCGGGCCATGTGCCGGCCGGCGGTGATCTCCTGGGCCGCGGCGGCGACCCGGGTGAGCGGGCGCAGCACGTAGCGGGTGGCGTTCCAGCCGACCAGCGCGCCCGCGCCGGCGGTGCCCAGCGCGACCAGCGTCAGCACCAGCGCGAGCACGCGGAGCGTGTGGTCCAGCTCGTCCATCGAGTCGACCTCGTAGAACACCACGCCGTCACCGAGCGGCACGGCGACGACCAGCGCGGGACCGTCGCCGGCGTCGACCATCTGAACGCCGACCCGGCCGGTGGACGCGTGTTCCTGCAGCTCGGGAGGGATCGCGTCGGTGAGCCCGACGTCGGCGCTGCGCGCGTGCCACTGGCCGGGGCCGAGCTGGAGGACCGCGCGGCGGCTGTCGCCGGTGTCCAGGGAGCGCAGCACCGTACCGATGTCGGGTGCGGGGTTGTTGTTGACGCCCGCCTCCACGATCGCGGCGTCGTAGTAGGCGGCCCGGACCGCCGTGTCCTCCCGTTCCGCGATCAGTGACCGGCGCACGAGCTGGTAGGAGACGACCGCCATGGCCAGCGACAGCACGAGCGCGCCGGCCGCGAACCCGGTGGTGACCCGCGCCCGCAGCCCGGCCCGCCCCACGACGTTCATGCCGGCCCGGTCCGGTGTCGCCGGCGCACGCGCGGAGCCGCCGGGCCGGTCATGACACGAGCAGCTTGTATCCGAGGCCGCGCACGGTGACCAGGTGGCGGGGCGCCCCCGAGTCTTTCTCGATCTTGGCGCGCAGCCGGCCGATGTGCACGTCGACCAGCCGCTCGTCGCCGCCGTCGTAGCCCCAGACGCGCTGCAGCAGCTGCTGCCGGGACAGCACCCGGCCGGCGTGCTCGGCCAGCTCGCAGAGCAGCTGGAACTCGGTGCGCGTCACGGACACGGTCTCGCCGCCGACCCGCACCTCCCCCGCCTCCGGCAGGATCTGCAGATCACCGAACGACAGCACCGGTACGGGATCGATCGTGACCGGCCGGGCCCGGCGCCGCAGCGCCCGCAGCCGCGCGGACAGTTCCTTGATCGCGACCGGCTTGACCACGTAGTCGTCCGCGCCCGCCTCCAGCGCGGCCACGATGTCGTGCGTGTCGTCCCGCGCGCTGACCACCACGATCGGCACGTCGTCGACGCGCCGCAGCTGCCGGATGCACTCGAAGCCGTCGATGCCGGGGAGCATCAGGTCGACGAGCACGGTGTCCGCGGCCTGGGCGCGCTGCGCGGCGAGCCCCTCCTCCGCGGTCGCGGCACCCCGGGCCGTGTAGCCCTCGTCCTCCAGCGCCATCACCAGTGACAACCGGATGCGGTCGTCGTCCTCGATCACCAGTACGCCCGACATGCTCCCCATCATGCCCGGACCCCGGCGCGGCCGCCCGGGTGACACCCGCGGGCGGGCCCTGAACCAGGACGCCCGCTCGCGGGTGCGGCCGGCCCGCCGGTGACGAGACTCCCGTCTGGGGGGAGGAGTCGAGCCGCGACACCGGCGGGATGATCATCTTTCGGGGGGTTCATGGCAACGGCTTCCCGGACGTGTGACGGTTTCATGACGACCGCGGGCGGTTCCGGACGAGCGCGGGCCCGGACGACCGCGGGTGACTTCAGGACGATCGCTGGCGCGGCGCCGGTGGGTGCGCGGCCAGCCAGGTCAGCGCGGACCGCAGGTCGTCGAAGACCGGCAGCGCGTCGTCCAGCCGCATGGTGTGCAGCACGGTCAGCACGAACCGGCTGGGCGCGGCCAGGCACAGGTGGCCGCCGCGCTTGCGGGCCCGCATGTGCCCGCGCACCAGCACGCTGAGCCCTATCGGGTCGACCAGCTCCACCGCGGACAGGTCCAGCGCGATGTTGCGGTGCAGCGCCGCCGCCCGGCCGAGCGCGGCCTGGATCGTGGACACCAGCAGCCGGTCGATGTCGCCGGTGACCTCGACGATCGCGGCGTGCGGGTCCTGGCGCAGCGCGACGTCACGGGGGATGTGCTTGCGCACCGGCCAGGTCGCGGCCGCGGCCGTCGACGGCTCGCGCAGCTGCCCGACCGCGCAGCCGGGACAGGCGTGCTGGCCGGTGGCGAACGGCGAGCCGGCCCAGCCCTGGTCGGTGAGCAGCGGCCAGACCACCTCGAGGTCGCGCAGGTGGTCGGCGCGGCAGCTCAGAACGTCCCCGCATCGATCGCAGATCAGGTCGATCATGTTGGCGACCTGCCCGGGCACCGCGGTCATCACCCACCACCCATCGTCAGCCGGCGTCGATCTGCAGCACCTTCGTCGCGTGAGCGATCTCCAACAGGCGCAGCACCCGTGCCGTGGGCCGGCGCAACGCCAGCCGTCCTTCGCTGCCCCAGAGGCGTCGATGCGTACTGAGCAGCAGGTCGATCCCGGCGGCGTCGATCGTCGGGCAGTCGGTCAGATCCAGGACGAGCCGGGACGGGCGGCGCGCCAGAGCCTGGTCCAGCAGCAGCTGCACCGCGGGAAGGCGGTGCCGCACCAGCTCGTGCGTGATCGTCAGCTCGATCAGGACGGCCTGCCCCACCTGCATCCCGGCCTCCCGGTCGCCACGACTCCACTTCGATCAGGCTGCCGGGGACTTTTGACGGAGCCCCGGCCAACATGTGTCAGTTCCGTGACGATCCCGCCCGCGGAACCTTCACCTTTCACGGTACACATCAAGAACTCGCTGTTCCCGCTTCCGGCGTGGCCGCTTTCCGCATGCTCCCGCGGGCCACGGCCGGCCACGGCCGGCCGTGGCCGGCCGTCCTTCCGGTTCCGGCGCGGGCACGGCGAACCACAACACGCGCACGCCGATATGATGCGCGTGCAAGTATTTCATGGCAGGATCGTACGCATGGCTACTGTTCCCGAAAGTCACGCGGATCTGCTCGACCGTCCGGTGTTCGCGCACCTCGCCACGATCCGGCCGGACGGATCGCCGCAGTCCAGCGTCATGTGGTTCGCGTGGGACGGCGAGGTGATCCGGATGACCCACACGAAGACCCGGCAGAAGTTCCGCAACCTGGAGAAGGAGCCCCGGGTCGCGCTCTCGATCTCGGACCCGCAGGACGAGTACCGCTTCCTCGAGGTGCGCGGCACGGTCGAGACGATCGAGGACGACGACGCCGAGGCGTCGTTCTACGCGTCGCTGCAGCAGCGCTACGGCAACGTCTACCCGATCCCCGACGCGAACGTCCGGGTGATCATGACGATCCGCCCGACCGCGTTCGTCGCCGTCGCCGGCGGCTCGGTCGTCGCCCGCTCCTGACGCCCACCGGCTCGTCCCCCGCGACGCCGGTCGCGTCGCCGCGCCGGCCGTCGACGGTCTCGCCGACGTTTCGGTCCGGCCGCCGTGCCGGCCATGACGGCCGTGCGGATCCGCCGCCGTGCCGGTCGCACCGGGTGCGTGAAGTCGCACTCCGGCGCGACCGGTGTCGCGGGGTCAGGCCTCGGTCGGCCGCGGCAGGATCAGCGGTCCGGCCGGCGCCGGGCGGCCGTCGAGCCCCCGGGTGAACAGCGCCGCCGCGGGCAGCACCAGGACCAGCAGGCTGGGCAGCACGGAGAAGCCGTCCGCGGCCCAGCCGCTGTTCTCCAGCATGAACAGCACGTCCGGCACCACGTGCAGCACGAACACCGACAGGAACGCCAGCACCGGCGGGATCGGCGCCATGACCAGCGCGGCCGTCCCCCACAGCACGGCGGTGACCGCGCGGCGCCGCGGGCGGTGCCGGCGGGCCAGCGCCACGACCAGCACGGCAAGCGGCCCGGCCACCAGCGTCCCGGCGGCCGCGACGGGTTCCGTGGCGCCGTTGCCGAGGTAGAGGCCGGCCACGGCCAGCGTCCCGGCGGGCAGCAGGAGCAGCGCCGCCGCGAGCACGGGCGGCGTCCGGCGCGGGCTGATCGCCAGCGCACCGGCCACGGCCAGCAGCGCGGACACCACGGCCACGCCACCGGTGGTGACCGGGAGCATGAGCGGCAGGAACGGGTGGTTCTCGAACGGCGTGCTCTGGAACAGGATCATCGGCCCGCAGGCCGCGGCCGTGACCGCGGCGACCGCGACCCGGCGGCGGACCGTCCCCGCCTGCCGGGCCGGCGCGGTCCCGGCGACCGCCCGCGCCGCGAGCACCGCGACGCCGCCGGCCAGCAGCGCGAGCTGCGGGTGGTGCAGGCCGGCGATCTGCAGACCGGCGTTCGCGGCCAGCAGCAGCGCGCCGAACACCAGGGCCGCGCGCACGCCGTACCGGCGCTCGGCCACGGCGACCAGCATGCCGAGCGTGGCCAGCAGGATCGCGGCCCAGCGCAGCTCCGCCACCCACATGTACAGCTCGGACGGCCCGCCGGGCGTGGGCGCGGTCTCGGCGACCCGGTCCATGTCCGGTGTCAGCACGGCCTGCGTCCAGGCCCAGGCCAGCACGCCCGCGACCGCCGCGGCCGCACCCGCGCCCGCGGCGAAACCGGGCAGCCGGCCCCGCTCCCCCGCCGGGCTTCCGGGCGGCACCTCATCCCGTCCCGGGCCCGGACCGGCCGGGACGGCGCCCGCTCCACCACCGCCCGTGGCCGCACCCGCCTGGCCGCCACCGGCCGGGACGGCCTCGGATCCCGCGCCGTCGGCGCCCGGTTCGGCGCCGGCGGGCCGCATGCCACGCTCGGCCGGGTCGTGACCGAACCCGGGCTCCGGCCGGTCCGCGACGGCGAACGCCGGGACCGCGCCGGCGTGCGGACGCGCGGCGGCCCGGCCGTAGGACAGCGCGACCGCGGCGTACCCCAGCAGCGCGACGGCCCACGTGCCGAACGAGTAGAACATCATGCCGGACGCCGCACCCTCCGGGATCGCCATGAACGCGTCCGGCGGCATGCCGAAGGTCAGCGACGCCCAGGCCGCGCTCAGCCCGACGGGCACGCCGGCCGGGCTGGTCAGCACCATCGGCACCGTGGCCGCGACCGCGGCGAGCGCGGCCGTGACCGGCGCACCCAGGCAGGCGATCAGGGCCGCACGCCCGCGCCGGGCCGCGCGGGCGACCGCGATGCCGGTCAGCGCGGTGCCGGGCACCCAGATCGCCACGCCGAGCAGTACGCCGTACACGACGTAGGGCTCGGAGAGCATCCAGGCGCCGAGCAGCAGCGCCGGTACGAGCCCGAGCGGGGCGAGCACGGCCGAGGTGGCGGCGCCGAACCGGCCGTCGTGCGACATCGGCTGCCGCCGGCCCAGCCACCGGCCGGTCGCCACGCCCCAGGCGATCAGGAAGGGCGCGGGCAGCAGCCCGGCCCAGGACGGGAAGTAGATGACGTACTCGATCGAGGTGGTCGAGAGCACGGTCGTGAGGATCTCGTCGACGGCCCGGCCGGCCGTGTAGGTGGCGAGGCCGAGCAGCATCACCGCCGCGCCCGGGCCGAACGCGGACAGAGTCTCCGCCCAGCCGCGCGGCACTCCGGTGGTGTCCCTGGCCGGCGGGGACGTCAGCAGGCTCAGCGCGAACCCGAGCCGCCGGTGCGCCGCGGCCCGCTCCGCCTCCATGGCGGACAGCTCCGCGAGCCACTCCCGTTCCATCTCGTCGCGGATCTCGGCCGGCCAGCGGCGGGCCGCCGCGCGCAGGCATCTCCGCGCGAGCACGTCGACGTTCATGCCATCTCCTTCGCCGCGGTCCGGATGCCGTCCCGGGTCAGCCGGTAGCGGCGGCGGGCCGGGCGCTCGCCCGCGTCCGCCCAGCCGGCCTCGGCCCAGCCGCCGGCGCGGAGCCGGACCAGGATCGGGTAGACGGTGCCGCTGGAGTGGCCGCTGGCGCGGATCAGGTCGAGACCGTACCGCGCGGCCGCCGGGTCCCGGAGGAACACGGCGAGCACGTCCGCGACGGCCGGGGTGACCCGTATCGGGTTCACGATGAAGACCCCCATTACCGGTTTTCTACATAGAGTCGTACACGGGTGCGCCGGTCGGCGCCCGGGGAGATCAGGCCGTGCGCGGGTTCGCCGCACCGCCCAGACCGCGGCCGAGCTGCGCCTGCAGCGCGGCGAGCTCGGTGCGGGCCCAGGTCACGCCGTCCGGGGTGAGCCGGTAGTAGCGACGGGCCGGGCGGCCGGCGACGACCGGGTCGACGTCCTCCCAGTGCGTCTCGACCCAGCCGGCGTTCTGCAGGCGCAGCAGGATCGGGTAGAGCGTGCCGCTCGGGTGTCCGCTCGTCCGCATCAGGTCCAGGCCGTACCGATCGGAATCGGGGTCTTCGAGGAACGCGGCCAGCACCTTGGAGACGGCCGCGGTGACGCGTAGCGGTTGTGGCATGCGGCCACCCTAGCCGACCCTCGCAAGATTTTCTACATAGGGTCGGACCTGGTACTTGCCGGATCGCCGCCGCGCCGGTCGGCGTGGGGGCGGCACCACGGACGATGCCGGGCTCGAGGCCGGGTGGCGGCCTCGAACCCGGCATCGGCGGCAAGCCGGCCGGTGCGCGGTCCCGCGCTCAGGCCAGACGGGTGCCCTCGTGCGTGAGCGTCACCGGCGTGCCGGACGCGGCGGACCGGTTCGCGGCGACGCCGGTGAGCACGCTGCGGATGCCGTCGCGGTAACCGGCCTGCCGGGCCAGCGGGTCGCCGGACGGGCCGCGGAACACGTCGTCGAGCAGCAGCCGGTCGCCGCCGCCGTGCCCGCCCTCACCGCGGATGATCGGCACCTCCTCGGGCTTGCCCCACTGCTCCTGCACGGTGAGCCGCTCCCACGAGGAGTCGGCCGCGTGCAGGCCGGCGCTCGGGTCGATGGCCGCGTTCACCGGCGTCCAGGCCCGCTCGCCGACCTCCAGCTCGACCCGGCCGCGGGTACCGGTGAACGCCACGCGGTAGCCCTCGAACGGGCTGTACGCGGTGAGCGAGTAGGTGAGCAGCGCGCGGCTGGCGTACCGGATGAGCACGGACATGGTGTCGTCGATGGTCACGCCGGGCGCGAAGACGTCCTGGTCCCGGACGTAACCGTCCTCGTGCTCCGCGTCCAGGTACAGCGCCTTGAGCCGCGGGTCGGCGGACGCGTCCAGCAGGAACGGGTCGGTGCCGAGCCCGGGCGCGCCCTTCGCCCGGGCCGGACGGTCGCCACCGCCCCCGGCGCCGCCGGCACCGTAGAAGCGGAGCGCGGTCTGCGCGAAGACCAGCTCCGGGTGGCTGGCCAGCCACCAGTTGACCAGGTCGAAGTGGTGCGTGGACTTGTGCACCAGCAGCCCGCCGGAGCTGTCCCGGTCGCGGTGCCAGCGCCGGAAGTAGTCGGCGCCGTGCGCGGTGTCCAGCGCCCACTCGAAGTGCACCGCGGTGATGTCGCCGATCCGGCCGGAGGCGATCAGCTCACGCACCGCGGAGTTGCGCGGCGAGTAGCGGTAGTTGAACGTGACGACCAGGTTACCGCCGGAGCGTTCGGCCGCCGCGGCGATGCGCGCGCAGCCCTCCTCGTCCGTGGTCAGCGGCTTCTCGCAGACCACGTCCAGCCCGGCGTCGAGCGCGGCGACCACGTAGTCCGCGTGGGTGGCGTCCACACTGGTCACGATGACCGCGTCGGCGTCCCGCAGGACGTCGCGCAGACCCTCGGGACCATACGTGGGTACGGGTGCGGGCAGTCGCGCGTTGTGGTAGTCCATCCGGGTCTGGTTGGTGTCCAGGAACGCGACGATCCTGCCGGTGTCGCTCCAGTCCCCGAGCAGCGCGTCCACGTACATCTGGGCGCGGTGCCCGAGTCCGATGATGGCGTATCGGCGGGTCACTGCGAACCTCCGGGTGTGTCGGGATGACGGACGTCGTGGGTGCGGAGCCGGCCGCACATGCCCCAGCCCGCGGTCTCGCTCGGCGGCGCGGCGCGCACGCCGCCGTCGCGGAGGTGCGCGGCGTCACCGGCGTCGAGATTCTTCAATATATCGGCGGTCCGGGCGGTCTGCGCGGCGACCGTCTCCTGCCAGATCTCCCGCCAGCGCGGGACCCGGTGCCGCACCAGCCGCACGGCGTCGTCGTAGAACGCGTGCAGCGGTGCCGGGTCGCCGGCCGCGGCCGCGTCCCGCAGCCGGCGGAACCCCGCCACCGCCAGGTCGCGGCGGTGGGCGACCGCCGCCTCGTCCGCGGTCGCCAGCACCGCGGCCGCGGCGTAGGACTCCGGCGTCTCCAGGACGTCCGGCGGGAACGTCATCACCGCGTCGCCGGCCTCGGGCAAGCCGGCGTTCGACATGACGACCAGCACCTGGAGATCGCCGTGGTTGACCGCGCGGTGGATGACGCCGGGCGTGAACCAGATCAGCGAGCCGGCCCGCAGCGGTGTCTCCCGGAAGCCGGACGCGTCCAGCGTCTGCAGCGCGCCGGTGCCACCGGTGACCACGTACGCCTCGGTGGACGCGGTGTGCAGGTGCGGCGTGCCGCCGGCCAGCCCGTCCGCGCACTCCCCTGAGTAAACGGTCAGCCGGCTGACCGAGGTGCCACCGGGGAACGTCATGACGCCAGCACGGTGCGGCCCGCGGCGGCCAGCCGGTGCGTACCCTCGTCGCCGTGGTCGCCGGTGGCGACGACCACCGCGTAGCGGAACGTCAGCGTGCCGCCCGCCTCGAACGGCAGTTCCTCGCTGAAGAACGGTGCCGGGCAGAGGCAGGCGAACTCCTCGCTGCGGGTGAACCACTGCGGCGGATGCTGCGGGTTGCGGGTGTCGTCGACCATCACGATCGTGGACGCGCGGCCGGTCTCGTCGTGCTTGCCGCGGTAGGCGAACCACTCCGCGCGGGTGCCGCGCAGGTCGTCCGCGCCGACGCCGTGGGGTGACTGCGCGGTGCCGTTCGTGAAACTGCGTGGCCCGCGCCAGAACAGCCCGCCGTACCCGGCGTTCTCCCGGCCCTTGGTGGTCGGCGACCCGATCCGAAGGGTCTCGCCGGAGACGTTCGTCATCGCGGTCTCGAAGGTCAGCACCCAGCTCACGTCGTCCAGCAGCGACACGGTCAGCGCGCGGGTCTCGTCGACGACCGGCGTGCCCCGCTGCGACGTCCAGTCCAGCGTGTGGGTGAGCGCGGCCGTGTCGCCGTCCACGGTCAGCCGCGTCATCTCCCGGTGCGCGGCCGTGCCGTTGTTGTCCTGCTGCACGTAGAACCGGCCGTGCACGTAGGTCGGGCCGCCCCAGAAGTTGTGCTCCCCCAGGTGCGGCAGCGACCAGGCGATGCCCTTGTGCCAGACGTGGTCGTGCGGGCGGAACAGCGAGACCAGATCCCCGGCGAGCGTACGGATCGGGTGCAGGTACGGCTTCGGCGACTCCAGCTGCACCGTGTCCGGCACGTAGACGTAGGTGACGATCGGCACGTCCCCGGCCGTGACCGTGACCTCTCTGCCGAGCGTGTGGTCGACCTGCAGGCTCATGCGGTGCGGTGCCCTTCCGTTGCGGCCGGCGCCGTCCAGGGTGCGTCGACGCCGTTCATCCGGGCGGCGAACGGGTCGTCCGGGCCGATCTCGCCGGCCCGCACCGGCACGCCGGTGAACGCGGACCGGTAGAGCGCGGCGACGAACTCCATGGTCCGGCGGGTGTCGGCGAGCGTGACCGGTGGCTCGGTCCCGGCGTCGAGTGCGTCCAGCACGGCCGCCAGCTGCCCGGCGTGGCCGGACTCGACGTCGTCCCAGTCCGCGTACCAGCGCCGTTTGACGTCACCGGAGCCGGGCGCGGGCGTGACGGTCCAGTGGTCGTCGGTGTATCCGTACAGGTGGGTCAGCTCGACCGTGGCGCGCTCGAAGTCGAACCGCAGCGCGGACGTCTGGCGCGGCGAGACCACGGAGTTGACCACGGACGCGAGCGTGCCGTCGGCGAACGTGACCAGCGCCATCGACACGTCCTCGGTGTGCACCTGGTGCCGGGCCCGCCGGCCGGCCACCGCGGTGACCCGCTCCCACGGCCCGAGGACGGACAGCAGCAGGTCGAACTGGTGGATGCCGTGGCCCATGGTCGGGCCACCGCCCTCGGTCTCCCACCTCCCGCGCCACGGCGCGGCGAAGTAGGCGTCGTCGCGGAACCAGAGCGTGTCGCAGGTGGCCAGCAGCGACCGGCCGAGGTGGCCGTCCGCGGCGAGGCGGCGCAGCCGGGCCGCGCCCGTGCCGAAGCGGTGCTGGAACACGGTGGCGACGTGCCGGCCGGTCTCCTTGGACACGGTGGCGATCGCGTCCAGTTCGGACAGAGACAGCGTCGGCGGCTTCTCCACGAGCACGTGCGCACCGGCCCGCAGCGCCTCGATCGCGAGCGGCGCGTGGGTGGCCGGCGGCGTGCACAGGTGGACGAGGTCGACCCGGTGCGCCGCCAGCAGCTCGGTCAGGCCGGGGGCGACCACCGGGGTGTCCCACTCGGCCGCGAACGTGCGGGCCCGGTCCGCGTCGACGTCGACGACCGCGGTCAGCGCGACCCGGTCCGGGTGTGCGCGCAACGCCCGGGCGTGGGCGGTGGCGATGCCTCCGGTGCCGATGATCGCCGCGCGGTAGGGGGTCTGGGTCATGCCACGCTCCTCGGGACACGGGCCGGTGCCGGACGGCACCGGCCCGCTGCGCTGGTGGGTCAGGCGGCGTCGATCTCGGTCTGCAGCTCCTTGATGAACGACTCCGCGGCGGCCTGCGGCGTCTTGCGCTCGAACAGGACCTCCTCGGTGTGCCGCTTGAGGATCGCCTCGATGCCGCTGGCGCCGTTCGGGGTGACGCGCGGCGCCGGGCCGACCTTGACCGTGTCGAGGTACTCAGCGGCGGCCTTGTCGGTGGCGGTGAGCTTCGGCGCGAGCGCGGCCCGGATCGTCCGGTTGCCGGGCACGCCGCGGTCGGTGAGCAGCACGTCCGCGGCCTCCTGGGTGTTGAGCAGGAAGTCGACGAACGCGGCGGCCTCGGCCGGCTGCTTCGACCGGGCGGAGATCGCCCAGTACATGGACGGCTTGTAGTAGGCGCCCGGCGTACCCACCTGGGACTCGCCCGGGATCTGGACCAGCCGCAGGTTCTGGCCGCTGGCCGCCGCGAACGACGTCAGCTGGGTGTTCCACGACGTGCCGATCGCGGTCGCGTTCGTGGCCATGCCGGACTGGTCCAGCGCGGCACCGGCCCGCTCGATGGTGACCGACGCGGCCGGGCCGATGCCGGTCTTCGACAGGTCCAGCAGGTACTGCCAGTACTGGGCGAGCACGGCCGGCGGCGCGGAGACCTTGCCGGCCTCGTCGTACAGCGACGCGCCCTGCTGGCGGAGCCAGATGTTGACCGAACCGGTGTCGAAGCCCCAGAGCTGGACGCCGTTGACCTTGCCGCCGCTGGCCTTGGAAATCTTGTCGCCGACCGTGCGCAGGTCCTCCCAGGACCACGTCGCGGTGTCCGGCAGCGTGACGTTGTACTGCTTGAGCAGGTCGTCGTTGACGATGAACGAGTACGCGGTGAGGCCGGTCGGGATCGCGTACTGCTTGCCGTCGACCTTGCCGGTGTCCAGCGCGGCCGCCTCGATGTCCGCTGTCTTCAGGTGGTTGGACGCGGTGCCCAGGTCGAGCAGCGCGCCACGCTCGGCGTACGAGGCGAGGTAGAGCTCGTCCATCTGGATGATGTCCGGCGCGTCGTTCGCCGCGACCGTGGTGGCCAGGCTGTCCCAGTAGCCGTTCCAGTCCTTGAACTCGCCCTTGACGGTGATGTTCGGGTACTTGACCTTGAACAGGTCGATCGCCTGCTGGGTGCGCTTGTGCCGCGCGTCCGAGCCCCACCAGGTGAAGCGGAGCGTGACCGGGTCCTTGGACAGCTCACCGCCCGCGTCACCCCCGCCGCCACCGCAGGCCGCGAGCGCGGTGGACGCGCCGACCGCGCCCGCGAGGGAGAGAACCGTACGCCGGGATATGCCGTTGCTCATCGAATGTGCCCTTTCGATGTATGTCAATCCGGGAGGGGACTACTTGATACCGGTGGTGGCGATGCCCTTGATCAGGTATCGCTGGCCGATCAGGAAGGCGAGGAAGATCGGCAGCAGGGAGACCACGCTCATCGCGAACATGGAGCCCCATGACGTGGCGACCGTGGCGTCCACGAACGAGCGCAGCGCGACCGGCACCGTGTACATCTCCGGGTCGGTCAGGTAGATCAGCTGCGAGAAGAAGTCGTTCCACGTCCAGATGAACGTGAAGATCGTGGTGGTGGCCAGCGCCGGCAGCATCAGCGGCAGGATGACCTGCAGGAAGATGCGCGGGTGGCCGGCGCCGTCGATGCGTGCGGCCTCGTCCAGCTCGCGCGGCA
Source organism: Catenuloplanes niger (assembly GCF_031458255.1). Classification (NCBI taxonomy): domain Bacteria; kingdom Bacillati; phylum Actinomycetota; class Actinomycetes; order Micromonosporales; family Micromonosporaceae; genus Catenuloplanes; species Catenuloplanes niger. Next base: position 108,283 of record NZ_JAVDYC010000001.1, read on the forward strand.
GGCCGCGGATGAACTGGACCATCAGGAACACGAAGAACGCGTCCGTGGCCAGCAGCTTCGGCACGACCAACGGCAGGAACGTGTTCACCCAGCCGAGGTTCGAGAAGATGATGTACTGCGGGACGATCAGCACGTGGATCGGCAGCATGATCGTCATCAGCATGATGGCGAACCACCACTTCTTCCCGGTGAACTCCAGGCGGGCGAACGCGTACGCCGCCATCGAGCAGGAGACCAGGTTGCCGATGATGCAGCCGAGCACCACGATCGCCGAGTTCAGCATGTAGTGGCCGAACGGCGAGGCGAGCGCGTTCCACCCGTCGCTGTAGTTGGAGACCTCGAAGCTGTCCAGCACCAGGCCGGGCGAGCGGAAGATCTCGTTGTTCGGCCGCAGTGAGCTGACCACCATCCAGATGACCGGGTAGAGCATCACGATCGCGAACGCGATCAGCGCGGCGTGCTTGAGCGTCGACTTGACCCAGCCCGGCAGCACGAATTTCGGCGGCGGCGGGTCGTCGTGGGTGGCGACCGGGACGGGGCGCTCCTTGAGGTCAGTCATCGTAGAACACCCATCGCTTGGCGGCCCAGAAGTTGATCGCGGTGAACCCGGCGATGATGATCAGGAGCAGCCAGGCGAGCGCCGAGGCGTACCCCATGTCGAATCTGGCGAAGCCGCGCTCGTAGAGGAAGAGCGTGTAGAACAGCGTCGAGTCCGACGGCCCGCCGGTGCCGCCCGAGACGACGAACGCCTGGGTGAACGACTGGAACGCGTGGATGATCTGCAGCACCAGGTTGAAGAAGATGATCGGCGACAGCAGCGGCACGGTGATCTTCTTGAACTGCGTCCACTTGCTCGCGCCGTCCACGGACGCGGCCTCGTAGTACATCACCGGGATCTGCCGCAGGCCGGCCAGGAAGATCACCATCGGCGCGCCGAACGTCCAGACGTTCAGGATGATCAGCGTGCCGAGCGCGGTGTCCGGGTCGGAGATCCAGCCGCGGCCCGTGATGCCGAAGATGCCGAGCACCTGGTTGAGCAGCCCCTCGGCCCCGAAGATCTGCTTCCACAGCACCGCGATCGCGACGCTGGAGCCGAGCAGCGACGGCAGGTAGAACGCGGACCGGTAGAACGGCAGGCCGCGCAGCCCGCGGTCGAGCAGGATCGCCAGCCCGAGCGCCGCGAGCAGCTGCAGCGGCACCGAGACGAACACGTAGACGAAGGTGACGCCGAGCGACCGGTGCAGGCGCTCGTCGCCGAACATGCGGGCGATGTTCTCGACGCCGTTGAACTCCGGCGGCTGGATCAGGTTGTAGTCGGTGAAGCTGAGCCCCAGCGAGGCCACGATCGGCCCGGCCGTGATCAGCAGGAGACCCGCGAACCACGGCAGCAGGAACAGGAAGGCGGCCTTGTTGTCCCGCTTTCGCGGAGGCGGGCCGCCCTTGGAGGTGCCGAGCCGTTGGAGCTCGCCGAGAGCACTCACACGACCCTCCTTCACATGAGCAGTCACTTGTGGCGCGCGATCCCCCCGAACCGGGGTGCCTCCGGCAAGGGGGATGTTTCGGGTGGAAAGCATCGAAGGGGGAAAGCGCTTTCCGCAGTCTGCATCGATGCTGTGACGCACGTCAAGTGTTTCGGGGCGATGACAATGGATCGTTTCAGCGCCGCTTCACCGCGCTCACCTCAGCGACGATCGACGTGTTTCTTTAAACCATTCAACGGGTCCGGTCGCGGCCGGCCCGACCTACGGGAAAGCGCTTGCCCATTCCGGACTTTTCCGGCAGTTGCCACGCGCATCGGCGCGCCTCCTCCGCCCGCCGGACGCGGGCCGGGGTGCCCTCCGGTCCGCGCCGCCTGGAAACGTATTCCGCAGTCTGCTCACCCGGGTCGAACGCGTCAAGATCTCGTTACGCCCAGATCACCAGCCGCATCTTCCGCCCGAGCCTGTCATGCCGCCCACCCACCGCGCCACCGCCACCACGGCCGCAAAACGGCATCGAACGCAGACCGGCACCCCTCTCCCCCGCCTCCGTGCACCAACCCGGGCACGCCACCGACCGCGCATCACGCGACTCCCGGCGGCAGCCTTGCGCCGAGCTCCCACGCGACTTCTCCGGCGGAGGCCTTGCGCCAAGCTCCCACGCGACTTCCGGCGGCGGCCTTGCGCCAAGCCCACGCGACACCGCCCGGCACAGGCGCCGTCCACCCCGGCGCGCCGGCCGCAGCGCGAGCCGGCTCGGCCCGGCTCGGGGTCAACCACGTGACCGCAAGCCGGCAGGGCAACGACGCAGCACGCAAACGACCGCCCGCACAGCGACACAAGCCAGCAGGCCCCTCGAACGTCTCCACGCGATGCGGCTGCGGTCGCCGGGCCCGCCAGATCCGGGTCCCTTCGGCGAGGCTGATCGGCATCCCGCCCCGCTCAGCCGGTCAGCGAGTAGTCGCGCCGGCCAATGCGGCACCCGACGGGTTCGATGTCGCCGCAACAACCGTCGCCTCATCGACACCGTCTGAGCGGCCGGGCGGGGCAGGTCGGCCGGGGGCCGTACCGGGCGGGAACAACGCCTCAAGATGCGCGACGACGTCTGCTGGCACAGCAGGATATCGGAACCGTTGACATGCCCGCCGAAGGTCTGTCCCGCGACCTCCGAGCGACTCGGATCGACCCTACGCGCGGTCGCCGCCGGCCCGGCACTCCACCGAAACCGGCAAGGGCGGCCGGCCACGAAGGCCGGCCGCGTAGCGCCGACCATCGGCAGGATCGCCGCGCACCTGCGGTGCCCGCCGGTTGCAGTTCGGTGCCGCGATCAGAGCGGCACCCGGTTCCCCGAAAGGCACCTCGTCGCACCCGCGGCACCAGCCAGAGGGGAACTCGCCGATGAAGAACAGCCGCCGGCGTACGCGCCGAACCCGCCGCCGCTTCCGTGTCGATCTCGTGTTGGTGTTGCGCGGTTTCGAGCTCGCGCTGCGCCTGGTGGACCTGTGCCGGGACCTGCTCTGACCGCAACGGAAAACGGCATGCCCTGGCGCTGGCAGCCGACGCATCCGCGGGATTGACTGACAGTATGGAAGGTTCTTACTTCACCGATCGGCCGAAGGAGAACGCCGAGCCGGAAGCTACTAGGGTTCCGTCACGCGCGTAGGGATCCTATGGTGACCGCCATGAGCGATGGCCCTCAAGATCCCTACGACCGTGCCGACTGGCTGGCCAGCAGTGGACGGGTGGATGAGGCTGTCGCGTTGCGGCGAGAGCTGACCGACGACGGTGATTGGGAGGACCTGGCAGCGCTGGCGGAGAGCCTGGCACGGTGGGGACGAGCCGATGAGGCTCATGCCGCGTGGCGGACAGCGGTGACGGCCGGCCACCCGGCACCGCATCGCGCTCTGGCTGATCTGTACGACGCGGCGGGGCACACCGACGACGCGATCACCGCGTGCACTTCGGCCGTTGCGGCGGACGAACCACGGGCGTGGTCACGACTGGCGGATCTGCTGAAGGACGCTGATCGTACGGACGATGCGGAGGCCGTATACCGCGCGGCGATCGCTGCCGGCCACAACGCGGCGGGCAGTGAGCTCGGCAGATTCCTGTCCGAGCGAGGCCGCCACGAGGAGGCCGTAGCCGCCTACCAGATCGCCGTCGGCACTGCGGGTGTCGCTCCGTGGCCGCTCGGGGAACTGCTGGAAAAGCTGGGGCGCACGGACGAGGCCATCGAGGTCTACACGCGGGCGGTCGCCGCCGGCCACGGCCACCTCCGCGGCCGGCTGGCGCGCGCATTGGAACACTTGGGCCGCACCGGCGAGGCTCTAGCCGTCGTCCGCGACGCGATCGCGAATCGGGACCGGGCCGCCTACAACGGGCTCGGATACCTCCTGGCGAAGCACGACCGCATCGAGGAGCTGATGACCGAGGCGACCCGGCTCCGCGACGACGGCGAACGGGGTGCGCTGATGTTGCTGCTGCGCGGAGCAGGCACCGGCAGCGAGGTTGGAGGGGACGGCCTTCGACAGATTCAATGCAGTGAGCGGACGCGTGAAACGCGAGAAGATTGACCACAGAGTGCGATGCCCGGTCACTGCCGGCCACACGAGCACGGCAGATCCGGTTACCGGGAGGAAGGGCTCGCCCCTATCAGTGGGGCACAAGGCTATGGAGCGCTGATTGGCTCGCGTTGCCATCGGGCGTCGCACGGATCGCGGCATGTGAGTAAACTGCGGTCTTATCGCCATTTTCCTGCCACCGTCAGCTGGCACGCGCTATGCGGGACCTATGGACGGTAAGCGGGTCGATCGGGAAGTCCGCTACACCATTTCGACGCCGGATAGTGCGATTCTCCGGAGTCCGGGGTCGGCTTGGGCGGTTCGGCGCGGCTTGCCTGCTGCTACGAGTTTCGCTTGTATCTTGCGGTTCACCGGCGGCGCGTTGGTGGCGGCCCTGCCGATGACTTGCTCCGCTTTTCGGCGGGTCGACGGCAGACGTGCAGCCGGCCGGTTATCAGGGTGTGCGTTGCAGGCCGAGGCTACAGGTGCTGTGGGTGGTCGGTCGGTCGGCGGAATGAAGCGGCAGATCGTCACGTCGCCTTGGCTCTGGGGCGATTGATCGGTACGCGGAGTGACCGAAGGTGCGGACGTGTGCGGGCCAGGTCCGGCAGGAGTGCGGCTGTCTCCTGCCGGACGATCGCTGCATGGCCGTGCCGGGAAATCCGGTTCGGTGGACCGTCAGCCCGCCATCGCCGCCCGGGTGGCCCGAAGAAAGTCAAGGGTCGCGAATCCCGTCCAACTCTGGTCGGCCCGGCGCACGCGGTGCTTCACCCAGTACTGGATTCCGCTCACCCCACTCTCGGTGCCGACGATGGTGACGTGGAACTCACCGTTCGGCGTTCCCGCCGCACCCACGTCGTCGATGTCGGGTATGCGCTGCAGCAGGTTGACGTCGCTCCACGAGCCGCTCAGATAGCGGACCACGTGACTGAGCCCGGCGTCCGTCACCACCGCGGCATGCACCTCGTTCCCGGCCCGACCCGCGGCGATGGCCGTCCCGGAGGAACCCGTGGCGGACCCGGGTGAGCCCGGCGTCGACCAGATGCCGGTGTGCGGATCCCTTACCCGATGGAGGACCTGGGTGCCCTGCAGAGCGAACAGGTGGAAGTATCCGTCTGACCCGCCCCCTGCCGCGATGTCGGTGAAGTTCGTCGAGCCCCAGCCCGGCACCCGGGTCAGCGGCGTCCACAGCCAGTCGGCGGACTTTCGTATGGTGTGGAAGACACCGCCGTCCCAGGCCAGAACCGCGAGGTGCAGATTTCCCGCCGCTCCCGCAGCGCACACCCTCCGGTTCTCGGCCGGGTTGCCGGCGCCGAACCCGCTGATGTTGTTGAACACGGTCCAGCCGCCGCCCTCGGTGCGGACCGCATGGGCGATCTGGCTGTGCTGCGCCGAGACCGTGTGCATCTGGTTTCCGACCATCGCGCCGGCCACGTCGACGATCCCCGACGGGTACGGGCTCTTGGCCACCGCATAGACGTCACCCCACTCCGGTGACGGGATCCACAGTTCGTTCGGCTGGCGCAGCTTGTGCAAGAGCTTCGCCGGCGACGTCGGCGTGCCGATCAGCAGATGCGTGTCGTTGGGCGCCGCGGCTGCCGGCCCGGCCGGGAGTCCGGCCGCGACAACGCCCACCGTGGCCGCCCCCGCCGTCGTCATCAGCCGCCGTCTGGTCATTCCATGTTGTTCCGTGCCCATCTCGTGAACCCCCGTTTCGACTCGGTCGCTCCAGGCTCCTGCGTTCCGGCTCGGACGTGCAGTCCGCTAGCCGACTGGGACACATGTCCGATGCCTATCTGCTCGGTGCGCACAGCCGAAGCGGTGCACGCACGAGCGACCCACCCCGCCGGCGGGAGCGCCCCGGGGTCACGACATCCACGTTCGATTCGCGGCTTGCTGCCGGTGCGCGGTGGCGGGAGCGGTACCGTCCCGGTGCAGCGGGGCCCCACGGTCATGCCGAAGGGCTTGCGGTGCGCCGCAGGAAGCCGGCAGTGGCGGTCCGAGGTGCCCTGGGCGGTGCTGCCGGGGCGCGGATCCGGTGATGCCGTTCCGAACGCCGGGGACGAACCGCGGCAGGTCACGGTTGGTGCCGGCTGTGAAAGTGGGACGGCGGCCGCTCGGCTCAGACGGTTTGGCCGCCGTCGACGATCAGGGCGTGTCCGATGGTGAAGGCGGCGGTGGGTGAGCACAGCCAGAGCACGGCGGAGGCGATCTCCTCCGGCCGTCCGAGGCGGCCGATGGGCTCTTGGGCGATCATCCGGGCGTAGCCCTCGTCCGTTCCGCCGCTGACGCGTTCGATCATCTTGGTGTCGATGATGCCGGGGCAGATGGCGTTGATGCGCACGCCGTGGGCGGCGTACTCGAGCGCGGCGGACTTGGTGAGGCCGATGACGGCGTGCTTGGTCGCGGCGTAGGCGGCTTGCTGGGCGATGCCCATGACTCCGGCGCCGGAGGAGGTGTTGACGATCGTGCCGCCTCCGCCGGCGAGCATGAGCGGGATCTGGTGTTTGAGACAGACGAACACGCTGCGTACGTTGACCGTCATCAGCTTGTCGAAGTCGGCCTCGGCCGTGTCGGCGGTGGTGGTGTGGCTCTGCTCGATGCCGGCGTTGTTGAAGGCGAGGTCGAGGCGGCCGTGGACGGCGACGACCTGGTCGAGGGCCGCCTTGACCGCGTCGCTGTCGGTGACGTCGAGGCCGAACGCCATGGCGGTGCCTCCGTCAGCCTGGATCTGGGCGGCGACGGCGTGCGCGCCGGCCTGGTCGAGGTCGGCCAGCGCCACCGTCGCGCCGGCGGCGGCGAAGGCCCGTGCGGTGGCCTCGCCGATACCGCCCGCGGCGCCGGTGACGAAGGCGACCTTGCCGGTGAACGTCTGTTCGCGGGTGGGGAGAGGGCTGGTCATGTCACGTCCTTGACGGCGTCGGGCGGGAGCCGGCGTCCGTCGGCATGTCGGGGCGCCGCTGGTGGTGGGTTCAGGCGGTGCGGGTCTCGACGGTCGCGGTGACGGTGCCGTCCATGTCGGCGACGCGGCTGGCGGCGTCGCCGTCGAGGCGACCGATGATCACGATGCCGGGGTGGTAGGACTGGTCGCCGTAGTAGAGGACGAGGTCGTTGCCGGGGGCGTAGTACCCGACATCACCGACCTCGGGGTCAGCACCGTCCGGCTGCCCGTCCAGTGACAGTGGTGCCGGCAGCGGGCCGGTCTTTTCCACCGCGCCGTGGTCGGTCATCTCGACGGTCAGCGGCAGCTGGTCGAGCAGGTCACGGCCAGCGGGGCTGTCGAAGATCGTGGCCTGCAGGCGCTGGTCGCCGATGGTGATCTGGATCTTCATCTGTTCTTCCCGTGGCTCGGCCGGGTCGCTCGGTGGTGCCGTCGCTCCGCCGGCGCTGCCGGACGACGTCACGGAGGTTCCGTCGCCGGTGGCGTCGGCCCGGCCGCTGCCGCCGCAGCCGGCAAGGGTCAGGCCGAGGATCGCCGACAGCGTCACGCGGGCGGTGATGTGTGAGGTGGGCATGGCATCCGTTCGCTCGGATCGGGACGGCCCCGTAGGGCCCACGGCACCCAGTCAACGTGCCCGCCGCGGAACGGAGAACTCCTTGATGATGGGTGTACCGGCAGGGCATCCTTCACCGGCGCCGGCCGACCCGGACACGACACTTCGTTGCCCACTCCGGGGATGCCGATGCTGCCCGAGTCCCTCCCGGCCGGCGCCGGCCCGGTCACGGCCGGAAATGGACGGACCGCCGGGGACGGCGAGCGCGGTATCAGGAGCCTCTCGGCTCCCGGCTCTCCCAGTAGAGTCGTTCCGCCCGGTCCGGGTCGTCGACGATCCTGCATCGGGCGTCGATCCACATGGTGGCACGGCGCGTGGGCGTGTAGGCGGGCCAGCGTGGCACGTGCGGCGCGTTCGGGCGGCTGTCGCGGGCGAATCCCGCCCACAACGCGCTCATGTGCCGTGCGGTCGCCCGTTCCCCGGCGGGCCGGTCGCCAGGGGTGTTGGCGAACTTCAGCGGGATGTCCGAGGCGTGGGGTGAGCCGAGCGGGAAGTCGGTGCCCGGCACCACGGTCGGGTCCTGGTAGGCGAGTTGGTACATGTACACCGGGGCCTGGTGCTGCGCCGCCTTGGCCTCGGCGATCCTGATGGCGTCGCGCCAGATCGGCGAGGTGGTGATCGCGAAGTAGAGCTGTGCCGGGGTGGCCGCGGGCCGTGACGCGCGGAACGTGGCGATGATCCGGTCGAGTTCGGCGCCCTGATAGGTGCGGCTCAGTTCCCGGCGCAGTCCGGCTTCGTCGATGCGGAAGATGTCCGGTGGGCCGAAGAGGCTGAAGAACACCGTCTCGTCGCGGGTGGTGCCGACCATCAGCGGCTTGCCGGCCGACCACGGCGGGGCGCCGTCGGCGACGGGGTGCCGGGGGATGATGCGGCCGTCGACGAACGCGCCGAAGCCGGGCCGCACCGGATCCGGGTCGCCCCACGGGGCGACCCCGTTCGCGGCTTCGGCCTGCTGGATCTCCAGCAGCCGGGCGGCGGGGATGTCGTGCAGTCGCGCGATGTCGGCGCGGGTGAGGCCCAGCAGGTGCAGGGTGCGTTCGGCGCGGGCGGTGGCGCCGTCGCGGGTGGGGAACCGCAGCGGCGCGGCGCTTTCGATCGACGCCTTGTGGAAGAGTTGCGCGGCGGCCGGCATGGTGTAGACGGCCGCGGTCTTCGCGCCGCCGCCGCTCTCGCCCCAGACCATGATGTTGTCCGGGTCGCCGCCGAAGTGGTCGATGTTGTCGGCGGTCCAGCGCAGTGCGGCGAGGATGTCGAGCATTCCCTGGTTGGCGGCGTAGTCGCCGTGGGCGAGGTCGCCCAGGAACAGGTAGCCGAGCAGGCCGAGCCGGTGGTTGGACTGCACCACCACCACGTCGTGGAGCTTGGCCAGGCGGGTGCCGTCCTGGCCGGTCGCGGAACCCGAGCCGATCATGTAGCCGCCGCCGTGGTGGTAGAACATCACCGGGCGGCGTTTCCCGTCGGCGGCCGGCGTCCAGATGTTCAGGTAGAGGCAGTCCTCGGACGGTGCCGGCATCCGGCCGTTGCCGTTCGGCCCCATCTCGCCGCCGGGCACCTGGTAGGCGGGGTTGGGGAAGTCCACGGTGTCGCGCAGGCCGGACCACGGCCGCGGTGGCTGTGGCGCCCGGAACCGGAGGCGGCCGAGCGGCGGTGTCGCGTACGGAACGCCGAGGAACGCGATGGTGCCGTCCCGGCGCCGGCCACGCACTCTGCCGTACCGGGTGGTCGCCTCGTCGCGACCGGTGCGGCCGTGCGCCCGGGCCGTCGCCGGCAGGCTCACGGTGGCCGCCGCGGACAACGACCCTGCGATCAGTGCTCTGCGAGTCATCCGCACATCCACGATCAGACCTCTTCCGTCGTACGGGCGCGCCCGGGCGCCTTCTGGAGGCGCGAACGCGGTCCACCGCAGCGCCGGCGGTGGCGTGCCCTCGCATGCCGTCAACCCGCCGTCCCGGCACATGAAACGTTTCACATACCGCGCGGCGGGCGCCGACGAGGAACGCCCCGGTGACGCGCATGTCGTCCGTCATCCAATCGCAGCCCGGCAATACGGGCAACGTTTCTCACACGTTACGGCGAACGTAGCCGTCGGCGCCGGCATCAGTCAAGAGCGATCTATCCAGGAGCTATCGATTCCACGGCACCCACCCCCATCCGGACGTCGCCGGAGATTCTCCGGCCCATACCTTGACGCGGGTAACGTTATTCATTCAGCATCATCAATTGTTGTACGGCCGGCAGGCCGGAACCGCTCATCGCCCGCCACAGCAAGGAGGATCACGATGCCAGCGCAGGACCGTGTCCCATCCCCGCCCCGACGGCTGTCGCACCGTCTCGCCCGACGAGTGCTGACCGCGATCGCCGTCACGGCCGGCCTGGTCGGCACCGCGTCGCCACAGCCCGCGTTCGCCGCGGCCAACCCGTACGAGCGCGGGCCGGCTCCGACCGCCGCCGGCGTGGCGGCCGTGACCGGCCCGTTCGCGACCGCGTCGCTGAGCGTGCCGCGCGGCAACGGCTTCGGCGGCGGCGTCATCTACTACCCGACCGACCGCAGCCAGGGCACGTTCGGCGGGATCGCCATCTCCCCCGGCCTCAACGGCACCTGGCCCGGCATCGCCTGGCTCGGACCGCGCCTGGCCGGTCAGGGCTTCATCGTCTTCGGCATCGAGACGAACAACCTCAACGACAACCCCACCAGCCGCGGTACGCAGCTGCTCGCCGCCCTCGACTACCTCGCCCAGCGCAGCACGGTCCGCGATCGGCTCGACCCGGGCAGATTGGCCGTGGCCGGGCACTCCATGGGCGGTGGCGGTGCGCTCGACGCCGCCCTGCGCCGCCCGTCGCTCAAGGCCGCCATCGGCAACGCGCCCTACCTGCCCTCGAACAACCTGTCCGCCACGCGGGTGCCGACCCTGATCTACGCGATGCAGAACGACACCCTGGTCCCGCCGTCGCAGCTCGTCAACCTGTACAACAGCGTCCCCGCCACGACCGAGCGCGCCTATGCCGAGATCACCGGTGCCGGCCACAACTACATCGGCCAGCCGAGCACCACACTCGCGCGCACCATGATCCCCTGGCTGAAGATCTTCGTCGACGACGACACCCGCTACAGCCAGTTCCTGTGCCCGCTGGCCGACTCGTCCGGCATCCGGCAGTACCGCAGCAGCTGCCCACTGGTACCGGCCGCGTGACGGTCCCGCCGTCGCCGCGGCCGGTCGGCCCCGGCGACGGCGGAACCCGGTGCGCGGTCGGGCGTACGCCGCCCTGAGCCACCACTCGCCGATCCGGCGTGGCCGGCCGGGTTCATCGTGAGGTCTGCTCGGAGGTCTCGTGCAGGGCGCCGAGGCGGCCGGTGCGGGCGACGCGCGCGAACGCGTACGCGCTGGGCTTGGGCGTCCGGGTGAAGTCGTCGCCGACGGCGACGAGGCCGAAGCGTGGCCGGTAGCCCTCGCTCCACTCGAAGTTGTCGAAGGCCGACCAGTGCAGGTATCCGCGGACGTCGACGCCCTCCGCGACGGCCCGGGCGAGCGCGGCCAGGTGGGTGTGGAGGTAGTCGAGGCGTTCGGTGTCGTCGGTCGTGGCGATGCCGTTCTCGGTCACGTAGAGCGGCAACCCGGTTCCGCGGCGCGGTGCAGCATCTCGCGCAGGCCGTCGGGATGCACGGCCCATCCCATCTGGGTCAGCGCGGTCCCGGCCGGTGGCGGGGCGAACAGGGCCGGGGCGGCCGGGTCGACCCACTGTTTGCGGTAGTACTGCACGCCGAGCCAGTCACCGCCGGGGTCCTCGAGGTACCGGTCGACGATCTCGTGACGGATGTCGAGGAACGCGGGGGTCTCCGCATCGACCGGGGCCAGCAACGGCAGCTGCACCGCCAGCCCCACCCGGGAGCCGGCCTGGTCACGGACCGCGGCCACGGCGGCCCGATGTGCCTCGAGCAGGACTCCCCCGACGCGTTTCCACTTCATCACGTTGGTGACGCCCGGCGGGTGGTAGCCCTCGAGGTAGCCGTGCAGGGCCACCATCTGCGGTTCGTTGATCGTGCAGACGAACGGCATCAGCGTGCCGAGTTCGGCGCTCACGTGCCGGCAGTACCGGGCGAAGACGCCGGTGGCGTCCGGGGCGAGCCAGCCGCCGCGGGCGGCGAACCAGCGTGGCAACGTGAAGTGATGGAGGGTGACGAAGGCGGTCATGCCGCTGTCGCGCAGGGCGGTCAGCACCCGCCGGTAGTGGCCGATGGCGGCGCTGCTGTACTCGCCGGGCGCGGGCTCGATGCGTGACCACTCCAGCGACAGCCGGTGAGTGTTGTGTCCCAGCGATGCCAGCAGCGCGAAGTCCTCGGCGTACCGGTGATAGTGGTCGATGCCGTCGCCGGACGACGCCCGCGCCAGGGATGCCGGGTCGTGTTCGAAGTCCCACCAGTCGTTGTTGGTGTTGCCGCCTTCGACCTGGTGGCCGAGGTGGCCGAGCCCCAGAGGAACCCGTCGGGGAATCGCACTGCCGCCTCCTCCAGGGGCGCGGCCCGCGGGTGGCGGGCCGCGCCCGCGTGTTCATCGGGTGGTGAAGGTGTAGGTGCCGGACGGCACCCGGTAGACGGCATCGCGCAGGAGCGTCGCGCGGGGCGGGGTGCCGGTGACCCGGCCGCCCAGCGTCGGCACGTGCACGACCGCGGTGGTGTTCGGCGGAACGGTCACGGTCAGGCGCAGCCGGTTGCCGTCGCGTCTCCACTCCGTGCGGGCGGTGCCCTGCGGGGTGGTGTAGTGGCCCTTGACGAACGTCAGGTCACCGACGACCTTCGGTGCGATGACCAGGTCGCGGTACGCGGTGGTGCCGTCCGCGGCCCGGATGCCGGCCAGGCCGGCGTGGAACCACTCCTCGATCTGGGCGAGGATCATGTGGTTCTTGGAGTCGCCGCGGTTCCAGCGTTCGCCGATGGTGGTCATGCCGCCGGGGTTGGCGACGGTCGGCTCCATGAAGTAGCCGTAGCTGGGCTGCTCGTCGCGCTGGATGAGGTCCCACAGCACGTCGTCGCGGCCGCCGGTCGACAGTGCCCGCACGGTCGGGGCCATGCCGATGGTGCCGCCGCTGAAGTGCGGACCGTCCCCGGCCGGGTGGAACGCGTAGATCAGCTCGACCAGCGCGTCGAGGACCGCCTGCCGCTCGGAGTCGGGGACCAGGCCCGCGTCGAGCGCGAGCGCCTGCGCGGTCTGGCTGGCGCCCGTGGTGCCGGCGTTGCCGTCGGCGGTGTAGCGGCGCGTCGTCGTGTTGTAGAAGGCCTGGTGGAACGCGGCCTTGATGTCGGTGGCGAGGGCTGCGTACCGGTCGGCGTCGGCCTGGTGGCCGGTCAGCCGGGCCAGCACGGCCAACTCCTTGATCATCATGTAGTAGCCCCAGGTGCCGGTGATCCGCCCGGAGACCGGCTCGGCGGACACCCAGTCGGCCAGGGCCGCGTCGACGATGTGCCCGACCGCCTTCTGCCGCGCGATGTAGTCGGCGAACCGCACCATCGGCGCGTAGTACCGGGCCGCCGTCTCGGTGTCGCCGTAGAGCTGCCGCAGGAAGCCGGGCACCAGAATGATCGCGTTGCCCCAGTTGATCTCGTCGCCGAAGCGGCCGCTGTAGCCCCAGTCGTAGACCGGGGTCTTCAGCGCGACGTTGCCCGCCATCGGGGTGTCCGCCACCGACTGGCCCTCGACCAGATGCCGCTGATGGGTGCGCAGGTAGGCGGACAGGTCGAAGTCACGGTGGATCGCGCCCATCGGCATCGTGTAGTCGGCCGGGTAGGACAGTTTCTCCCGGCCGGGGCAGTCGGTGAACACGCTCATCATGTTGCTGGCGAACGAGTACCAGGCCATTCGGTGGATCCGGTCGACCCGGGCGTTCGACGTGCTGACCGCGCCCGCGATCGGGGTGTCCGCCTGCACCCGCAGGCCGGTGATCGTCTCCTTCGTCGGCACGTACCCCTCGGGCAGGCCGGTGACCTGCACCCACTGCATGCCGAAGTAGTTGAAATCCGGCCGCCAGGTTTCCCCGCCGCGTACCCCCGCGGTGGTGTAGGTGTTGAACAGGTCGGTGCCGCGGCTGCCGCCGCCGCCCTTCAGGGACGCCTGGTCCACGGTGCCGTCCGCGGCCAGTGACTCGGCCGGCGACATGCGGATCACCGTGCCGGCCGGTACCCCCTTCACGCGCAGCTCGGGCAGGCCGGCGATGTTCTGGCCGAGGTCGAACACCCAGGTGCCGGGCGCCGGATTGGTGATCGACACCGGGGTGAGGCGGTCGGCGATCACGATCGGCGGCGCGGTCCGGCCGACCAGTTTCGTCGCCAGGTTGGGCGGTGGGGCGATCCCGGCGGCGATCCAGCCGGCCGGGGTGCCGTCGCGCCGTTTCGCCGTCGCGGACAGGTCCGCGCCGGGCCGGTCCCAGCCGGGCTGCTCGCGGCGGGCATCGTGGTCGCTGCCGGAGTACCAGGCGTCGGTGGTCAGCGGGCCGAGCGCGGTGCGCCACTGCCGGTCCGAGACGATCACGGTCTCCCGGCCGTCCGTGTAGGTGATCTCGAGGCGTGCGATGAACCGGGGTGTGACGGCCGCGCCCGCGCTGGCGTCGCCGGCGGCGATGTTGTTGCCGGATCCGGTCACCGCCGCGGCGGCCGGATGAGGCGTGGACAGGCCGGGGGTGAAGCTGACCGTGTCCGTGCCGATCGCGGTGATCACCCGGGATTCGAGCCGGTCGCCGCCGTCGCCGGTGTCCACGTTGATGGTGCCGCCGACGTGGTAGCCGGCGACGCTGCTCAGCGTGACGGTGGTGGCGCCGGCCGGGGCGTCCGCGGTGAGCGTGCCGTTGCCCTTGAGCTGGCTCTGCCACCAGGAGTACGGCGCGGTGCGCCCGACGGCCGGGTTGACGACGCTGCGCCGCACGTAGGCGGGACCGTTGCCCAGCCGTACCCCCACGGTGTTGTCGCCCCTGCGCAGGTGCCGGGTGACGTCGTAGACGCGGTACTCGCTGGAGAGCTGGTAGTTGGCGTAGCCCGGGGCGAGCACCTCATCGGTCAGCGAACGCCCGTTGAGCGTGGCCAGGTGCATGCCGACGCCGGAGAGGTAGAGCCGCGCCCGCCCGATGGTGCGGCGCGGGTCCGTGCTGAACCGCCGGGCGAAGATCGGCATCGGCTGCGTCTCGGCCCGGCCGGGGTACTCGATCCAGCGGGCCGGACCCCAGTCGGACTGGTGCAGCAGGCCCATCTCCCAGGTGGACCGCGCGCTCCAGTCGGTGGCGCGCCGGTGGGCGTCCCAGGCGCGGACGTGCCAGGAGAGCCGCTGCCGGGAGGTGAGGGCCGGGCCGCCGTAACGGACCCCGGACTGGACGTCGGAGTCCACCCTGCCGGAATCCCAGAGCAGCCGGTCGCCGTACACCCGGATCTGGTAGGCGGTCTGCCGGTCTGCCGCCGGCGAGCCGGTCTCGGCGAAGCGCCAGCTCAGTACCGGGTTGACGGTGTCGAGACCGAGGGGTGAGCCGGCGCGGCCGTCGACGCGCAGGCCGACGACGCGCGGGCCGGGACCGGTGTCACCGGCGGAGGCGGGACCGCCGGTCAGCACGCTCGCGGAGGGGATCGCCAGGGAGAGTCCGAGTGCGGTACGCCGTCTCATGATCCCGCCTTGTAGTCGGTGTCCATGTCCTTGAGCACCTCGTCGGCCGTGGCCTGGCCGCTGAAGACCTCCTGCAGGCCGCTGAGCATGGTCTGCTGGACCTTCGCGTTGGGCCACAGCTGGTCCATGAAGGGCACGGTGCGGTTGTCCGCGACGTAGGTGGTGAGTTCGGCGAGCCCGGGGTCGACGGCGGTGCCGGCGCCGGGGAGGGTCGGCAGGCTGCCCTGCGCCTCGTTGAAGATCTTCATGCCCGCCGGCGACATGACGAAGGTGACGAACTTCAGCGCGAGGTCCCTGTTCTTGGCCTTGGCGTTGATGCCGTAGCCGGCACCGGCGGCGGCCGGCATGACGAACTCGGCCGGGTTGTCGGTGGCCGGGAGCGCCTTCATGGTGAACGTGCCGGCCGGGTTCTTCTGCTTGAGCAGGCCGATGATCCAGTTGCCCTGGATGATGCCGAGCGTCTTCCCGGTCGCGGCCAAGGTCTGGCTGGCTTCGTAGCTGGTGCCGAGCGGGTCCCTCTGGAAGCAGCCGGCGGTGTTCATCTCCTGGTACTTCGCCATCGCGGTCGTCCACGGCGAGCCGGCGAAGCTGGTCCGGCCGGCGGCGAGCTTGGTGTCGAAGTCCCGGTCGGCGCCGTAGACGGTGGTGGCGGTCAGCGCGTAGAGGGCGATCTGGGTGACCCAGTTGTCCTGGATGCCGAGCGCGAACGCCGGGGTGCCCTTGCCCGCGGCGTCCCGGCAGAAGGTGAGCAGTTCGGTCCAGGTGCCCGGCGCCGTCAGTCCGGACTGCGCGAGTGCCTGGTCGTTGTAGACGGCGCCGATGCCGTTGAGCCCGAACACCGCGTTGTAGGTCTTGCCCTCGTACCGGGCGACCTTCTGGAACGACTCCGGCAGCTGCCCGGCCCACGGCTGGTCGGACAGGTCGAGCAGGTAGCCGGGCTCGGCGATGACGTAGGTGGCGCCGGGGTTGCCGTTGCCGGGCCAGACGGTCATCACGTCCGGTGCGGTGCCGGAGGACAGCTGGGTGCGGATCTGCTGCTGGTACTGGTCGGCGCCGCTGGTGGTGAGGTTGACGGTGACGCCGGGGTTGGCGGCCTTGAACGCGTCGACGACCTTCTCGATCGATCCCTGGTCGACCGACGCGATGGTCAGGGTGGTGCCGTCACCGGCGCCGGCGTTGGTGCCGCCGGAACAGCCGGCCAGCAGGGCCACGGCGGCGGCCGCCGTGAGTAGACGTGTGCGCATGGTTCTCCCTCGTGGAGATGGTTTCAGGCGGTGAAGGTGTAACGGCCGGACGTCAGCCGCAGGGCGAGGCCCGTGGCTTCCGGTTCGGCCCGGAGCACCCCGTCCGCCTCGGCGGCGGGCACCGTGCCCTCGTGCACGCCGCCGGGGTCGGAGGTGGGGATGTGCAGTTCGGCGGTGCATCCCGGCGGTACCGTGACGGTCACGGTGAGCCGGTCGTCCTCGCGGGACCAGCCGCAGGCCACGAGGCCGCGCGCGGTCTCCTGCTCGGCGTGCGCGCGGGTGAGGTGCCCGCCCGGGGTGGGACGCAGCAGCAGCTCGGAGTAGGCGACCGAACCGGCCGTCTGGTCGATGCCGGCGACGCGGCCGTAGAGCCAGTCACCGACGCTGCCCAGGCTGTAGTGGTTGAACGAGTTCATCGCCGCGGACTGGAAGCCGCCGTGGTCGGTCCAGCCGTCCCAGCGCTCCCAGATCGTGGTGGCGCCGTGCCGGATCGAGTACCCCCACGACGGGTACTCCCGCTGGTGCAGCAGGGCGTAGGCGAGGTCGGCGCGGCCGTGGTCGGTCAGCACCGGGCACAGCAGCGGCACGCCGACGAAGCCGGTGGTCAGCCGGTTGCCGCGGTTCTCGATGTCGGCGGCCAGGTGCGCGACGGCGTCGCCGACCAGGGCCGGCGGGAGCAGGCCGAACCCGATCGCCAGCAGGTACGCGGTCTGGGTGCCACCCTTGACGCTGCCGTCGTCACCGACGAACGCGTCCTGGAACGCCCGGGTGATCGCGGCGTGCAGCTGCCGCCACCGTGCCGACGGTCTGCCGAGCACGTCGGCCGCCTCGGCCACGATCTGCGTGCTGCGCGCGAAGTACGCGGTCGCCAGCACGTCGCGAGGTGTGTCGGCGTCGATCTGCAGCCAGTCACCGTAGGAGTTGCCGGTGCGGTGCTGCCAGAGCAGGCCGGGGTTGTGCCGGTGGATGTGGTCGATCCAGGCGGTCATCGCGTCGAAGCAGCGTTCCAGGGTGCGCCGGTCGCCGTAGGTGCGCCACAGCAGCCACGGGATGATCACCCCGCCGTCGCCCCAGGCGGGTGCGCCCTCCCGCTCGAAGGCGATGATCGGGGCCACGTCACGGAACGCGCCGTCGTCGTCCTGGCCGTCGACGACGTCGCGCAGCCAGCGGGCGAAGAACGCGGACACGTCGGCGTTGCGGGTCGCGGTCGGTGCGAACACCTGCGCGTCGGCGAGCCAGCCGAGCCGCTCGTCGCGTTGCGGGCAGTCGGTGGGGACCGCGACGAAGTTGCCGCGCTGCCCCCAGCCGATGTTGGCGTGCAACCGCATGACGGCCGGGTCGTCGCAGTCGAAGGTTCCGGTCCAGGGGGTGTCGCTGTGCAGGACCCGCGCGGTCACGTCGCCCGGTGCCAGCTCGCCGGGGTACCCGCTGATCTCGGCGTACCGGAAGCCGTGGACGGTGAACTGCGGCTCGAACACCTCGCCGTCGCCGCCGGCGCTGACGTAGGTGTCGGTGGCGGCGGCCCGGCGCAGGTTCAGCGTGTACGGCTCGCCGTCGGCGAGCACCTCGGCGTGCCGCACCACGATCCGCCGGCCGGCGGTGCCGCCGTGGACGCGCAACCGGATCCGGCCGACGAGGTTCTGCCCGAAGTCGACGACGAACCGGCCCGGCTCGCGCCGGTCCACCGATACGGCCGGCAGCTGTGTGACGACCCGGATCGGCGCGTCCGGTTCGGCGACCAGCGGGCCGGGTGCGGTGTCGAGCACCGCGACCGGGCGGTTGCCCGTCACGCCGCGGCGGGCGTCGACGTACTGGCCCATCATCAGGTCGGCGGACCGGACCGGGCCGTCGCTCTCGGTCCAGTCGCCGCCGGTGGCGATGACCCGCTGCGAGCCGTCCGCGAAGTCCAGTACCAGCTGGGCGAGCAGGCCGGGCGCGGCACCGTAGTGGCGGGCCGGGCGGCGCGGGTCGAAGCCGACGTAACCGCTCCACCAGCCGTCGGCGACGACGGCGGTGATGGTGTTGTCGCCGGTGCGCAACTGCTCTGTCACGTCGTAGGTCTGGTACTGGATGCGGTGGTGGTACTCGGTCCAGCCCGGGGCGAGTTCCCGGTCGCCGACGCGCTCGCCGTTGAGGTACGGCTCGTAGACGCCCCGGGCGGTGGCGTGGAGCCGGGCCCGCACCGGTCGCCGTGCCAGCCGGAACTCGTGCCGGAGGTACAGTGCCGCCTCCGCCGGGCCGGGCGAGATCAGGTCGTCGTCGGTCGGCGGGTCCACCGGTGGCAGCGCGACGGGGTCGCGGCCGATCCACACCGCGGTCCAGTCCTCGCGGTGCAGCAGGCCGGTCTCGAACCAGGTCTGCGCGGTCGCGGCGGGCGCGCCGGTGTCGTCCCAGACCTCGACGCGCCAGTGGTAGCGGGTGGCCGAGCGCAGCGCCGGTCCGTCCCAGTCGATCAGCAGCGTCTCGCCGCCGGCCCGGCGACCGCTGTCCCACAGCAGGCGCGCGGGCGTGTCCAGGTCGTCGGCGCGTGCGGCCGCGGTGATCCGGTAGGCGCTCTGTGCCGCGCCGCGCCGTGCGTCGCGCAGCTTCCAGGACAGCCGGGGGCTGGTCTCGCCGAGGCCGAGGGGCTCGGTGCGCTGTTCCGTCTGCAGGCCGTAAACGATCATCCTTTGAGTCCTCCGGCGAATCCGTTGATGATGCTGCGCTGCAGGGCCAGGTAGACCGCGAGGACCGGGACGATGCTGATCAGCAGGGCGGCGAAGATGAGGTTCCAGTCGGAGACGAACTGCCCGACGAAGCCGGCCACCGCGACCGGCATGGTCTGCTGGGTGCTGCCGGACAGGTACAGCAGCGGGGTGAAGAAGTCGTTCCACACGCTGACGGTGTTGAGCACGAGCGCGGTCACGGTGATCGGCTTGAGCATCGGCAGGACGACGTACCGGAAGGCGCTCAGCGGCCCGCAGCCGTCGAGGGTGGCGGCCTCCTCGAAGTCGCGCGGCAGCGCACGCAGGAAGCCGACGTAGAGGAACGTCGTGAACGGCACCTGCAGGCCGGCGTAGAACAGCACCAGCGACCAGATCGAGCCGAGCAGTCCGAGGTCGCGAACCGTCTGGTAGAGCGGCAGGGCGGCGAGCTGGAACGGCAGGATCAGGCCGAGCATGATCAGCAGGAACGTGCCGCGGGACCAGCGCGCGGTGGACCGGGCGAGCGGGTAGGCGGCCAGCGACGACACCGCGAGGATGATCACGACGCTCACCGCGGTCACCACGACGCTGTTGATCAGGGCACCGCCGAGGCCGCCCTCCTGCCAGGCCTGGGTGAAGTTGTCGAGCGTCGGTGAGGTGGTCGGGCTGACCGGCGACGAGGTGTCCGAGGGGTCCCGGACCGCGAGGTTGACCAGCACGTAGACCGGGAAGGCGAAGATCAGGGCCACGAAGATCATGACCATTTCGAGCACGAGGGTACGGCGTGAGTAGCGGTTCATGACGCCGCCTTCTCGTTGCGGTTGAGGACGGCGTACTGGCCGGCGGAGGCGACGGCGACGATCGCGGTGAGGACCACGGCGAGCGCGATGCTGTAACCGAACTCGCCGAGCGTGAACGCGTCCTTGTAGATCAGCGTGGAGATGGTGTCGGTGGCATGCCCGGGTCCGCCGCCGGTGAGCGCGTACACCTGGTCGAAGAGTTTGATCCCGCCGATGATCGACAGCATCAGGTTGATCGTGATGGCCGGTGCCAGCAGCGGGCGGATGATCGACCAGAAGCGGCGGACCGGCCCGCTGCCGTCGATCGCGGCCGCCTCGTAGATCTCCTTCGGCACCGACTGCAGCCCGGCCAGGAAGATCACCATGGAGTAGCCGGCGAACTGCCAGACCACGACCAGGACGATCATCCAGAGCGCGAGTTCCGGGTCGCCGAGCCAGTTCTGCCGCCAGGCGCCCAGGCCGACGGCGCCGAGCAGGCTGTTGACCGCGCCGTCCGGGCCAAGCAGGTTGCGCCAGAGGTAGGCGGTGACGATGGGGGTGATCACGGCCGGGGCGAACAGCAGGGCCCGCAGCACGTTACGGCTCTTGATCATCGTGTTGACGCCGAGCGCCAGCAGCAGCCCGATGCCGTTCTGGATGACGGTGATCGCAACGGCGATGACCAGCGTGTGCCAGACGGCCTGCAGCGCGTCCGGGTCGTCGGCCATGGCGGTGAAGTTGTCCAGCCCGATGACCGCGAAGTCCGGGTCGAGGCCGTCCCAGTCGGTGAAGGCGTAGTAGACCCCCCGGGCGCTGGGGACCAGCACCACGAAGGCGAACAGCAGCATTGCCGGGACGGCGAACCACCAGGGTGGTGCGGCCTGACCCCGACGGGATCGAAACATCACCGCAGTGCGATCCGATCGTCGGTCGTGCCCATCGGTTGTCACGGGAAACCGCCTTGCTGAATCGTTTCAGGATCGGTCGGAGCACCACGGGACCCGGCCGGCCCGCCAGTGCCGTCCGGCCGCCGGGGTGACGTGGGTAACGTTTTCCGAATGTTTCGCCGACCTTACGAGCGCGTGCCAAACAGCGTCAAGAGGTTCGCGGTCTCGAATCTCGGCGTGGGCGCCGCCACCGGACCCGGTGCCCACCCCCGCTCCGGGCCGGGATTCGATGATCTCTATGGTGGATAACGTTTCACTAAGCAGGGAGCGCGCATGCCCGAAGGACCCGCCGTCGCCCGACGGGTGACGATCGTCGACGTGGCCTGCCGGGCGGGCGTGTCGACCACCGCGGTGTCGCGGACGCTGCTCGCGCGGCAACACCCGCCCACCGCCGTCTTCGCGGGCGCGGACGTCGTCGCCCCGGGCGTCCTCGACGCCCTCACCGAGGCCGGCCGGTCCGTGCCCGGCGACGTGTCCGTGCCCGGCGACGTGTCCGTGCCCGGCGACGTCTCCGTCGCCGGATACGACAACATCGCCCTGGCCGCGTTCCGCGCGATCTCCCCGACGACCGTGGACCAGGACGGGCACCGCATCGGTGTCACCGCGGCAGAGCCGCTGCTCGCGCATCGCCGAGCCGGCCCGGGCGAGCGCGCGGGTGAAGCTCTCCCCCACCGCGGTCCCGCGGGCATGACAGCCCCACCGCGCTGATCAGTACGCTGTGCCCAACGCCGAACCGTAGAGGAGACCAGGTGGTCAAGCCCGCGCCCCGACGCGTCACCATCGTCGACGTCGCGCGCCACGCCCAGGTGTCCACCACCGCCGTGTCCAAGGTGCTGCGCAACGCCTACGGCGCCAGCCCGGCCATGCGCGCCAAGGTGCAGCAGGCGATGACGGAGCTCGGCTACCGGCCGCACGCCGCCGCACGCGGGCTGCGCGGGCAGACGTACACCATCGGCGTGATGCTCCCCGAGCTGCGCAACCTGTTCTTCGCCGACATCCTCGACGGGATCACCGCCCAGCTCGGCGACACCGACTACCAGGTACTGCTCGCGCCCGGCTGCAACGGCGAGAAGGCCGAGGCCCGGGTCATCGACGCGATGATCGACCGCAGCATGGACGGCCTCGTCCTCATCGCCCCGGTCTCGGCCCGGAGCCGCCTGAACGAGGTGGCCCGCACCGTACCGACCGTGGTCGTCGGCCGGCACGGCTCCTCCCCCGCCTACGACACCGTCACCGACGACGACATCGCCGGCGCCGCCCTGGTCGTCGACCACCTCGTCAGCCTCGGCCACCGCCGCATCGCGCACATCGAACACCACGAGACCGACCGGGTCCGCCTCGCCGAGATGCCCAACGCCCAGCGTGCCCGCGGCTACCGCGACGCGATGATCGCCCATGGCCTCGAGGACGAGATCGACATCGCCTCCACCAGCTACACCCATGACGGCGGACACCTCGGCGCCCGGCAGCTGCTCGACCGGCCGCGCCGCCCGACCGCGATCTTCGCGGGTGCCGACGTCGTCGCCCTCGGCGCCCTCGAGGCGGTCGCCGAGGCCGGGCTGACGGTGCCCGGCGACATCTCGGTCGCCAGCTACGACAACAGTGCCCTCGCCTCGTTCGGGCCGATCTCGCTGACCAGCGTCGACCAGGACGGCCGGCAGATGGGCGTCGACGCAGCCCGCCTGCTCGTCGACCGGATCACCGACCGGCAACGCCGCACGGCCCAGGTGACGCTGTCACCCACGCTGGTCGTCCGGCGCACCACCGCGGCCGTCGAGGCGGCGCAGTGAGCATCATTACCGAGAACCGGCGGATCGACGGCCCGCACGGCGAGATCCCCGTACGTGTCTACCGGCCCGGCGGCGAGGCCGGCGCCGGCCTCGTCTGGGCGCACGGCGGCGCCTTCTTCGGCGGCGACATCGACATGCCGGAAAGCGACTGGGTCGCCCGGAGACTCGCCGAGCGGGGAATCACGGTCGTGAGCGTGGACTACCGCCTCGCACCGGTCCTGCCCGCGATGACCGGCAGCGGTGACGCGGACGCCGCACGCTTCCATTACCCGGTCGCGTCCGAGGAGGTCACCGCGGCGTTCACCTGGGCGACGACAGCACCGCTGCGCGTGCCGGGCTGGGCCCTCGGCGGTGCCAGCGCCGGCGCGAACCTCGCCGCCGGCGCCACACTGCGACTGCGCGACACCGGCCGGCCGATGCCCCGGGCCACGCTGCTGGTCTACCCGGTGCTGCACGCGACGCTGCCGGCGATGTCCGCCGAGCTGACCGCGAAGTTCATGACGCTGCCGGACCCGCACGCGGTGGGCCCGGAGACGATCAGCCGGATGAACCTCAACTACGTACGGGATCCCGCCGGTCTGGAGCAGCCGTACGCGTTCCCCGGCGGCCACGACCTCACCGGCATGCCCCCGACGTTCATCCTCAACTCCGACATCGATCCGCTGCGCGCGTCCGGGCAGCGGTTCGGCGCCGAACTCGTCGACGCCGGCGTCGACGTCCTGGTGATCCGTGAGCCCGGCGTCCGCCACGGCCACCTCAACGAACCGGACAACCCGGGCGCGCTCCGCAGCCTCGACCGGATGGCGAACTGGCTCCTGACACCGGCCCTGGGCGGGGTCACGGGCCGATCCGCGGCGCCCGGGCCGTCAGCGGCCGGCGTTGCGAGGCAGTGACGCGGTGCCACAGGCAGGTCGGTAGATCATCCGGTTGGAACAGCTCGCGAGGTTCCAGTTGGTCGCGAGGTACGAGCCGGCCGGCGGGTTGGGGTGGAAATAGTCGTTGACGTTGCAGTCCCAGTAGTAGTCGAGGTTGCCGTTCGGAGACGGGCACACGTTGCTGCGGTAGCCGTCCGAGCGGGGACCGCCGTCCTTGTAGCACATGACGTCCGCGTCGTCGTTGCAGTGGCCGGCACCGGAGCCGTTGGGTGTGCCCGGGAGTACCGCGCCCATCGAGTGCCCCTGCTCGTGCAACATGTACGTGAACGGGCACCGGCCGGTGACCACCGCGACGCCCGGCGCGTTGTTCACGCTGTTCTCGACGCCGGGGCGCGCGTCCCCGGAACCGAAGGCGACACCGCCACCGCAGCCCCCGTCGCCCCAGTAGACGACGTTGTCCTGACCGGTGGCCCGCAGGCCCTGCCGCGCGATCTCCTGGTCGATGGCACCGATGTTGCCGTCGTTGGTGCTGCTGCGCACCACGCGGACCGCGGGCTGGCCGGTGTTGTCGCACACGACCCGCAGCGACAGGTCCCCGCCGTACTCCGCGGCGCGGTTGGACACCATGGCGTTGGACTCGAGGAAGTGCTGCCGCATGAGCGGGACCATCGTCGCCGACGCGTCGCGGCCGCCCGCGGGGATCATGTAGACGAGCTGGATGCGGTACGAGTCGGTAGCGCAGTGGTGCGCCCGCGCGGCGAGCGCGGCCGGCTCCTTCGCGGCTACCGTGAGCGAGTCACGGGTGCCCCTGTCCGCTGCGGTCGGGGCGTCGAGGTGCGCGATCCGGTCACCGTACGGCGTGCGCAGCTTGAACTGCCCGTCGCCCATCGCGCACACGCGGTCGCCCAGGCGGCGGTCGGGGGTGAACTCGGCACCACGTCGACAGCGGTCCAGGTCCGCGGACGAGTGATCGTGCGCGTCCGGAGCGGGCCCGGCCCGGCCCTGGTCAGCGACGACGGCAGCGGCCGGGGCGGCCGTTCCGGGCACTCCGAGGGCGGACGCGGTGATCACACCGGCCGCGATCGTCACGAGCAGTTTCTTGATGTGCACTTCGACCTCCGAGGTTGATCGGCACGGTGGGTGGACGGGCTCTCCCGCACCTGGATCGGGTGACGGAACACGCCCGTGCCGCACCGGATGAGCGAGCGAGAGCAGTCGCTTCCAAAACCGTTTTCGGAAGGCGGTGGATCAGCCGATGGAAGGCATGGTCAGTGCTTCGGCCTGGATCACCGCCGGTTCGTGGCGCATCGACTTTTGTCGATTGCAAACGTTTTCGGGACTATAGCGCCATATGGGCAAGTCCCACAACCATGCACATCTGTCAATGCCTGTCGAAGCTGCGCCGCTCGCCCTGGGCCGCGCCGGTGACCCGGCCACGCCGCCGCGACGGATCGGATCCTGGCCGCCTGCCGCCTGCCGGGAGCGTCGTCCCATGTCGGCCTCGGGCCGCCGGTCCCGCCGTGACCCGCACCGTCACGATGACGATGGCTCAATGGTCAGGTCGACTGCCGGTCTTGCCGAGATCGTCAACCGCGGGTGTCGACGGGGCACCGAACGATGCCGCGTAGTCGCTGGGGGTGTACCCGAAACGCTGCCGGAACGCGCGGGTGAGATGTGCGTGGTCGGCGAACCGCCACCGTGCGGCGATCGTCGAGAGCGCGAGGCGCCGGCCGGGCGAGGCGAGCGCCCGGTGGACCTGCTCCAGTCGTTGATCACGGATGTAGGCACTCGCCGATCGGCCCTCCGCGGCGAAGGCCCGCTGAAGCGTGCGGACGGAGACGTTCAGCTCACCGGCCAGGGTCATCGGGGTCAGATCGGGATCGGTGAGGCGCCTGTCGGCGAGCCGGCGCGCCGCGTCGGCGAGCGCGGCGCCCAGCCGGGGTTCCGTCTCGTCCAGGCCGCCGAGGCACGCCGCACGGGCCAACTCGACGAGGGTCTCGCGGGCGGCGTCGATCCCCGCCGGCCCCAACCCCGCGACGGTCCGCTGGACCAGGGTGGCGTGCGCCGTCAGCAGCCGCACCTCGGCCGTGTCGGCCGGTCCGTCCGCCGGCTGGCCCCGCGTCATCGCCCCGAGGGCCGAGGACGGGACCACGAGCACTTGACCGACCGAGCCCGGCGCCGCGGCGAAGTGCGACAACCGGCCGGCCTGCACCGTGAACCTGCCGCCCCGTACCACCTGCTCCGCGCCGTTCCTGAGCCCGAGCCGCCACTCGCCCCTGCGCACGATCCACAGCCGGACGTGGTCGTCGACGGCGACGGAACGGCCCGTCGTCCGCAGGGCCGTGGAGCTCTCCAGGGTGTTGAACAGGACGTCGCGGACGCTGAACCCGCGCGAGCGGACGCGAAAGTCAGCCACCGTCGCCCGGCTGAACGGCGTCACCGGGAACCGGCTCCCGAGTCGGGACCTCCACTCCCGGACGAAGTCCCGGTGAGCGTTCGAGCCGTGCACATCGAGGTGAATCGTGCCGGTCATGGTGTCGCGTATCTTCAATCCGTCGTGACGTGCCGTTACAAGCGCATCCGGCCGCGGGGTTCATAGCATCTCCAGCGTAGATCAACCTATGCGTGGAGGTTCTCTCGTGAGCAAGGCTGTCGTGCTCGTGCACGGGGCTTGGCACGGCCCGTCCTGCTGGCAACCGCTGGTGGACGCCCTTGCCGGTGTTGACGTCCGGACCGTGGATCTGCCCAGTTCCGGTACCGACCCCGCGGCGCTGGGCGGGCTGGCCGAGGACGCCGCCGAGATCACGCGGGTGCTCGCCGGCATCGACGGACCCTCGATCGTGGTGGCGCACTCCTACGGCGGCGCGCCCGTCACCCAAGCCGTGGAAGCCGGCAGCGGCGTCGAGCACATCGTCTACGTCAGCGCGTTGCAGCTCGACGCCGGGGAATCCCTGCTCGGCCTGACCGGTGGACAGGTGCCGCCGTACTGGCGGGAACACGACGGATACGTCACCGTCGAGACGGCCGAACAGATCTTCTACGACGA
Organism: Catenuloplanes niger; assembly: GCF_031458255.1. Taxonomy (NCBI): domain Bacteria; kingdom Bacillati; phylum Actinomycetota; class Actinomycetes; order Micromonosporales; family Micromonosporaceae; genus Catenuloplanes; species Catenuloplanes niger. Next base: position 134,878 of record NZ_JAVDYC010000001.1, read on the forward strand.
CCTGACTCCCGAGCGGACCGCGACCGCGCTGGCCGGGCTCCGGCTGCAGTCGCGGTCGTCACTGGAGCAGCCGGTGACCCGGGCCGCCTGGCGAGAGGTGCCCAGCAGTTATGTCGTGTGCAGCGATGACCGCTCCTTCCCTCCGCAGGCGCAGGAGATGCTGGCTCACCGGGCGGACACCGTGCACCACGTCGCGTCCGGGCATTTTCCCTTCCTGAGGGATCCCGAGGGGTTCGCCGCCCTGCTGCGCCCCCTGCTGTGACGAAGCCAGGCCGGTCGCTCCCGCGTGCACGCACGACACCGGCGAGCTGCGTGCCCACCGCGCCGTCCGGCCCTTGACCACCCGCGGGCAGGACTGTTGAGAAAGCAGTCGCTGTCGCCAGGCGGAGCCACCACACTGTCCGCGATGAGTGGCGATACCGGCGGATGGCACTACGCGAACCCGAACACCGTGCCCGGGGCGCTACAGCGGGGACTCGGCCGCGGCGCCCATCAGGTCGCGTCGACCTCGGACGCGTCAGACCTGGTCACGGCCTGTCTACGACGTGACTACCGCTGGGACCGGCAGGTCGATGAGCGCGATGTCTACCTGGCACGACTCGTCCGCGACCTGCGGATGCCGATCGCACCCGTCATTACCCGACTGTACGAAGCCCCGCCGCGCGACTCCGACGACGAGAACGCGTTCACGGTCGCCCTCGGGGTACTCGAGGCACTGGGCCGAGCCGACGTCGATGAGGCAGTCGAGGGCGTCCGCCGCTACGTCCGCCACGGCGCCCGTGAGCTACGCCGACGCCCGCCCGCGCCCGAGTTCCTCGACCTGGCCGAAGACCTCGCCGACAGGAGCACCGCGGGGCACGTGCACGGCGTCATCACAAAGCTGGGTGCACTCGCTCTTCCGGCTGCCCGCCGCTGGGCCGGCACGGCCGGTCACCCACTGACCTGGACGGGCCTGCGGCTAATGGCCGCCCACGGCGACGCCACGGACGTTCCGGCTCTGGTCGCCGGCTTGGATTGGCTGGACGCCCGCCCGGACGACCGGTGCGGTTACGACGAACTGGCCGGCGGCTTGGCCCGCATCGGCGGCCCCTCAGCCGCGACGACGCTACAGCGCCTGCACCGCCTGTGGTTCAGCCCGCACTCCTACGAACGGGCCTCCTGTCTACGCGCGCCGGCCACGCTCGACCCGGCCGGCGCGCAGCGCAAGATCATCGAAGGGCTGTGGGGACTGCGAGGCCGACGTCCGGCTACTGGCCGTGCAGCGAACGCCGCTGGACGATCGGATCCGCCAACGGCTGCGATACCTGCGCGACGACCCCATGGAGACGGCTGAGGTCCGTGCCGCGGCCACGGGTCGACTCGTCTGACACCCGGTCGATCGCACCGAGCCGCTGATCGGATGCTGCGGTGTGCACGTGTGGACCGCGGCGCCGCCGCCCTCGCGCGGGCGGCTCCCGGCCGTGGACAGTCGGCGCAGAACGCGCGGGCGTGAAGTTCGTGTAAAACCTATGTGAACCAACCGGCCCTCGCGCACGTCATGCGGTGTCAGTACGCCTCGCAGCATGGTGGGGAGCCGAACATGGCCGGTACCGGCACGCTGGACCCGTTCACGTCGCTGTGCCCGGACGGGCGCCTGATCCCGCTCCACAACGGCGTGTTCTTCCATCCGTACCCGATGGGCACGCCGGTCAACGGCATCGCGCTCCAGCACGCCATGAACGCGGGCCGGGACGCGGACGGGCCGGCGTTCTTCATGGAGCACGAGGCGCTGGAGGACGTGGCGGCGCTGGGGACGATCCAGCGCGTGCTCCGCGACCTGCTGGACGGGCTCGGTACCGGTGCGCGGATCACCACGGTCGCACCGCCCCGCGCGGCGGAGGCCATGGCGACGTGGTTGCGCGTCGCGGACATGACGGGCGTGCCGGTCAGCGTGCTGGGCGCGCCGCCGCTGGAGACGTCGGCGCGGGTGCTGGCCGTCGGCGACACGCTGCGCGTGCTGCCGAAAGGGCTCGCCGCGATGCGGGCCGTGCTGGGCACCGCGGCAGAGCTGGCGGCGGACGGCGCGACCCCCGCCTGGACCCGGCTGGAACGCCTGGTCGAGCGGGTCGCCGAGGCGCGCGAGGAACTGCGCGTCCCGGGCTCGGCCGCCGGTACGGAACTGTGGCGGGCCGGATATCAGCTCGCCGCCGGGCTGGTGCTCGGTGCGCCGGTCACGAGGGACCCCGCCGCCCTGGCCGAGGCGGCCCAGCCGATGCCGGTGGCAGACATGATGCGGCTGTTCGGCCGCGCGCCCGGCGAGCGGGTGACGGACCCGGCCGCGCTCGCCTCGACGCTGCTGACCACGCCGGGCGGCCTCGCGCTGGTGCACACGCCGGACGCGGCGGGCCGGCCGGCGCAGCTGCGGTGGCTGGTGTCCCACGACGGCCGGTTGTGGGCGGTGGACCTGGCCGGCGACCCGGCGGACGCGCTGACCCCGTTCGACCCGGACGACCCCGGCCACGCCGCGATGGTCACCGGTGGCACCACCACCGTGCACGTGATCGCGCCGCCACCGCCGGCCGCGCCGCCGGCCCCGGACTCCTTCTTCGACCGGCCGACGAGCCTGGTGGACGCGCTCATCGACGCGCCGCTCGGCCGGCGCGCCGCGGGCATGCTGCCGACCCGGCCCGCCCCCGCCCCGGCACCGGAGGGGTCGGTCACCTCCGGCGCGTCGGGACCCGAGGAGCTGATCCGCGCCCAACTCCAGGCGGTCGCCACCGGGTCGGCGACCACCACGCCGGAGCAGCACTTCGACGTGATCGACGACCTGCTGGGCAACCGGCTGCCGCCGATCCGGAAGCGTTTCCAGGACGCGTGGGACGCCGCCGACGCCGCCGTGCGGGCCGCCGACGCCGCCATCGGCGCGCACGACAGCCGTACGGCCGAGCTCGACCGGCGTGTTCCGGTGCTCCAGGCCCGGGTCGAGGAGGCCGGCCGGCGGGCCACCGCCGCCACCGACGCGCACGCGCAGGCCCGACAGAGGCTGGGGACCCTGCGTACCCGGTTGCCCCAGGCGATCGCGACCCGCGGTGCCGCGCAGCGAGCCGCCCGTGAGGCCGCGCAGCGGGCCGCTCCCGGCAGCGCACCGGCGGGTCACGGCCAGCACGCCCGGGCGGCCGCGGCGGCGGCCCGGATCGTGGACGACATCACCGACGAGATCGAGTCGCTGGAGGAGCGGCTGCCGGAGCTGAGCACCGCCGAGCAGGACGCCGTCGCGCACGCGGCCGGGCTGCGCGACGAGCTGGCCGCGCTCACCGCGGAGCAGCACCGCATCCCGGGTCTGCGGGACCTGGACGTCCAGCGGCGGGACACCGCCGCCGCCGACCGGTCGAGGGCCGCCGCCGACCGGGACGTGGTCGACGCCCACCTGACCCGGTTCCGCGCACAGGCCGCCGACTGGGCGACGCTGGAGATCGACGACCTGCGGCGCCTGATCGGCCGGATGGACGCGACCGACGCGGACGATTCCGCCGTGCGACGGGCGTACGACGACGCGGTCACCGCCGTGGGCGAGATCTTCGACGGTGCGGCCACCCTCACCCCCGGCCAGGTCGCCCGGCTGGCCTACCTGGCGTACCTGGACGGGTACCGCCGCGACACGGAGAACACGCACGAGACCGGGGCGTCGAAGCTGCGCGACGGCTACGCCCGGCACGTGAGCCGCCTCTCCGGTTACCTGGCCTCTCCGGTGCCGGACGACGAGCCCGGCGCCCTGGCCGCGCGGCGCGCCGACCTGGACCTGTGGAACGCGCTCGCCGCCCGCTTCGACGAGGTGCAGGCCGGGGCGGACCAGGCCCGTGCCGACGCGCTGCGGCTGGCCGATGACGAGGTGGCCCGCGCGGCCGGGGCCGGTGAGGTGCCCGACCTGTCCGGCGTGGCGGCGCGGGCGATGAACGTCGGCGATCGCCTGGCGGGCCTGCTGTGGCACGGCGACTCCGCCCCGGCCCGGGCGCTGCGCGCCGACCTGGGACGTACGGCCGGCGAGGTCGAGACGCTCAGGGCCCGGATCGAGCTGGCCACCGCGCCGCCCGCGTCGTGGTCCCTGCGCGACCGCAACGTCCTCGGTGACAGTCACGTCCGGGAGGTCGCGGCCACTCCCCCGGCCGAGATCCAGGCGCTGCGCACCAAGATCGAGCCGCATGTCGGCGAGTCGCCGCTGCCCTGGCGTTCCACCGGCACGCGGCTGGAGTCGTGGCTGCGCGACCACCTGACCCCACGTAGCGCGGCGCACTGGGAGCGCCTGATCGACGCCGGCGTGTCGGAGGACTTCAACGGCCGGCACGTACGCATCTTCGTCCAGACCCGGAACGAGCGGTACCAGCAGCGCACCGACAAGCCGGCCGAGGGCTTCCTCGAGTTGCAGCTGCGGCTGGCCGAGCAGGGTTTCACCCGGTCGGTCGGCGGTGCCCGCTCCTGGAACCTGCCGCTCGGTCTGACGTTCGTGATGAGCGTGGCCAACGAGACCATGCAGGCACTGATCGGCCCGATCACGCGGTTCTTCATGGGCGGTGCCCGGCGCTGGGCGCAGGCGACGAGCACCCGGGTCGGCGCGGACAACTTCGGGTTCGCCAGCGACTGGGGGATGCTCCGGTACGGCGCGGACGCCCGGGTGGTCGTGGAGGTCGACGGCGTCACGGTGGCGACCCATGATTTGAACGACCACCTGGTGGTCCTGGTGTCGGAGCTGTTCTCCAGCGAACGCGACGCCGTGGACCCGACCACGGTCGGCGAGCCGACGCCGGTGCGGAACCCGGCCGCCCTGCACGAGGTCGACCACACGGTGAACGCGGTCGACTTCGAGGACCCGCTCATCGCGCTGCGGGACAAGCTGCGTACCGAGCCCGGGTTCGAGCTCGACGCGGCCCGGGCCGCGCGTCTCGTCGACCGGTTCCGGGAACAGATGCTCAACCCGCGGCGCGCCAAGGAACAGAACCAGTGGTGGTCGTCGAACAGCTGGGTGTCCCCGCACGTCTCGATGAGCGCGGGCCGCGGCCGGCACATCGACGGTCACCTGCGCGCCGGCGGGCAGCTGATCGACCTGCGCCGGCTGACCACCACCGCGGACGCGATGATCCGTAACGACATGGTCGGTACCACCATTCAGATGTCCGGGAAGGGCGCCAGCTCGCAGGCGGGTCGCCGGGTCGGCTTCGAGTGGCCGCTGAGCTTCGGTGACCACCTGGTGCTGCCGCGCTGGGACGTCGGGTTCCTGACCACCAGCCGCGAGGTCGACCGTACGTCCACGGTGGAGTCACTGGCCCGCAACACCTACACCCGCAAGGACAAGCTGGTCCGGTACGTCGCGACGGTCGCCGCCGACCTGACGCTGGACTCCAACCTCGGTCAGGTGAGCGTGCGGCGCAACACGCTCATCGAGCTGGCCGTGCCCGAGTCGCACGTGGCCGCGTTCGAGGAACGGATCATGGCGACGCCGGTGCTGCGGGAGGCGTTCAGCCTGCCGAAGGACTCGGTCGTCCGCCCGGCGGGCACCCCGGCGGCGAGGGCGTTCCCCCGCAAGGGCGCGGCCACCCCGTACGACCTGCGGGCCCTGGCCGAGGACCGGGTGCTGGAGTTCGTGCTGCCGGAGGGCTACGTCCGGGACGGGCGCTGGGCCTGGGCGGAGAACCACCGGAACGTACGCTTCAGCGCGCCGGGCGACAACTACGCGGGCGTCGAGGACGTACCGGACGTCCGGTACACCGTGGACCCGGCCGCGCCGGCACCGGTCATCGGCGCCACGGTGTTCACCAAGGGCACGGTGTTCGCCGCGGGCGACGCGAACGGGCGGCCGGAGGTGGTGTCGGCCGAGTACGTGCGGAACCCGGCGTACCGGCCCACGGCCACGACCGCGCCGAACGGCCGGACGGCGGCCGCGGAGCCGTGGGACGCGCGCGGGGTGCGGGACGCCACGGACCTGTTCATGCTGGTGAAGAAGGGCCCGATCGAACTGGCCGTGGAGGGGCGCGCCGCCCCGCTGGGATCGGTGGCCGAGCTGCCGCGGTCGCTGCGGCTCCTCGCGCTGTTGCACGCGGACATCCACCTGCGTGGCGACGGCCAGACCGGTCCGGCCAGCCCGGCCACGTACCGTTATCTGATCAACGACCGTGGCATGGTGACCGCCGCGATCCCGGTCGGGGCGGACGGCGCGACCGGACGGCCGGTGCCCAACCCGGCCCTGCACCTGCCCACGCCGCCCACCCGGCAGGTGCCCGAGGACCGCGCGCTCGCCTCCGTCCAGGCGTTCCTGGACAGGCTGAGCAACCACTCCTACGCGCAGATGCAGCTCGCCGAGGGCGTCCCCGCCGCGATCCGGACGCTGCTGGAGCACGATCCGGCGGTCGAGCTCATCGACCGGACCGGCAACCGGCTGCCGGGTCAGACGCTGCCGCCGTCGGCTCCGGTGGCCGCGGCGGACGGCACGATCCCGCCGATCCCGGCCGGCGTGCGCCGGCACGTGGTCGCCGCGGACGGGTGGGTGACCGGTGACCTCGAGCCGCTGTCCGGCCCGACGCGGGAGCCGTGGGCGCTCGCCGCCAGGGGTGGTCTCGGCCCCGGCACCATGCGGGAGATGCCCGGCGCGGAGCTGATCTTCCCGGACGTGCTGCTGCTGGTCTCGCAGCAGATGAAGGCGGTGGGCCGGAAGCTGAGGAAGGGCGCCCGGCAGGCGCGCTTCTTCGAGCTGGCGCTGAAGTTCGGCGTGCCCGGCATGCGCGCGAAGCAGCGGACGCTCTTCGACGGCGGCATCACGGACGTCTACACGGTCGGCAAGTACACCTTCCACGTCAATCTGACCGCCGTCTTCGACGAGCTCCGCAGCTCCCGGACCGTACCGGACTTCCTGGTCGACACCCGCGGCGTGGGCCGGTCCACCGACGCGATCCGTGAGGCGCTGGCCCGCCGATTCGGCACCCGGGTGGACTTCGCCGGCCGGTTGAGCGTCAAGGACTTCTTCGGCATCCGGGTCAAGCTGGCGGACCTCCAGGTGATGTGGGAGCGGGAGAACGCGAACGCCGTCGCGCTGGCTCAGGCCGCCAGCCGCCGCCGCAAGGTCAACGGTGATGCCACCGAGTTCGGCTACGGCGTGAACTACCAGCTCACCGTGGCCGTGACGGACCGGAAGGGCAATCTGGTCAAGCCGGTGAGCTCGCGGTCGTACAGCGGCAAGGACTTCTGGGCGCCGGTGCGGGTGGGCGCGGAGGACCTCGCACCGGCGCCGGGCAGCCCGCACCGCCAGGCGGACCTCATCCCCAAGAACGAGGCGCTGACCCGGCTGACCGCGACGGAGGCGGACGCGGTGCAGCGGTGGCTGGCCGGGGAGAGCCCGGCGAGCCTGGTGTCCGGTGTGGACGAGGGAACCGCCGGCATGTACGTGTGGCTGAACCGGGTCGGGATGCTGGCCGAGGCGATGCAGCGGTTCGTCGACGGCGTGGACGGCGGGCGCACCCCGGCCCCGACCGAGCTGGACACGATGCTGCGCGACCTGGCGCCGGGCGCGAGCCGGATCGGCCTGGAGTCCGGCATCGCGGAGGGCATCACGCCGGACTTCCTGGAGCCGCACGCGGACAAGCTGATGACCCGCACCGGGTTCGTGGTGCCGCTCGGGCGCCGGGACGGTGCCGTCCGGCAGTTGCGCCTGCACCTGGTGCCGGCGAATCCACGTTTCACCCAGCCCACGGACACCGCGAGCCAGCGTGACTACGGCGAGGTCGGTGGCGAGGCCGGCGCGACAGCGATGCGCGGGTACACGCTCCAGGCCACGGCCGGGCCCGGTGGCATCTTCCAGTTCGGCTCCGGCTCCGGCGCGGCACCCGGCGCCGACTCCGCACAGGGATCCAACTACGCCCCGCAGACCGGTGCGGCGGCCGAGCAGCCGGTGCCGGCGGCGAGCCGTGGCGCCGACCACGTCAACGTCGCGGTCGACGTGACCGGGGCCCGGCAGAGGAGCACGGTGACGGGTACCCGGGTCGGTGGCCGGGAGGCCAGCCGGGCCCTGTACAAGGGCCGCTCCTACAGCCACTCGGCCGACGCGATCCTCGTGGTCTCCTACGAGCGCTTCTCCGGCGGCACGATGCAGCGTTCCCGGTTCGACCTCAAGCTGGCGCACGGCCTGGAGATGTCCACGCCGCACGTGCTGGCGAAGTCGCTGGGCCTGCCGATCCCGGCGAGGGATGAGCGGGACATGCCCCCGGCGACGTCCGTGCTGGTCCCGGTGGACCGGGAGCTGGCCTTCGCCGCCGCGCCGGTGGAGAAGGTGACCGCCTACGTCACCCGGCAGGAGACGGTGGGTGGCGAGAGCCGGACGGTGCGCAAGGACGTCCTCGCGACGGTCCGGGACAACCTCCGGGCCATGAAGGTCAACGTGGACGACCCGGACATCATGAACGCGCTGGAGCACACGTTCCGCACCTCGTCGGTGCGCAACCACTACCGGGCCGTACGCCGCGACGGTCTCCATCTGATGATCACCATCAACCGGGCGCTGGGCGGTGTCCGGCGGATCGGCGTCCGGCTCACCGCGGTCGAGGGCCCCCTGGAGTACGTGCGGCCCCGCCCGGACGTCAAGGGCACCATCAGCGGCATCTCCATCGGACAGCGGAGCCGGACCGAGGCGCTGGGCTACAGCGCCAAGATCGGCGTGGCCGGTGACGCGAAGTTCAACGCCGGCACGCTGCGCATGGGCGTCGGCACCGGTGCGGACGCCGAGGTGGGCCGGAAGAACGTCGACGCCGCCAACGACACCGACCTGTTCGTCCAGCGGGTGTCGCCCGCGGACCTCGACAGCCAGGAGTTCTCCGCCCGGGCACGGTTCAGGCTCGAGTTCTTCGAGGCGTCCGACCAGCCGCAGGTGCTGTCGTCCTTCGCCGACGGTGGCGCGTGGCTGGGCAAGGTCATGGACTCGGTGTCGGACGGCCGGCTGCGTACGGTGTTCCAGGGGATGTTCCCCGCCGCCAAGCCCCCGGTCCGGACGAGCGAGCTGACCGGCCAGGTGCACCTGCTCCCGCCGACCCACGTCACCAAGGACCGGGCGGCACCCGGCACATCGCCGCTCGCCGGCGTCGAGACCGTGCCCGAGACGATCGCCGACCTGCCCGAGCCCACCGTCCGGGTCCTCGACGGCGAGACGCTCGGCGCGGCACTGGCGGCCCTGCGGCCCGACCTGGACCTCACCCGGCGGCTCGCCGCCGACCTGCAAGGGCTCGAGGTCTTCAACGTCGGGAAGTTCGCGGAGTGGCTGCCGGCCGCCCGGCAGCCCGGTGCCGAACGGTACGACACCGGCCGGCCGATGCCGCACGTCCCCGGCTACGGGCACCTGTCCACCGCGTCGACGGCGGTGCAGACCGCGCTGCACAGCGAGAACGTGGCGCCGAACATGCACCGGCTGATGACCGGGGAGTACGTCATCAAGGGTCACTCCGGCGACGAGTTCACCGTCCGTGCGGTGCTGCGCAACGGGCGCTGGCTGGACCGGGGCGGCTACGTCAAGACGAACGTGCCGCTCACCGTGGCCGACCGGGTACGGCAACGGGAGACCCGGCGCGCGGCGGGCGTCCGCCCGGTGGAGATCGACATGGGCCCCCGGGAGGGTGACGCCAAACTGGTCGGGTCCACCAACCCGGCGCTCGGCGCGGCGGCCGCGCAGGGCGGCGCGAGCGCCTACACCGGCCTCTCCATCGACGTGGACAAGCACGCCAGCGACTACGACTACTTCCGGTTCGACCTGACACTGATCGGCACGTCCCGGAACGGCCGGTCATGGGTGCGCAGCGACATCCCGTTCGGCCTGCTCGCCCGCGTCCCCAGCGCGAAGGCGGCCGAGATCTTCCGGCCGGGCACCGAGAGCCTGGACATCGTCGACCATGCGCTGACCGTGGCGCTCGGCGACGTCGCCACGCCGGTCGGCGGCCGCCGGTTCCTGGCCGGGCAGCTCGCCGAGCGGCCCGCCACGGCCGCGCCCAACCTGCTGCGACCGGAGGAGCTGGAGGCGGCGGTGGAGCGCGTGCGCGCGTTCACCGCCGCGACCCAGGTGGCACCGACGCCGGCCGGCGCCGCGGAGCCGACCATGCTGCCGGAGGACTGCGTGGTGCGCGCGTTCGGCGCGTTCGTGGCGGTCCACCGCCGTACCGCGAACGCCGTCACGGACCTCGAGGGAGCCGGCGTCCGCGGCGCCGACGACCTGGCCCGGTCGCTGGGCGGCCGGTTCGTGCCGGTGGGCGACGCGGACACGCTGTGGAAGTACGTGGCCAACCGCCCCGGCAGCATGCTGGCCGTACGGTCCCCCGCGGAGTCGGCCGGCATGTCCCACCTGTTCTGGGCGATGTCGGTCGGCGGCGGCGAGATGCGCTGGCTGGACGGGCAGCGGCACGGTGCCTCGGACGCGCCGGCCACGATCGGCACGATGCGGCAGAGCCTGCGCGGGGAGATCACCGGCCGGCACGCGCGACTGTTCCGCCAGCCCGGCACCGACGTGCTGCTGCTGGACGAGAGCGGCCGGACCGTCGACCTGGCCGAGGCGCTGCCACCCCGGGCGCTGGGCGGCGCGGATCCCGGCGAGCAGGTCGGCCGCCGTGCCGCCGGCCGGCTCCACCAACCGGCGACGCGCACACCGTCCACCGGCGGCACCGGTCTCGGCGACGGTTTGTTCGCGGACCCGCCGCCGCTGAAGGAGAAGCTGTTCGGTGACCTCTCCGGCATCGGCCGCGGACCGGTCGCCGACCTGACCGGCCCGCGGGACCGGCCCGCGGCCGCGGCACCGCAGGCGCCACCGCCGCTCGTCGCGCCGGACCGGGAGATCCGGACGCTCGGCGCGTTCGCCAGCCGGCACGCGCTGCGGGCGCTGGAGACGGTCACCGGCGCGGCGCGCGGCGTCGACGGCCCGCCGGTGATACTCATCGATCTGTCGGGGTCGGCGGAGACCGCGCTCGAGGCGGTCCGCCGACTCGACCGGACGCTGCGCAACGCCGCCTGGCGCGGCACCGTGCCGATCGTGGCTGCGACGATGGGCACGCGGGTGTCCGAGGACGCGTTCGCGCTCGTGCGCCAGGCGCGCCGGCCGGTCACCGTGCAGCAGCGGCCGACCCCACGGCAGTTCGGGCAGGAGTGGCAGCTGATCGCGCCGGGCTCGGAATCGGTGGTGACCGCGGCGGAGACGCCGACCGTGGAGCTCTTCCGCACCGCGGGCACGCTCGTCGCGGCCCCGTCGGGCACGCTGACCCCGGAGCTCGCCGCATGGATCGACACGCCGGACTGGGCCGCCGCGGAGGCGTACCACCGCCGGCACGCCGCCGCGCTGCACACGCCGGCCGTCGCGGCCGAGCTGGACCGCGTGATCACGGAGAACCCGGACGACGTGCGACTGTCCGGGCTGCGGTCCGCGCTGCGGGTGGCCGAGCGGTTCGGCGGGGTCGGCGAGACCCGGCTCACGCCGTACGCAACCTCCTTCCTCGCCGTCGAGCCGGCCTACGACGCGGCCCTGCGCGGCCCGGTGCCCGCCACGTTCGTCTACGACTACCTGGCGGGCGCGGGCCGGAGCCGCGGCGACCGGTTCGCCATGGACGGCGTGCTCCTCCAGCTGATGCTCGCCGGGCAGCTGCCCGGCGACGAGGCGCTGGCGCTGGCCGGGGCCGCCGCGGCGAACCGGCTGGACCGGGCGAACCGCACGGTCCTGGAGATGGTCGCGGCGGTACGCGCGCTGTCCCCCGGCGATCTGCGCACCGAGGCGGACGTGTCCGCGTGGGCGCGCGAGTTCGAGAGCCGGGCGCGCGGGGTGGCGAGCACCGAGCGGGGCGCCCTGCCGCAGGACTGCCTCGACCCGGTCGACCGGACCGCCTGGGTGGGCCGGCTGGACGCGCTGCGCGACCGCCTGCGCGCCCACCCGGACCCGGTGGAGCGGTACCGCGCCGAGATCATCGACACGATCACCTACGCACTGTCGAACTGCTGAACGGCGGACCACCCCGGCCGTCCGGCGCCGAGGGCTGTCCCACGGATCACCGGGACGGGCCCCGGCCGGCGTCGGCCGGGAAGTCGGTCGAGCGGGACAGCCGCTCCCAGGCGGCGATGTCGTGGTCGACGGCTTCCCGGCCGGCCCGGACCGCCTTCAACGCGTCCGATCCGAGGATCAAATGGCGGGGCGGCGCGGGTACGTCCAGGATGTGCAGGACGGCGGCCGCGGCGCGGGCCGGGTCGCCGAGCTGCCGGCCGCCGGCGGCGCGGATCGGGTCGAAGAGGTCGTCGTGGTCCGCGACGGTCCGCGGTGCCCGGGCCATCGAACGTCCGGCCCAGTCGGTTCGGAACGAGCCGGGCTCGATCGCGGTGACGGTGGCGATACGGGTACCGCACCGTCCCGGCGTTCACCCACGGCCGTGACCGGGCCGGTGAGCGTGTGGGCTCAGGCGCCGGGGTTCCAGTCGGCCGGGAGACCGGACTGCTCGGCGACCTCGGCGAAGCTGTAGTAGTCGTCGTTGCTGGCGATCTTCGAGCCGCGGACCTTCAGCACGGTGACCGCGGGCACCTCGAAGGCGCTCGGCGCACCCTTGATGTGCCCGCTGAACGTCCAGCCGAAGACGATCTCGTCGCCGTGCCGCTCCGCCCAGCGCAGCTCGCCGTGCACACCGTCGATGCCGCCGTAGGTGTTGGCCACCCACTGCTCGACGCCCGCGGGTCCGACGAAGACCGGGCCGAACGCGTGGTCGGTGTAGCGGCCGTCCTTGGTGAACAGCGAGCCGAGCCGCTTGCCGTCGCCGGCGTTCCATGCCTTCAGCCAGTCCTTGACGATGCGCGGCGTGTGCTGGCCGTGCCCGTGATCGTGCGCGACCTGCACGCCCTGCGCGACGGGTGTGGCCGCTGAGGCGGCGGAGACTGCCGCCACCGGGACGACGGCGCCCAGCGCGACGACCGTGGCGACTCCGGCGACGATGCGGTTGACGTTCATGGTGGGTCCCCTGTCCTCGATGACCGATAACAAAACGGCCGTAAGCTAACGGCCGTTGTGTTAAAGACTAGGCACCCATCCCCCGCACCCACGTCGGCATCCGCTACCTACACGGCTGCCGACACCGCCACCGGCGAGCCCGGCACCCGGCACCCGGCAGCGCGCACGCTCTTTCTCCCTCGCCGCGTTCGCAACGCTGCCCCACCCACCATCCAGGGCCTACGACCGCGAGCGCGCCGAGGCAGGAAACCCAACGCCGCGATCATCCGCCTCGCCTGCCGCCGCACCGACGTCCTTCGCGCCATGCTCCGCACCAAAAACCCGTACCTGTCGCGGAAACCGCCCCTGAGGCTTGACGAAACCCATCGCGGACACCCCGCCGGGCGGCAGGTAACCACCGTTCCATCAGAGCGGGGGAAGCTCACCGCCGACTTTCAAGGTGGTTCCGGCACACCCAGGTAACAGCGAGCCCTCCCGGCGACAGGTCACGTGCGGCAACGTCACTCGAGCGGCAGGGATCGCCTCCGCCGACGCCCTTGCCGGGCGTCGACCGCACGGAACGGGAGATTGCCGGATGCAGTCCGACACGATGAACAGATGGGCTCTGGTGCCGGCGGAGGGTGGCGGACAGGAGCTGACGCTGCAGGTGGTTCCGATCCCGCAGCCCGGCCCGGGACAGGTCCGGGTCAAGGTGCATGCGGCAGCGATCAACTTTCGGGATCTCCTTGTCCTCGACGGGCGATACGGCGTGGCTGCCGCACCCGAGCTCGTTCCGCTCAGCGATGGTGCCGGTGTCGTCGATGCGGTCGGAGCGGGTGTCGAGTCGTGGCAGACGGGTGACCGGGTCATCAGCGTCTACCTCCGGGGATGGGCGGACGGCGCGCCGGGCCCCGACATGGGACTCGGTCTGGGCTCCGGTACCGAGAACGGCATGCTCGCGGAGTACGCGATCCTGGCGGCGGACCGCGTTACCGCCGCTCCCCGCACCCTGAGCCTGACGGAGGCGGCGACCCTGCCGTGCTCGGGTCTGACGGCGTGGACGGCGCTGCGCGGGAACCGGCCTTACAGCGTCCGGCCGCTCGGCGTCGACGACACGGTGCTGGTTCTCGGCACCGGCGGTGTGTCCTTGTTCGCCGCGCAGCTCGCCCGTGCCGCCGGCGCTCAGGTCTGGGTGACGACCAGCGACCGGAGCAAACACGACCGGCTGGTGGCGCTGGGGATCGCCGGTGTTGTCGATTACACCGAGGTGGAGTCCTGGGGTGAGCATGTCTTCGCGGCCACGGGTGGCGCGCGGATCGTGGTGAACTCGGCCGGTGGCCGCTCGATGGATCAGTCCATCGCCGCTGTCGCGTTCGGTGGCGACGTCGCGTACGTGGGGCTGTTCGACTTCGCCGGCACTCCTCCGGACCTGCTCGGGCTGATGGTCAAAGCCGCGAGCATCCGCGGTGTCGCCGTGGGCAGTTCCGCCGCCCAGGACGACCTGGTGGCCACCGTTGACCGGTTGCGCGTGCGGCCGGTAATCGATGGGGTGGTGGATTTCTTCGACGCCCCGGCTGCCTACTCACGGCATTCCTCCCGGGAGTCCTTCGGGAAGGTCGTCATCGAGATGGACGCGGCACGTACAGCTCGCGCATAAGACACCTGGCGAAACGCGGTGACAGCCGCGAGCCAGGCCTCCGGTTACCTGGTTCCAGCAGGGCCACCCCTTCACCGTCGCAGTCGTGCCTAGAGTTGGCGCGTGGAGACCAACATCGGGGCGTTCCTGCGTACGCGTCGCGACCGGATCACACCTGACCAGGTCGGATTGCCCGTCGGTGGCACGCGCCGCCGCCTGCCCGGTCTCCGGCGTGAAGAGGTAGCTCTGCTGGCGGGCGTGAGTCCCGACTACTATGTGCGGCTCGAGCAGGGCCGCACAGCCGGCGTCTCCGACCAGGTGCTCTGCGCGGTCGCGCGTGCGCTTTCGCTGTCGGACGTGGAGACCGAACACCTGCGTAACCTCGTCCGGCCGGCGGATGCGACCTCGTCCCACGCTCTACGGTCGGCGGCTGCCACGGACGAGCCGCTGGCCAGGCTCCTGGACGCGATGGGCGACGTGCCGGTGCTGCTCGTCGACACACGCATGGACATCCTGGCGGCCAATGCGGCCGCCGAGGCCGTGTTCGAGGTCTCGGGCATGACGCAACCACCCAACTCGGCCCGGCAGCTGTTCCTCACCCCGGACGCCAGGACGCGCTACGGGAACTGGCAAGCCGCGGCCGCCGAGATCGTCGCACACCTTCAGCTTCTGGCCGGTCGATGGCCGGACGACGCGCGGTTGACGTCGCTCATCGGCGAGCTCGCCATCCGCAGCAACGAGTTCCGCCGGCTCTGGGCCAGGGGTGACGTACGGGAGAAGCGGATCGGCGTCGTCCACCTGAACCATCATGTCGCCGGTCCGCTGGAGTTCGACTACCAGGTGCTCACCGTGCCGGCTCGGCCCGATCGCTCCCTGCTGGTGTACCTTCCGCGTCCCGGCACAGTGACGGCGGACGCGCTGCAGATGCTCCTCAGCTGGGTCGCCGAGGCGCAGCGGGGCCACCCCACAGCACATTGACGGCCGGCCTGGCTGCTTCCGCCTTCCAGGTTCGGCTGCCTCGGCGGCGGTTCCGCCCGGCATGGCGCGGCTTCCGCCGTACCCCCGGGAAGGTTTTTGTCTACAGTGGACGCCCGTTGGCCGGGTGGGAGATGGGCTGAGGATGTCGAAGATCATTGTGGCGACGCCGCCGATTCCGGGCGAGACGCTGCCCATGCTGCGGCTGGCGCGGCTGCTGGCGGCGCGCGGGCACCAGGTGACCGTGCTCGCGGGCAGCGGGTACCGGGATGCGGTGGAGCGGGCCGGGATGCGGTTCGTGGCGCTGGGCGGGACAGCGGACTACGACGTCGCCGAGATCATGGCGGAGCGGGAGCGGCGGGCGCTGCCTGCCGGGCCGGCGTCGATCGCGTTCGACTGGACGCACCTGTTCGTCGAGTCGGTGCCGGACCAGCACCGGTCGTTGCAGGGCCTGCTCGCCGACGACCCGGAGCAGTACCTGATCGCGAACGTGCTGTTCCTGGGCGCGTTCCCGGCGGCGATGGGCGCGCCCGGACCGCGACCGCTGCGGTGGGTGGGGGTGAGCGTGATGCCGCTCGTCCACGGTCCGAACCCCGGGCCGATGGGCATGGTGCCGGCCGGGCCGGGCGAGGACCAGGCGGCCGCGGACGCGGTGTTCGCGGCGGCGCTGGGCGCGGTGCGGGACCGGTTCGGTGAGCTGTTGCACGGGCTCGGCGCGGTCGGCGAGGTCGCGCCGCTGCTCGACGCCGCGATCCTCGGGCCGGAGGCCACCGCGGTCCTGACCGTGCCGGGGTTCGAGTTCGACCGCCCGGACCTGCCGTCATCGGTGCACCTGGTGGGCGCGCTGCCGGCCGTCGACAGCGAGGGCTGGACCCCGCCCGCGTGGTGGCCCGAACTGGACGGCCGGCGCCCGGTGGTCGCGGTGACGCAGGGGACGCTGATGAACAGCGACCTGTCGCAACTGGTCGAACCGGCCCTCACCGGGCTGGCCGCGCTCGACGTGACGGTGGTGGTGGCGCTGGGCGGCCGGGACCCGGCCGCGCTGTCCGTCCCGGTGCCGGCGAACGCGCACGTCTCGCGCTACCTCCCGTTCGACCGGCTGCTGCCGCTGGCGGACGTGTTCATCACCAACGGTGGGGCGGGCGGGGTGCACCAGGCGCTCGCGGCCGGCGTGCCGGTCATCGTGGCCGGCACCACCGAGGACAAGCCGGCCAACGCGGCCCGCATCGCGCACCACCGGTTGGGCGCCACGCTCGGCACCGCGACCCCGTCGGCGTCGGCCGTGGCGTCGGCCGTGACCACCGTGCTCGCCGACGACGACATCCGGGACAACGTCAGCCGCCTCGCCAAGGTCTACGCCGACCACGACGCGGTCGGCCTCATCGAACGGCTCACGCTCGGCTGACCGGCCCGCCGGTGACGCCCGGCGGCCCCGACGACGCCGTAGGACTGGACGCGTGGACGGGATCGGCGGCCGGGCTTGCCGACGTCACCTACCGGGGCCGGTACGAGGACGAGGCGCGCATGAAGTGCGGTGAGCGCCGTTCACCGTCGTTGTGGCTGAATGCCCCGCATCACCATGCCGACGTAGACGCCGGTGGCGTCAGCACGGCTGTCCGGCGGTAGTTCGCTGAGCGCGTGCATCAGTCCGCACAGCAGTTTGAGCAGGTACTCGGCGGTCATCGTGGGCGCCGGACGCGGCTCGGGGTCGACCCGGTCGAGCAGCCGCGCGACCGCGTCGGCGAGTTCGGCCTTGGCCTGCAGGGTCTGCTCGGTCTCGTCGGTCCCGGAGATCAGGACGGTGAACAGGCCCGGACGCTCCTGGGCCATGGTCAGCGCGTCGCGCAGGAAGGCAGCGAACGCCTCGTCGCCGTCGGGTTGTTCCAGGGCCCGGTGTGCGCGGCTGGTGAGACTGCGGACGCCGTCCTGCACGACACCTTCGAGCATCGCCCGCTGGGTGGGGAACCAGCGGTAGACGGTGCCGACACCAACGCCGGCGCGGCGGGCGAGTTCGTTGAGGGTCAGGTCGATCTCGCCGGCCGCGACCGCGTCGCGTGCCTCGTCGAAGATGCGCTGCCGGTTCCGTACCGCGTCCGCTCGCATGTGTCGGCCCTCACCCCTGCATCTAAGTTGATAGGTTATCGGTTTACCGTTACGGTCAAGTCGATAGCCTATCAACTTCTGTGGAGGTCCACCGTGACCGTTGTATTCCTGCACGGCGTGCCCGAGACCCCGGCGATCTGGGACGGCGTGCGCCAGCACATTCCCGGCGACAGCATCGCGCTGCGTCTGCCCGGGTTCGGATCGGCCCGCCCGGAGCACCTGACCGGCAAGGACGCCTACGCCGACTGGCTCGCCGGCGAGCTGCGGGCCATCGGCGGCCCCATCGACCTGGTCGGCCACGACTGGGGCGGGCACCTGGCCATGCGCGTGGTGACGGCCTTCGACGACGTGCCGGTCCGCAGCTGGGTGTCCGACGTCGCCCACGGCTGGCACCCCGACTACCGCTGGCACGACGCCGCCACTCTGTGGCAGGGCAGCCCCGCGGGTGAGGAATCACTGACGGGGCTGCGTACAGCGACGCCGGGCAGCGGCGGCACCTTCGGCGACATCCTGCAAGGCCGCGGCATGACCCCGGACATCGCCAAGGAGGTCGACGCCGTCCACGACGAGACGATGAGCGCGGCCATCCTCACGCTCTACCGCTCGGCCTGGCCCAACTTCCACGCCGACTGGGGACAGGCCATCACCGGTCCGCTCACCACCCCCGGGCTGCTGCTGGCCCCGACCGGCGACATGCTCAGCGGCGTCGAGCAGGACGAGGACATGGCCCGGCGGCTCGGCGCGAAACTCGTGAAGGTCGAAGGACTGAGCCACTACTGGATGCTGCAGCAGCCCGCCAAGGGCGCCGAGATCCTGCGCGACTTCTGGGCGAGCATCCCCGGAGCCACCCGATCGTGACCACCGCCGCGCTGCCGATCGGCGGCGTCGGCGCGTTTCTTCCGCTCGGCGCCGCGCTGCTGCGGCGCCGGGCTCGCCCCGCGGCCCGCGGCGCTGAAGCGCTGCGTGCCGAGATCGCCGCCGAGCCGACGGACGACGAGCGGCGGCGAGCGATGCACCTCGTGCATACCATGACAAAAATGGATGAATGCCTGCGGGACCGCGGCCGGTCGCGCAGCGTCGCCACCATGTCGATGAACGGGTGGCTGTCACTGCCCGATAAAGGCGCGCGGATGCACCGCACGGGGACGGAGATCGGACACACGCCGCGTGACCGGGACGTGGATCCTGCGCTGCCGGTCGTGCAGCACCCGCGCCGAGCGTTCTCCATCTGCCTGGCCTGCCGCGACTCCGGCGCACAGTACCCGACCCCGCAGCCGCCTTTGCCCTCTTCGTCAGGCCCGACCACTCTCACCCGACGCGACAGTACTTGCCGAGCTTCAGCGCTCGCGCCCCTGATCTGCGAACCTCTAAGGCGAACATCCCGGAGGTCCGGCAATTTCAAGAGCGCTTCAGCGGATCGTACGCCTCCGGAGTCGGTAATCCGCACCCCCTCAGAAACGCCATTTCAGACGATTCACGAGAACTCCACCTCCTACTCCACGGGCAAGCTGACCTGGCGGCGTTCGGGGACCTGCTCGTCAACCAACGTCCGCGGCAGGGCGCAACGCTGCTCCGGGCGCTCACGTCAGAGTGACGGAAGCGGGATAGGCGGGCTGGCTGCTACATGATCCGCCTCGGATCGGCTACCGTCCTGCCGATGAGCGCCTGGTCCGAGCCCGACGTGTTCTACGCCCAGCTGGCCACGTTCCACGCCACGACCGCGGCGCTGATCACCGAATCCGGCACGGGCAAGATCCTGCTCGTCAAGCCCGTCTACAAGGACGTGTGGGCGTGGCCCGGCGGCTACCTTCACGCCGGCGAGTACCCGCATGACGGATGCGCCCGTGGACTCGAGGAAGAACTCGGACTCAGGATCACGCCCGGCCGGCTGCTCCTGGTCGACTTCGCACCTCCCGCCGAACATCGCCGGCGCGCGCTGATCAGCCTGCTCTTCGACTGCGGCGACCTTCCGCGGGACGCGCCGATCCGTCTACAGCAGAGCGAACTCAGCGTGTGGGCGTTCTTCACCGCGGACGAAGCCACCGAACGGCTACCCGCCACGGAACACCACCGCGCCACAGCGGCTCTGCACGCCCGCCGGAACAACTCGACCGCCTATCTCCCCGGCTCCTCGTCGGAGCGGTGACCCTTCCCCGTACGTCACTCGCATCGGCTCAGGTGGACATCCCGTGGGGCGGCTCCGGCCCGTACGGTCGCGGAACGTGAACGGGTTTCCTGCCGCGTACCGCAAAGGTCAACGCCCGGCGAGCCACTGAGGTGCAGCGGCGCCGCCGGCTCACGAACCGTACTACCCCGAGAATGTCCGACCCCGCTGGCACAATCCCGGGCGTGGACTTCGCTCAAACGTTCGGACCTCCGCCGTCCCGGACCGTGCCTGTCGACTGGGCGGCGGTGGAGGGGTGGCTCGGGCTGACGCTCCCGGCGTCGTACAAGGCGATCGCGTCGGCCTACGGCCCGCTCGACCTCGGTGAGTACGTCTGGTTGCACGTCCCGTGCGTCCAGGACGGCGACTTCGGACACTTCGACTGGGGCCGGTGGCTCACCGACACACACCGGAGCACGCGCATCGCCTCGCGGGACGCGCCGCCGCACGAGCCACCGGCGTTCCACCCGGCGCCCGGCGGCCTGCTTGCCTGGGGTACCACGCGCCGCTCGGACGAGCTGTTCTGGGACACCTCCGGGCCGGATCCGGACCGATGGCCGGTCGTCGTCTTCCACCGCGACGCGGCCCGCCAGAAGATCAACCCCTGGCAGCGGTACGAGACACCGCTGCCGGAGACGCTGGCCGCGTTCGTCGGCGACGGGCTCCCGCTGCCCGGTGGCGGCCGGCTCGGCCCGCTCGCGGCGACGGCGGCCCCGACCGCGTTCCTGCCCGACGCGCGCCCGTGGCAGCCGCCACCGCCGGTGAGGATCACGCAGGAGCGGCGGGCCGCGGTGACCGAGGGCTCCGGCCTACCCGCGCTTACCGCGCTGGTCCCGCCGCCGGACCGGCCGTACCTCGGCGGCGGCGACTGGGACTCGCTGTTCGACCTGCTCGGCACCCGGCTCCCGGCCGAGTACGTAGCGCTGATGGACCGCTACGGCAGCGGCATCTGGGCTGAGTGGCTGCGCTTCAGGACGCCGGTGCGCGACCGCTTCCTGGCGGACGTCACCGAGGTCCTGGACGTCTACCGCCAGAGCCGCGCGGACTGGCCGAAGGAGCATCCGCTGCCGGCCTGGCCCGAGCCGGGCGGCTTCCTGCCGTTCGCCTGCTCGATCGACGGTGACGAGCTCGGCTGGCTCACCGAGGGTGACCCGGACACCTGGCCGTTGATCGTCTATCCCCGGCACGCGGACCAGGGCCCGCCGCTGCCCGCCGGGCTGATCGACACGCTCCTGGCCTGGCTGCGCGGCCGATACGGCACCGACGGCCTGGTCCCACTCGACCGCGACGACGACCCGGTGGAGTTCGCCACGTTCGAGTCCTGGAACGACGACTCCTACTGGTGACGGCCGCGCCGGTGGCGATCATCTTTCGCTGAGTTCTAGCAGCTTCCGAACGGCCTCACACAGCGCCACCGAGGCGCCTAGACCAGCGCGATGATTGGTGACGGATAGTTGCAGTCCGCGGCCAGGCGCCTTCCGCACCGTACTCACACACTTTTCTACCCGCTGAAATTGATTCCGGGGGACGGTGTCGGCGACTATCGACGGGTGAGCGGCGCCCGGAGTTCCGTAGAACTGCAAATCCATGAGGTTCTGAACTCGCGACGGGGTGAAGCGACGGTTGCTGTGCGAAACCTAGGTGGCACGGTTTTCGCGGGGCCAGATTCCGCCGAGTCGCCGACTCGGCGGACCTGATCGACCTGGTGCTGACCCGGATCGTCCGGTACCAACAGACGGTCGATGAGATCCCGGGTGGCCACACGGCCTTGGCCACGCTCAGTGGATCCGGTGCACGTGTCCTTCGATCGGGCAACGTAGCCGGTGGCTGGCAGCGCATCGAGGGCTGCAACGGTTCAAGCCCCGCTCATCGGCTGGACGAGTCGTGACTTCCCGCCGTGCCCGCTTTCTGCCGGACCCCGCGGAAGGATTCGTCGCCTTCTGCTGCGAACCGCTCGCCGGACGGCGGCGAGAGCGACGAGTGCGGCCACATCCATCTGACCGCTTTCCTGCTGTTCCCGATCGGCGATCCCGTCGACTCGCGCCGCTCGTGCGCCGCGCAATGTCGCACAGGTGATATGGGCCTGGGCATCGACTTCGACGCCCAGGTCATCTACGGAGCGGGCCGGGATGAAACTGAGCGGGAAGGAGGGCGAAATCGAGGGTGGCGGTCGGCATCATCACCGACCAGAGGCTCCAGCGGATGTACGCGCACCGTGCCGGCTCGCCGGGCGCACCATGCCCGACGGCCGCACCGGCCGCCGGCCGCCGGCGATCAGTGACGTTGCCACCGCCGGCCGACCTGATCGGTCAGGGAGCCGAAACTGCGGCGGCCGGTCAGGTCAGGTCGGGCCGGGCGCGCGGTCCGGGCCGCGGCGGAAGGCCGGGCCGGCGAAGTGGGCGAGTGCCAGGTCGGTCTGGTCGCGCGGCGTCGTGAAGACACGCAGGTCGGCGATCACGTAGCCGCCGTACCGGGAGGAGTAGTTGATCTCTTCGGGCGTGCGGATCTCGGAGTAGCCGGGCTTGAAGGACACGCAAAGGTGGTCCTGGGACACCCATACCCGTTCCAGTTGCTGCCAGAGCAGGTAGTACTCGTCCCGTCCGTCGACCACCCGGAATCCGTTGCGATCCAGGCGGATCTCGTACCGGCGCAGCACCTCCGCGGCGTACCGGACGACCAGCCTTCCCGCGGCGCGGGCCGCGACCACCAGAAGGATGAGCAGCAGCGGATAGCCGGGAAGGAACGCGTCGTCCGGCTCGCGCACGCTCCACAGGCCGAGGACGGAGCCGTTCTTGACCCTCGGATTGCAGGACACGATCAGCCCGGCGATCGCGATCAGGAGGATCGCGCGCCGGGTCCAGGTCAACCCCGAGTCGCTCACCATCCCGATCGCGCCGACCACCAGGAAGATCAGCAACAGCGCGGGCACCGCGGCCAGGTACACGGCGACGTACGCGTCGCCGCCGACGTACGCGTTCCCGGCGACGGAGACCACCGTCCAGACGATCAGCGCGCCCAGGACCGGCGCGGCCAGCGACCACCAGTCGGGGGCATACCGCCGGAAGTGCAGGGGATGCAGCGGGTTCCGCGGCCGGCGCAACACCCGCGGCGGCTCCACCGGCGTGGGAAGCACCGCCGTAGCCGCCGCCCGGGGCTCCACCGTGTGCGGCGGCGCGGTGGAATCGGCCGGGCGCAGCACGAGATCGCCGGCGCCGTTGGTGGTGCGCTGCTGCGGACGCGGCCAGCCACGGCCGGGCAGCACCGCGGCCAGGTGCCGGTACGCCCCGGTGAGCGTCAGATCGTCGCCGGTCGCCGGCTCGCGCAGCATCCTGATCAGCTCGCCGGTGAACGCGGTGTAGTCGTCGCCGGGCGGGGCGAGCGCGAGCGCGTTGCCCGAGGTCGCGGTCAGCGTGTAGGTGCCCTCGACCCGGGTGCTGTCCGCGACCAGCGACTCGATCTCCGCGTTCGACATCGCGGAGATCGCCACGCCGGAGAAGCAGCAGTCCAGGATCAGCACCCGGATCCGTGCCGGGCTCTCCCGGATCGCGCGGCTGACCAGGGCGAACGGCAACGCGGAGACGCTCAGCCGCTCGGGCCGCGGGTCGGTGCCGTGCAGTGCGAGGTACAACTCGCCGTTGTCGTCCAGCAGCCCGTGCCCGGCGAAATAGACGAGCAGCAGGTCCTCCGCCTCCTCGGCGCGGTCGAGCAGCGTGATCGCGACCTCTTGCTGGCTGGCCGCGTCGAGCAGCTCGGTGATGCCGTCCGGGGCGACCAGCCCGACCGGTGGGCCGGAGAGCACGCGCGCCAACTCGACCAGGTTGTTGGTGACCGAGCCCAACGGCGGCAGCTGTGGTGAGCGATGCCCGACCGTGCCGATGAGAACCGCGACGGACCGATCCGGATCCGGCCGGCTCACCGCGGCTCGTCCACCCGGCCGGGCCCGTCCAACCGCCGGGGCTGATCGGATCCACCGAGCTCGGCCGGCCGGCTGCGCGGCTCGTCGAGCCGGTCCACCGCGGCGTTGATGATCGCGGCGATCTGCCGTTCGTCGCGCGCGCGGGCCACGTCCAGCTCGATCGACCAGCGATCGGTCACCTCGATGCGGACCGTCACGTCCGGCCGGCGTGCATTCAGCCACCCCGCCACCGACTGGATCAGGACCGCGACCGCGCCGCCGCTGCCCAGCGCGACCAGGAGCACCTCGGCTGCGGTGCCCATGGTGCCCGGATCCGGCACTCCCCCGGCACCGACACGGCCCCGGAACTCGGGCTCCCGCTTCAGCCAGCGGGCAAGGTCGCGCCGCCCGTCGGCGGACGGCTGATCCGAGCTGACCGCGAGAATGACGGCGTGCGGCATCGAGCGCTCCTCCCCTGAGATCGCCCTTCGTTTATATCGTGACCCGTCAACGTCACCGGCCGACGGCGTGGATCCGGACGATCAGCATGGATCCTGTCCGCGTTCGGCCAGGAAGCGCCGATACAACTCGCGTGCCGTATCGCGCCGTCCGTTGCCGGATCCGTTCAGCCCTAGGCTGGTCCCGCACAGCGCGGCTACCAGCGCCGCGTTGTTGACAGTCACCAGGTCATCTGGCGGCTCCGCCCGGAGCATGCGTTCCCAGACGGCTTCGTAGCATTCCCGGTGTCGCGCCACCCAGGACAATGACCAGTCGAGGAAGTCCTGTCCGGTGTCGCGGATGCCGCCTTCGAGGGCGACCGTGAGGATCGTCCCCGGTTCCGCGCCGTGCAGCACGATACGCGCGTGATGGCCGCACCCGTCGTCGGCGATCCGCCAGGTGCCGTTCAGTAGCCTCTCCAGCAGTGCATCGTCGTCCACCTCGAAGTAGCCGTCGGCATCGACGTCGACCCCTCCTGCGGCCACCTGACGGTGCACCGCGGCCATGCCGGGAAAAGGGCGGCGCAGACTGGCGCGTTCGGTGGCGGACAGGTGCGCCGGAAAGGTCCTTATGCCGAACAGCGGACCGGCGCCGCCGTTGCCGTACGCGGTGAGGTAGGTGCGGTAACCCGCCGGAAGGGCGTAGCCGAGGTCCTGTTCCAGGGTTGCGACCGGCTCCTCGCCCAGCGGCGGCTGGACCTGCCAGTGGTGGCGCTTCGCTCCGAAGACGTCGCGACCCCGGTCAAGCCGACGTAGGACCTCGACGTGCTCGAGGAACGGCATCAGTCGCGGATCGTCCACCTGCGCGGTCCTTTCTCGGTGTCCCCCGGAAGACCGTCGGTCGTCGCGAACGGTCAACCATTGTGGCTCTTCGAGGTTGAGCAGTGTTGGCGGCCGGCGGCGATCCGGACATGGAGGGCGCCAGACAGCTCCGGACAACCACCTTGGTCCCGTCCGCACGAACGTGGCACCGCCGCAGCTCAGGTGGTCACACCGGTGCCATTTTCCGCCGGACGGGACACCTGGTCACGTATCGTCGTCTGCGCATCACCGCAGTGGATGGCCACCGTCAACGCCGACGACCTTCCCGCCCTGCACAGCTTCGTCCACGGCCTCCGCAAAGATCTACCGGGATTGCCCCGGGTTCAGTTGATTCGCGGGCTTGAGTGGTTCAGGCCGCGGTTGTGTGCCTGTTGATTGTCTCGAACTCGATCGGGGTGAGCCTGCCGAGGCGGGCCTGGCGGCGCCGGCGGTGGCAGGCCCGCTCGATCTAGGTCACGATCGCCAGATGTAGCCCCTGGTGGGTCTGCCACCGCTGCCGATCGAGGACGTTCTTTCCAGCAGAGCGAGGAACGACGCCATCTCGGCATTGTCGCCACACGCACCGACCCGGCCCATCGAACCGACTGAACCGTTGCGGTGCAGTGCTTTGACGAACTTCCGGGATCGAAATTGGCTGCCCCTGTCCGGATGCACGGTCGTGCCGGCCGGCGCCCGCAACCTCACCGCGTGACGCAACGCCGCGACCGCCAACGACGCTTTCATCTGCCAATCGATCGAGTAGCCGACGTTCCTCGCACAGAGGTAGAGCGTGCCCTCGCCGGCGCTTCCGGTCGGACAGGTGCGGTTGCGGTGGTGGTGCCGTCCGGATCGTGACAGCGGCGGGACGCCGGCCGGTCGAACCGGCGGGGGCGGTCGGCCTGAGGCGCTCTGGCCCGTCGGATCGAAACGCCCAGGTGGCCGATTGTGGCGCGTGAACGGCCGGTGGGTTCAGCGGCATCGGCGGGGCGGCGGCGTGCCGCGGACGCGTAATAGTGGCCCGGAGGACCGGGGGGAGGGCGTCGCGGTGATTGCTCGCGGGGTCGGGCGGACGTAGGCTTCCGGCCTGCCGGGATGTCATCTGCCGCGGGGAGTGTCGCGATGCCGTCGACGATCAGCAGCGTGGAAGCGTCCGCGCTGGCAGCCGTGGACGAGACCGCTGTTGCGCGCGCGGTGCTGGACCTGCTTGCCGTTCCCAGCGTGACCGGCAGCCCGGCGGAGTCCGAGTTGCAGCACCGGCTCGCGCGCCGCCTGGAGCTGATGGACCTGGACGTCGATCTGTGGTCGCTGGACCTGTCCGCGCTGCAGGCCGACCCGGACTTCCCGGGCGGTGAGGCGCCGCGTACCGAGGGCTGGGGCCTGGTCGGCAGCGAACGCGGCCGCGACGACGGGCCGACGCTCGTCCTTCAGGGGCACGTCGACGTCGTGCCGCCGGGTGATCCGGCGCAGTGGGCCGGTGACCCGTTCCGGGCCCGGGTGGCCGGGGACGTGGTGCACGGCCGGGGCGCGTGTGACATGAAGGCCGGCGTGGTGGCGATCCTCGCGGCGCTGGAGGCGATCCAGCGGTCGGGCGTCCGGTTGCGCGGGCGGGTGGCGACCCACTTCGTCGTCAGCGAGGAGGACGGCGGGCTCGGCGCGTTCGCCACCCTGCGGCGCGGGCACACCGGTGACGCGTGCATCATCACCGAGCCGACGAGCGGCGCCATCATGATCGCGAACGCGGGGGCGCTGACGTTCCGCATCGCGGTCCCGGGCCGGGCGACGCACGGCAGCACCCGCTACGCCGGGATCAGCGCGATCGACGCCTACCTGCCGATCCACGCGGCGCTCGCCCGACTCGAGGCGCGCCGCAACGCCGACCCCGGCCCGCTGATGGCGGAGTACCCCATCCCGTACCCGCTGTCGGTCGGCACGGTGCGGGCCGGTGACTGGGCGAGCAGCGTGCCGGACCTGCTGGTCGCGGAGGGACGGCTCGGGGTACGCCTGGACGAGGACCCGGCCCGTGCCCGGGCCGACCTGGAGGAGTGCGTCGCCGAGGCGTGCGCCGGCGACCCGTGGCTGCGCGAGCACCCGGCCACGGTGACCTGGCCGGGCGGGCAGTTCGCCAGCGG
Organism: Catenuloplanes niger; assembly: GCF_031458255.1. Classification (NCBI taxonomy): domain Bacteria; kingdom Bacillati; phylum Actinomycetota; class Actinomycetes; order Micromonosporales; family Micromonosporaceae; genus Catenuloplanes; species Catenuloplanes niger. Next base: position 162,027 of record NZ_JAVDYC010000001.1, read on the forward strand.
TCGGCTGCCGGCCGGGCACCCGCTCGCGGCCGTGGTCGGCGACGCGCACGCCGACGTCACCGGCAGGCCCCGGCCCGCCGAGCGGGGCGCACCGTACGGCAGTGACCTGCGGTTGTACGCCGGTGCCGGCATTCCCACGCTGCAGTACGGCCCCGGCGACGTCCGGCACGCCCACAGCCCGCAGGAGCAGGTGCGGCTGACCGACGTCGTGACGGTCACCCGCGCCCTGATCCTGGCCGTCCTCCGTACCGTCGGCACCGCCTGAACCGCTCGGCGCCGCGGTGCGTCACCGGCGGCGAGGTGCGCCCGGCTCGGTCGCGGCGACGGTCAGCCGGGTGGTCGTGCTGGCCGTCGGTGTCGCCGCCCGGCGTCGAGCTCGGCTCGCTCGACCCAGGACCGCCGACCGGAGCAGCCCTCACGGGCATCGGACCATGGTCGACGAGCCCCGGTGGAAACCTCTGGTCGCCGGTGGCCGAGTTCGTGGGGCCGATGACTCGCGACCGGCGGTGATCGCGCGAGCGACCGGATCCGGCTCCGGGTGACGTCTCGCGGGCGCCGCCGTCCGGTACCGGTTACAGTTCATTCATGAACGTCGATTCCATTGCCGCGCCCGGGCGGGCCGTGGCACGTGCCGCGGCCGTGTGCCTTCTGCTCGTCGCGGTGCCTGCCGCGCCGGCCGCCGCCCGGGAGGGTCCCGCGGGGGCGCCGCCGGGAGTCTGCCCGGCCGGCATCCCCACCGAGCCGCCCCTGCCCGGTCCCGCGAGCTCCGCCACCCGGCTCCAGGGTGGCTTCGCGTTCCTGGAGGGTCCGGTGTGGATCGCCGAGACCGGCCACCTGCTGGTCTCCGACCTCGGCGCCGCCGCCGGGCCGGAGCAGGTGCAGCCCTCGGCGATCCGGCGGCTGGCCCCGCCGGCCGCGGCCGAGCCGTTCGTCACCGCCTCCGGCAGCAACGGGCTGGCGCTGAGCCCGGACGGGCAGCAGATCATCGCCGCCACCCACGACAACCGCGGTGTGTCCGCGTTCCGGCTGAGCGACCGGGCCCGCACCGTGATCGCCGCCGACTACCAGGGCCGGGCGTTCAACTCCCCGAACGACGTGGCGGTGCGCTCCGACGGCGTCGTCTACTTCACCGACCCGGACTTCCAGCGGGGCCGCCGGCCAGACGCGATGGGCGGCCGGACCGGGGTGTTCCGGGTGCTCGACGGGCAGGTCAGCCTGGTCGACGACACCGTGCGGCAACCGAACGGCATCGCCCTGTCCCCGGACGGGAGCACGCTCTACGTCGGCGCCTTCGGCGAGAACCGGATCTACGCGTACGCCGTGCGCCCGGACGGCAGCACGGCGGGCCGGACCGTCTTCGCCACCGTCGCGAGCCCCGACGGGGTGACCGTGGACTGCGCCGGGAACGTCTACTGGGTATCGCACCACGCGGGCCGGGTGTACGTGTTCTCCCCGGCCGGAGCCCAGCTCGGCACGATCTCGACCGGCCGGCAGGCCACCAACGCGGCGTTCGGCGGCCCCGACCGGCGCACCCTCTACATCACCGCCGGCAGCACGGGCGACTACGGGATCCATGCCATCGCGCTCGGCGTACCCGGTTACCCGTACTGATCGCCCGGCCGCTCCGAAAGGTGTTCCTCATGCGTACCCTCGCGGCGATTCTGTTGATCCCCGCACTGCTCGCACCCGGTGCCGCCGCGGGCGACACCACCCCGCCGACCGCCCCGGCCGAACTGCGCGTCGACGCGGTCACCTGCGAATCGGCGGTGCTGACCTGGTCGGCGGCCACCGATGACGTCGGGGTCGCCGCCTACGACGTCTACCACGACGGGCAGCTGGTGCGGTCCGTGCCGGGGGACACGACATCGGCGACGCTGCCGGTCGTCGGCGGCGCCACCTGGGGCTGGTACGTCAACGCGCGGGACGCGGCCGGCAACGTCTCGCAGGCGGGTCCCACCGTGACCGTCACCCCGCCGTTCTGTGAAGCGGACCGGGAGGCGCCGACCACGCCGGGTGGGCTGTCCGCCACCGCCACCGGCACCACGGTCGCCCTCTCCTGGGCGGCCGCCACGGACGACGTGGCGGTCACCGCGTACGTCGTCCACCGCGACGGCGAACCGGTCGGCACCGTCACCGGCTCGGCCGCCAACCCGCCCGCGACCTCGTTCACCGACAGCGGGCTGCGCCCGCGGACCGGCTACCGGTACACGGTGCTGGCCCGGGACGCGCAGGGCAATGCCTCCGCGCGGAGCGAACCGGTCGACGTCACGACCGGGGCCGGCTGTGCCGGCCCGGTGTGCGGTGTCGCCGAGGTGACCGCCGAGTCCGACCTGCCGTGGGGGCTGGTGCAGTTGCCCGACGGGTCGGTGCTCTACGGCCGCCGGGACGTCTTCGACATCATGGTCATGAACCCCGACGGCAGCGGCAAGCGCAGCGTCGGCACCGTACCGGACGTGGCGGGCACCAACGGCGAGGGCGGCGTGCTGGGCCTGGCGATCTCGCCGGACTTCGCGACCGACGGATGGCTGTACGTCTATCACACCAGCGCCACGGACAACCGGATCGTCCGGATCCGCTACGACGGGACGCTCCGGACCGAGACGCGCGAGGTGCTCCTCACCGGGATTCCACGCAACAAGTACCACAACGGTGGCCGGCTCCGGTTCGGCCCGGACGGCATGCTGTACGCCGCGGCCGGCGACGGCCAGGATCCCGACCAGGCGCAGGACCTGGCCAGCCTCGGTGGCAAGGTGCTGCGGCTGCACCCGGACGGCAGCGTGCCGGCCGACAACCCGTTCGCCGGCAGCTACGTCTGGAGTTACGGGCACCGCAACCCGCAGGGTCTGGCGTTCGACTCGCGGGGCCGGCTGTGGGAGCAGGAGTTCGGCAACAACGTCATGGACGAGACCAACCTGGTGGTGAGGGGCGGCAACTACGGCTGGCCGGCCTGCGAGGGCACCGCCGGTGACTGTGCCGGGCCCGGGCTGATCGCGCCGGTGCGCACCTACCCGGTCGCGGCGGCCTCGTGCAGCGGCATCGCCGTCGTCCGCGACGTGCTCTACATCGCCTGCCTGCGCGGCACGCGGGTCTACCGGGCGGTGATCAGCGGGGACACGCTGACCGACGTGCAGCAGTACTTCGTCGGCACCTACGGCCGGCTGCGGACCGTCGAACCGTCGATCGACGGCAACCTGTGGCTGACGACCAGCACGCGCGGCGACAAGGACAGCGTCCCCGGCAACAGCGCCGAACGCGTCCTGAAGGTGACCCTCGGCGAGTGAGCCCCGGCGGCCGGCGCACGATCTCGGCGCCGGCCTCGGGTTGCGGTACGCGGCACCGGAGCCGGGACGTCGGGCGGCTTTTGCCTTGATGCGTCAGAAACGCCGTGCGGGAAAGTGTTACGGCGACTGAGCTGCGGCCGTGAGCTGGCTCGATGCTCGTTCGGCCCGCCACTGCCGGAAATCGCGGGCGACCTAACATCGACGATGTTAGATCTATTGCGTCGACGTGAAGGAGAGTGCGCGCCCATGAGAATGTCCAGAGCGGTGACCGCGGCGAGCGTGGCGTTGCTGGCGTCCGCCGCGGTCGGGGTGACCCTGCCGGCCCGGGCGGCGGCCGCGGGCTGCGCGGTGAACTACGCGGTGACGTCGGAGTGGCAGGGTGGCTTCGGCGCGAGCGTGACGATCACGAACCTCGGTGACGCGCTGACCGGGTGGACCCTGAGCTGGTCGTACGGTGCGGGCCAGACGGTCGTCCAAGCATGGAACACGACGCTGACCCAGAACGGATCGGCGGTTACCGCCCGCAACGTGAGCTACAACGGGTCGGTGCCGACGAACGGCACCGTGTCGTTCGGTTTCAACGGGTCGACGACCGGCGGCAACCCGGCGCCGGCGGACTTCGCGGTCAACGGCGTGGCCTGCAACGGAGGCACCACACCGACGACTCCGGCACCGACCACCCCGGCACCGACCACTCCCGCGCCGACCACCCCGCCGCCGACCGGCGGCTGCGCGCTGCCGTCGACGTACCGGTGGAGCTCGACCGGCGTGCTGGCCACGCCGCGGTCCGGGTGGGTGTCGCTGAAGGACTTCACCGTCGCGCCGTACAACGGCAGGCAGCTCGTCTACGCCACCACCCACGACACCGGTACGCGGTGGGGCTCGATGAACTTCAGCCTGTTCACGAACTGGTCGGAGATGGCCTCCGCGAGCCAGAACGCGATGTCCTCGGCCACGGTCGCGCCGTCGCTGTTCTACTTCGCCCCACGCAACCTGTGGGTCCTCGCCTACCAGTGGGGCGGACCGGCGTTCTCCTACCGCACCTCCACCGACCCGACCAACCCCAACGGCTGGTCCGCACCCCAGACACTGTTCTCCGGCAGCATCACCGGCTCCGGCACCGGCCCCATCGACCAAGCGATCATCGGTGACGGCACGACCATGTACCTGTTCTTCGCCGGCGACAACGGCAAGATCTACCGCGCCGGCATGCCGATCGGGAACTTCCCCGGCAGCTTCGGCGCGAACTCCACCGTCGTCATGAGCGACACCACCAACAACCTCTTCGAAGCCGTCCAGGTCTACAAGGTCGCCGGACAGAACCAGTACCTCATGATCGTCGAGGCGATCGGCGCGAACGGACGCTACTTCCGCTCCTTCACCACCAACAACCTCGGCGGATCCTGGACGCCCCAGGCCACCTCCGAGAGCAACCCGTTCGCCGGCAAGGCCAACAGCGGCGCCACCTGGACCAACGACATCAGCCACGGCGAACTGCTCCGCACCAACGCCGACCAGACCATGACCATCGACCCCTGCAACCTCCAGCTCCTCTACCAGGGCCGCTCCCCCAACTCCGGCGGGGACTACGGCCTCCTGCCGTACCGGCCGGGACTGCTGACCCTGCGGCGCTGACGGGCGTGGCGCGGGCCCCGGGTCCGCGCCACCACCGGCCGGTACGCCGGGGAGCGGCCGCTGCCCGGCGTACCCCCTGATCACTGCACGGCCCCGCCGGCCACCACCAGCGTCTGTCCGCTGACCCAGGCGGCCAGGTCACCGGCGAAGTACTCGGCCGCGTCGGCCACGTCGGCCACCGTGCCCGGACGGCCGCCGAGCGGCCGCGTCTCATTCATCTGGTGGAAGGTGTCCCCCACGGTCACATCGGTGAAGACACCGGCCCCGGTGATCGCACTGGGCAGGACGGTGTTGACGGTGATGTCGCGCGGCCCCAGCTCCAGCGCCATGATCTCGACCAGTTTCAGCGCCGCGGCCTTGCTGGACGCGTACAGACCCATTCCCGGATACGGGCTCACCGTCGTGGTCGATCCGATGTTGATCAGCCGGCCACCGTCGGACAGCAGCTCCGCCGCTTTCTGCAGAGTGAAGAAAGCGCCTTTGGTGTTGATGGCGAACAGCCGGTCGAACTCCTCCTCGGTCACCTCGGCCACCGGTTGAAGAATGATCTCGATGCCGGCATTGGCCACCACGATGTCGAGGGAGCCGAACGTATCCACCGCCGCCCGGAACAGCACGTCGATATCCGGCAGCCGCGATACATCAGCACGGACCGCGATCGCGCGGCCACCGGCCTCTTCGATCTCCTTCACCGTACGAAGTGCATTGTCCTGATCGTTGGCGTAGTTGACGACCACGCTCGCACCCAGGCTCGCGTATCGCTGAGCGATCGCCTTGCCGATGCCGCGCGACGATCCGGTTACGACAGCGACCTTACCCGTCAGATCCGTCATTGTTCTACATCCCTCCGAGCTCCTGAGGGCAGAGTGCACGTCGACGAACATGCGTTACCACGGCCGGTCGATCCCAGGCCGGGCGATCCCTCTTGTAGGGCGACGGTCGCTGACCGGCCGTCCTTTTCGTCTCACCCGAAGCCGTGCCGATGCTGAGATTCCCCGGTGAGAGGGGGCCTGGCAGGCCCTGCCTACGGCGCGGTCGAGCTCATAGGTTGAGGTGCGTGCACCGGTGCAACGAAAGGTGAGAGAGCATGAGCAGTGCGGACGTGAACAACGATGAGCTGGCCCTGGACGCCCGGTTCGACGTCATCGTCTGCGGTGCCGGGTCAGCCGGTTCCACGGTGGCGGGACGGCTGGCGGCCGAGACCGGCCTGAGCGTCCTGCTGCTGGAGGCCGGCGGTGACGACGAGCGCGAGAACGTGCGGAATCCTTCGCTGTGGCCGACGAACTTAGGCACGGAGGGGGTGTGGAACTTTCTTACCGAGCCCGAGCCGCAGCTGAGTGGGCAGCCGGCGTATTTCCCGATGGGACGCGGTCTGGGCGGCGGCGGCAGCGTGAACGCGTGCGTGTGGGCGCGGGGGCACCAGGCCGACTGGGACTCCTACGCGCGCGTCGCCGGTGACGACGTGTGGGACTACGAGCACGTCCTGGACATCTATCGCCGGGTGGAGTCCTACCGGGGCGACCCCGATGGACAGGACCCGCGCCGGGGCCGGTCCGGGCCGATGCGGATCCAGCAGTTCCCCGACGACCACGGCTTCTTCGACGCTGTTCAGAAAGCCGCCGAAGGCAACGGCATCCCGCGGGGTGACAGCCTGAACGGCGCGCTGATGGAGCAGCAGGCCGGAACGGCGCGGCGCGATGCCAACATTCACGACGGACACCGGCAGTCCCCCTACCGTTCCTTCGTCGTCCCGCAGCAGGGGCGCGCAAACCTCACCGTGCTCACCGGCGCCGTGGTCGACCGGGTCATCTTCGAGGGCGGCCGCGCCGCCGGGGTCACACTCCTCGACGGCAGGGAACTGCACGCCGAACGGGAGGTGGTGTTGTCCCTCGGCGCGATCAACACGCCTGTGGTGCTCATGCGTTCGGGCGTGGGCGACCGGGAGCACTTGGAGCAGAACGGCATCCTGGTGCGCCGGCACCTACCCGGCGTCGGACGCAACCTGCACGATCACGTCAACGTGCCCCTGGTCTGGGGTGTGCGGGACGGCGCCGATCTGCCCTCCCCGTTGCAGGCCGTCACCGGCATCCTGTGGAACCTGACCGATCCGGAGGGGCCGGCAGTGGTGGTCTACGTGGAGGCCTCAATCAGCGTCTCGCCCGTCATCGCCGCCGACGGCGGCGTACCCGAACAAGGGGTCACGTTCCTGACCGGTGTGCGTCTGCACAGCCGGGGCGAGGTCCGGCTGTCCGCCGGGGACGCCTCGCAGCCGCCGCTGATCCGGACAGGCTGGCTGAACGATCCCGCCGACATCCCCGCGCTGCTGGATGCGGTCGAGCGGGTCAGCGCGATCGCGGACTCACCGGAGCTGGCCGGATACCTGTCCGAGCGGGTGTTCCCGCCCCGGGACGCCGATCGCGAGGCCGTCATCGACTACCTGCGCCGCGGTACGCAGACCTTCTGGCACCAGAGCGGCACGGCAGCCATGGGCCAGGGCGAGGACGCGGTGGTCGACTCCCGGTTACGGGTGCGGGGAGTCAGCGGCTTGCGGGTGGTGGACGCCTCGGTACTGCCGCACGTGCCAGTGGCGAACACGATGGCCCCCAGCGTGGTCATCGGTATGCAGGGCGCCGACTTCATCGCTCAGGACCTCCTCTGATGGCCGTGGCCGCGGCCGGGAGACGATCGGCGGGAGAACCGGCCAGTATCGGCGGCGATACCCCTGTCCCGATGGACCCTCTGCAGGGCCGCGGCAGCGGCTCCGGCCGATTCGGAGAAGCCGCCGTCGTGGGCGCCTCGGTAGCCCCTGTCGGCGAAGGCGCTGCTCAGTGCGAGCAGCGCTCGGCGGCCCGGGTTGCGCCGCCGCCATCGGAAGTTGCGCCGCCCGGCGGCGGTGTCAGCCGAGTTCCTTGTGGATGCGGCGGAACCCGCTACCCGCGGTCGCCGGCCCCGACCGTCGGACGGGCCGGCGTGCCGTCCGGGACCGGGCCGGGCGGGCGGCGGTCGGCGAGGACGCGGCGACGGGCGAACACCACGTGCCGCTGCGCCAGGAAGCTCGCGGCCAGCAGCACGCCCTCGGTCAGAATCTTGGCGGCCAGGGTGGAGCCGGTCGCCGTGGTGAGCACGGTCAGCAGCACCACGTTGGCCGCCAGGAGCACGGCGGCGAGCAGCGCGTAGTCGCGCGCGGCCCGGGCCGGTGGCGCGGCGCCGCGGAAGACGCACCGGTGGTTGACCGTGAAGTTGAGCGTGGCGCTGGCCAGCCGGGCGAGCACGGCCGGGCCGGCGACGCCGCCGGTGAGCGCGGCCAGGGCCAGGAACAGCCCGGTGTCCAGCGCGAACGCCAGCAGCGACGAGGCGCCGTAGGCGAGCAGCGGCCCGTACACCCGGGTGGAGTCCCGCAGCGGCCGGAAGTGCGAGGACGCGTTCCCGGCCAGGTAGACGGTGGCGATCGGCACCTCCGCGATCGTCCACCGGTCGCGGACCGCGCGCAGCAGCAGGCGCTGCTCGTACTCGAAGCGCGCGCCGGGGACCGCGCACAGCCACGGCAGGTGCCGGGCCGGGTAGCCGCGGAGGCCGGTCTGCGTGTCGGCGAGGCCGCGGCCGGTGGCGAGCCGGAACACCGCGCGGGTGCAGGCGTTGCCGAACCGGCTGCGTGCCGGGACCGGGCCGGTGAACCGGCGGGCGCCGAGCACCAGGTCGGCGCCGCCGGACGCCAGCCGGGCGGCGACCGCCTCGATGTCGCCGGGACGGTGCTGGCCGTCGCTGTCCGCGCAGACCACGTCCCGGCCCGGATGGTACGCCCGGACGTGCGCGAACCCGGTCTTCAGCGCCGCGCCCTTGCCGCGGTTGCGGTCGTGCGTGACCACCTCGGCGCCGAGCGCGCGGGCCCGGGCGAAGACGTCGGCGTAGCGGCGCCCGCTGCCGTCGTCGACCACCACGACGTCGTGCCCGGCGAGCCGGACGAGAAGGTCGGTGAGCTTCCCGTCCGGCTCGTACGCGGGGATCAGGATGACCGCGGACATCAGCCGGCCACGTACAGGATGTCGCTGGTGCCGCGTTCCTGACCGCGGCCGAGCGGGTCGTTCACCAGGCCACCATCGAAGATCATCGCGGTGGAGCCGCCGCCGTCCAGGTTGTACGCCACGGACGCGCCCCGGTCCGCGAAGACCCGGGCGAAACCGCTCATGGTCAGGCCCGCGCTGGCGTCGCTGCGACCGTCGACGACCACGAACAGCCAGTGGTTCGCGTCGACCAGCCCGATGCCGGTACGCGGCTGGTTGCCCTGCACCGAGTGGTTGCCGACGTTGGTGTCGATCTCGACGGAGTCGATGCCGGCCAGCACCGCGCCGTTCTCCACCAGACCGGGACCGAACGACAGCGTGTGCCAGACCCCGTCGGCGAGCAGCGCGTCCGCGGTGGTGGCGGTCTCGTCGTAGAGCCGCGCGCTGCCGTCGGTGTGGATCGCCAGTCCCTGCCGGGCGCCCCGGTCGCGGAACGCGACGCCGTTGCGGATCACGATCCCGGTGTCCCGGAACCCGTAGTAGTCACCGTTGATCGCCAGGATCGCGCCGGCCCCGGCCGCGATCTCGGACGGGTTCGCGATGATGTTCTCGCCGAACTGGTCGTTCGCGAACGCGGCCCGGACGATGGTCGCGTCCGTGACCGTGACGTCCGCGACGAAGTACCGCACGGAGCCGGTGTCCACCGTCTCGATCGTGATCGCCGCGGTGTCGCTGGTGTAGCCGGTCGCGGTCGCGGTGCCGGTGCCGGACACGTCGGCCAGGTCGGTGAGCGCGGACGCGTTCGCCACCTCGACGTGGTCGACGACGTACCGGTCGAGCGCCCAGGCGCCGGTGCCGCCGGCGGCCGCGACGAACGCGCCCAGCCCGCCGGCCAGCACCGCCCTGCGGGACAGTCGCCGGGTCATCCGCGCTGCCCTCCGCGGTTGCCGCCGCCCGGGCCGAAGCCGCCGGCCGGCGCCTCACCCGCGGTGGCCGTGGCGATCCGGGTCGCGGAGCCGAGCTCGCCGGCGCCGGCCAGCCCGCCGGTGCTGCCACCGGACGCGGACCCGCCGCGGTAGACCGTGTACTCCTCGCCGCTGGTGATATCGGCGGCGGAGAAGACCAGGTTCTGCAGTTCCTTCGAGGTGGTGAACGTGGCGATCACGGTGCCGTCCGCGTCGGCCAGCTGCAGTGTCGTGCCGGCCGCGATCGTGGAGTCGAACGTGACGGAGACCCAGCCCTGGGCGGAGTCGGCCGACGGTGCCACGGCCATGCCGGAGCTGCCGGCCGCGACCAGCACGCCGCCGGTGACGGTGAGCGTGCCGTTCACGTCCAGCGCGCCGTTGCCCTGGCCGGCCGGGCCGTTGACCACCACGGTGCCGCCGCTGATCGTGGCCGTGCCGTTGGAGTCGAGGCCGTCGCCGTTCGCGTCGACGACCAGCGTGCCGCCGGTGACCGTGACGGAGAAGTCGCCGGCCGCCATCTCACCGCCGGGGCCCCCGCCGCCGCCGGTGGACGTACCGCCGGACGCGTTCAGGCCGTCGTCGGTGGAGACCACGTGCACGCTGCCGGCCGCGACCGTGATGTCCGCCGCCTCCAGCCCTTCGCCGGACGTGCTGACCTCGACCGCACCGCCGTCCACGACCAGGGCGTTCTCCGCGTGTACGGCGTCGTCGCCGGCCGCCAGCGTCACCGTGGCCCCGGACAGGTGCACGGAGCCGTCGCTGTGCACCGCGTCGTCGGAGGCGTCGGCCGCGATCGTGCCGCCCGCCAGCACCGTGACCACGCCGGACTTGACGCCCTTCATCGAGGTGTCGTCGCCGGCCGCCGCGCCGTGCCCGCCACCGGCCGCGACCGTGACCGTGCCGCCGGTGACCACCACGTCGGTGACCGCGTCGACACCGTCGCCGCCCGCGGTGACCGTGACCGTGCCGCCGCCGACCACGACGAAGCCCGCGTCCGCGTCGGTGTCGTTGTCCGCCTTGAGCCCGTCGCCGCCGGCGGTGACCGTGATCGCGCCGCCGGTCACCGACAGGTAGTCCTTGCCGCGGATGCCGTCGTCCGCCGCCTCGACCGTGATCGTGCCGGCGGTGATCAGCAGGCCGTCCTTGCTCGCGATGCCGTCGTTGCCGTTGCCGTGCACGACCAGCGCGCCGTCGCCGGCGACGGTCAGGTCCGCGGCGCTGAACAGCGCCGCGTTCACGTCCGCGTCGGCCGCGTAACCGGAGGTGTCGGAGAGCGTGCTGGTGGTGCCGTCGGCCAGGATCACCACGACGCGCTCGGCGGCGGTGACCGCGATCGCGGCCGTGCTGCTGCTGGAGACGGTGGCGCCGGCCAGCACCAGCGTGACCGTGGCGCCGTCCGCGGCGACCACGATCTGGCCGTCGGTGAGCGTGCCGCTGATCCGGTACGTCCCGGCCGCGGTGATCGTGACCGTGCCGCCGTCGACGGTCACGCCGTCGCCGTCCACGGTCGCGGACGAACCGGTCAGTGCGATCCCGACCGCGGTGGACGCGTCGTAGGCCGCGTCCGCGGTGTGCACCGCCGTGTTCGCCGCGAGCACGGACTCCGCGGTCTGCGCGCCGTCGACGTACGCGGTGGCCGCGGCCGTGTCCGCCGCGGCGGTGGACGAGGCGGCCGTCGAGCAGCCGGTCAGCATCGCACCGGCCAGAACCAGCGACGTCACGGCGGCGACGATCTTCTTACGGGAGGACTTCATGCTCGGCTGCCTTTCAGCGGTGCGGTCAGGTGGTGTGCGGTGGGAACGGGGGCGAGCCGGCGCAGGACCGGCAGCCAGCGGTTGGCGGGCAGGCCGGGCCGGAGCGCGGCCAGGCCGGTGGCGTACTTCGAGACCGGGCACGGGCGGCGGCCGAGCGACCAGAGCACGCGGTCGGCCGCGGAGGCGCCGCCCGCCGACTTGGTCTCGACCACGAACCGGTCCGGCACCCGGCGCGCGGTACCGTCCGGCAGCTCCCAGCCGAGCTCCTCGTCGACGGTCACCCGCGAACCGCTGCCGGGCAGGAAGAGCGTGGTGCGGCGGTAGCGGGTGGTCAGCGCCGGGGACAGGCGCAGCCCGGCGGCGGGGATCCCGGCCGCACCGAGCACCGCCGTGACGTAGGCGAGCCCGTCCGGGGTGAGCGTGGCGGCGTCGTGCGGGATCCGCTCCTTGACCGTGCCACCACGGTTCCCGCGCGTCTTCACCTCGATGAACCGGGCGCCGCTCTCCTCGTACCGCCGGAATCTGATCTTGAACCTGCGCCGCCGGCGGTGGGCCGCGCCGAGGTAGCTGGTCAGCGCCGGCGTGTCCAGGTAGTCGGAGCGGTAGCGGAACGTGCGACGGCCGTCGATCTCCAGGACGCGGGTGTCGTCGCCGAGCCGGTCGAGGAACGCGCTCAGCTCCGCGCCGGAGAGCACGTACTTGCGGTCCACCCGGTGCAGCAGCGCGGCGCGCGCCACCAGCTCGTCCAGCGCGATCGGCGTCACCGCCCGGCCTCGATCCGCTCCAGCGCCGGCCCGCGGTCGGCGACCCGGGCGCGGCGCGGCGGCGCCAGGTAGCGGACCTCCGCGAGCGTGGTGTCGTTGACCAGGTCCACGCTCTTGATCGACACGTGCAGCACGCGCGCGCCGAGCAGCACCTCCAGGTGTGCGGTGAGCGCGGCCTCGTCCGTGTGCGCGGTGTCCAGCCGCAGTGTCCGGGCGCGGTGCCGGCGGAACAGCGCCGGGTGGTCGCCGGCCACCAGCGCGGCCACGACCAGCGCCATCAGCGCGGCGGTCAGCGGCGTGACGGTGCCGCTCAGCCCGGCCAGCAGGCCCAGCGCCAGCGCCGCGAAGTAGTAGGCGACCTCGTGCTGGGCGATCTCGTCCGACCGCAGCCGGATGATCGACAGCACCCCGAAGAGCCCGAGGCCGAGCCCGACGCCGACCGTGGACGAGGCGAGCACCAGGGAGACGGCCAGCACGCCGATGTTGACCCCGAGGAACGCGGCGACGAGGTCCCGGCGGTGGTGGCGGGGGAAGTAGACGGCGAAGACCAGGACGCCGATGGCGACCAGGTCGACCGCGATGACGATCAGCTGTTGCACGGGTCGATCCTTAAGTTCGGATTCATGACCCGTTCATTCAGCGCCCGGACCCTTTGAGCGACCTGTGTCCCGCCCGTGCACCGCCGATGATCTCCGGCGGGACGGCACCGGCCCGGTCACCGCGGGCATCCGCGCCGGTCCCGGCCACGGCGCCGGCCGGAAGTCGTGCCGGCGGCTCCTGACTTGCGTGCGGGTGGCACGCTGCCGCCATGGACGACCGGTTCACGACGATCCGGCGCGGCCGGTGATCGGCGACCGCTGGGGTGTCACCGGCGCGGACGTGTCACGCCGCTACCCGTGCGACGACTTCGTCACCGCACCGGCGCTGGAGGCGTGGCGCGGGATCCGCATACGGGCGCCCGCCGACGCGGTCTGGCCGTGGGTCGCACAGATCCGCGCCGCGCCGTACTCCTACGACTGGATCGACAACCTGGGCCGCCGCTCACCCCGGCGGCTGCTGCACCTGCCGGACCCCCGGGTCGGTGAACCGTTCACCACCGCGTTCGGCCGGCCCCGGGGCCGGATCGTGTCGATCGACCCCGGGCGCCGGCTGACCGGCACGATCATGGGTGCGGTCCTCTCCTACGTGCTGGTCCCGGAACCAGACGGCAGCACGCGACTGCTGTGCCGTCTGCCTCGGCGACCTGGTGATGGCCCGGCGCCAGCTACTCACTCTCCGGAACCTCGCCGAACGGTCCCGGTGAGACCGCCCGGTCCTCGGACGAGGAGACCACCTCGATCGGGCCCACCAGGTGGGCGTTCAGCTCGGGAACGTCCTCGGCCGGGATCCACAGCTCGGCGATCTCCCGGCCGCCGGCCTGGCGGCTCGGGTAGCGGCGGGCGAAGTCGGTGGCCACCCGGAACCGGGTGACGTGGCCGGCGCCGGAGGCCTCCACGTTCCACTCCGCGGCGATCCGCGCGGCGTAGGCCTCGTTCAGGACCGGGTAGAAGATGGGCTGGTCCGGCAGCCGCGGCGGGAACGCGGCATAGCCGGACCGCGCGATCAGGTCGAGTTCGGCCGGGCCGACCGGGCGCCAGAGCGTGGTGGTGCCGTCCGGGTTCTCGACCCGGCCGGCCAGCAGGCGGCCGACCAGCGCGCTGACCGCCGGGTCGGCCGACTCGTCCAGCGACGCGACGAAGACCGCGGTCAGGCCGTCGGCGCCGCGCAGCCAGCGCCAGACGCCGAGGTTCGGGTGCCGCAGCGCGGTGCACGCCTCGGCCGGGGCCAGCAGGGCCAGCGCGCGGTCGAGCGTGGCGGCGTCCAGCGGGTAGGACGCGTCGCCGCCGCGGTGGCCGAGCAGCGTCGCCAGGATGACCGCGGGCAGCAGACCGTCACCGACGTTGATCCGCGCGAAGTCGCCGCCGGGCAGCATGATCGCGTGCGCCATCGGCGGCCGGTAGCCCGGGATCGCCTCCTCGAACCGCCGCCGCGCCGCGCCGATCTGCTCGGCCGTCTCCCACCGCTCACCCTCAACGATCATGCGGACAACCTGATCCAGTACCGCCGGACCACGTCGGGTGCGCCGTCGAGCACGCCGCCGTGCCGTTCGATCAGGCGCGCGGACGCCTCGTTGTCCACCAGGCAGACCAGCAGCACCCGGTCGAGGCCGACCTCGCGGGCGTGCGCCAGCATCCGCCGCAGCGCCCAGCCGCCGAGCCCGCGCCGGCGCGCGGACGGCCGGATCCCGTACCCGATGTGGCCCATCGACGCGGCGGAACCGGACAGCGCGTGACGCAGCGCGATGCCGCCCACGATCTCGGCCCCGTCGACGATCCACCGGTACGTGCTGTCCGGCGCGTTCTCCAGCCGGGCGATCCAGGCAGCGAACCCGGCGGGCGTCTCCGGCCGGTCGACCGGCAGCAGCCCGAAGCCGTCCTCGTGCGCGCCCGGTCCCCACTCCCGGTGCGCGGCCAGCCATTCCGCGTGCAGCGCGGTCGTGGGCGGGATCAGCTCCGGCATGTCGCGACCCTAGACCACGACGGTGACGACGGTCGCGGCGCGCACGACGCCTGCCGCGTCACGAACCGGGCGGGAACGGCCGGGTGAACCGGATAATGGGCGGATGCCCGTGGTCGAGTCGAGCATCACCGTCCCCGTACCGCCGGACGTGGCCTTCGCGGTGTCGCAGACGGTCGCGCCGGTGCGCTACCGCTGGGATCCGTTCGTGCGCCGGCAGTACCTGATGGACGGCGCGGCCCGGCCGGGCAAGGGCGTGCGCACGTTCACCCGGTCCCGGCACGGGCTGAGCATGGTGAGCGAGTACGTGTCGTTCGCGCCGCCGACGAACGTGGGCATGAAGATGGTGCGCGGGCCGTGGTTCTTCGAGATGTTCGCGGGCGGCTGGCGGTTCGCGCCGGCGCCGGGCGAGCCCGGCCACACCGTGGCGACGTGGCGGTACAGCTTCCGCTGCCGCCCGGCCTGGCTCCGCCCGATCGCCGACCGGATCGGCGTCTGGTTGCTGACCAGGGACATCGAGAAGCGCATCAGCGGGTACGCGAGGGGCTGCACCGATCCGGTCGTGCTCGCCTCACTCTGACGCCGGCGCCGCGGTCGCCTCCCTCCCGGGCCTGAGCCGGGCGGTCCGCCGCCGCGAGCACCCGGCCGGCCACCGGAACCGCTCGATGTCGGGGGTACCGGACGGCCGAGCACCGCGAACCATCGCACGTAATTTGTAGGTCGGTGCGGTATGCCGATTGCAAGCCGGCTGTAGGGGCGCCGCGGGACGGTACCGGGCATGGATTCGACTGATCTGGCACCGTTCAGCCCGCCCGGAACCGACGAGTACGCGGCCGCGTGCGCCGCCTTCCAGCTCGCTGCCCCGGTCGACCCGGCCGGTGCGTTCACCGCCCGCTCGGTCGGCGACGTCGTCCGGGCGGTCACCACCGCACGCCGGGCCGGACTGCCGCTGCGGGTGCACACGACCGGGCACGCGATGGGCCGGTCGGCGCCGGTGACCGGCGCGCTGCTGCTCCGCCCGCTGATCGACGCGCCGGTCCGGGTCGACCCGGCGACCCGCACGGCCCGCATCCCGGCCGGGAAGCGCTGGAGTGACGTGCTGCCGGAGGCGGTCGCGCACGGGCTGACCGCGGCGCACGGCTCGTCGGCCACGGTCGGCGCGGTCGGTTACCTGCTCAACGGCGGGATCAGCTTCTACGGGCGCCGGTTCGGCGTCGCGGCGAACCTGGTCCGGTCGATCACGCTGGTCACGGCCGCGGGCGAGGTCGTGGTGACGAGTGCCGCCGCGCACCCGGAGCTGTTCTGGGCGCTGCGCGGCGGTGGCGGCGGCTTCGGCGTGGTCGTCGAGGTGGAGGTGGCGCTCGTACCGATGCACCGGGTGGTCACCGGCATGGCCGTGTGGGACGCGGCCGGTGCGGCGACGGCCGGGCCGGCGTGGCAGCGCTGGGCGGAGACCGCACCGCGGGAGGTGACCTCGTCGCTGCGGCTGCTGAACGTGCCGCCGCTGCCGACGGTGCCGCCGGCGCTGGCCGGGCGACGCATCCTGGTGCTGGACGGCGCGGTCGCCGCGGAGTCCCCGGCGGAGCTGGAGCGCGCGGAGAAGGTCGCGGCGGAGATGCTGGCGGCGCTGCCGGCGCCGGAGTTCAGCACGTGGGCACCGGCCGGGCCGGAGACGTTGCCGATGACCCACATGGACCCGGTGGAGCCGATCCCGTTCCGGTCCGACACGCTGCTGCTGCGGTCGCTGCCCGAGGCCGGGTGGGCGGCGCTGCTCGACGCCGCCGGGCGGACCGAGCTGCTCGCGGTGGAGCTGCGGCAGCTCGGCGGCGCGTTCGCGGAGCCCGCGCCGGACGGCGGCGCGTTCCAGCGGGTCGAGGCGCCGCTGCTGTACTGGGCCTGCGGGCTGCCCGGTGAGCGGACCGAGGCGGACCTGGCGGCGGTGCGGGCCGCGCTCGCGCCGTACGCCACCGGGTTGACCGCGCCGACGTTCGCCGACCACTTCACGCAGCCGCAGCGCACCTACGACGAGCGGACCCGCGCCCGGGTGGAGCGGATCCGCCACGACGTGGACCCGGCCGGGCTGTTCGCCGGCGACGTGGCGGCCATCCGCGACCACTGAGATCCCGGCGCGCCGCGGCCGCTGAGGGGGCCGGCGCCGCGCAGGGGGGCCGGCGCGCCGTGGCCGCTCCCGCCGATCGGTGGGAGCGGCCACGGTCCGGGCCCGCGCGCGAATCGTCAGCGCTTGAGGTCGATCACGAAGCGGTACTTCACGTCGTTCGCCGCCAGGCGCCGCAGCCCGGTGTCGATGTCGGCCGTCCCGAGCAGCTCGATGTCCGCGGTGATGCCGTGCGCGGCCGCGAACTCCAGCATCTCGCGCGTGTCCCGGGTGCCGCCCGCGCCCGCACCGGCGATCGACTTCCGGCCGACCGCGAGCGCGAACGGCGCCACGTCGAGCGTGGCCGGCAGGCCCACGGTGACCAGCGTGCCGTCCGTTCGCAGCGCCTGCACCAGCGGCGTCATCGGGTGCACCGCGGGCACGGTGTCGATGATCAGGTCGAGACGGTTCACCGGCTGGGCGGCGTCGCCGGCCAGCACCACCTCGTGCGCGCCCAGCCGCCGCGCGTCCTCCGCCTTCGCGGCCGAGGTGGTGAACGCGACCACGTGCGCGCCGAGCGCGCGGGCGAACTTCACGCCGAGGTGCCCGAGCCCGCCGATGCCGACGATGCCGACGGTCGTGCCCGGGCCGGCGGCCCAGTGCCGCAGCGGTGCGAAGACGGTGCTGCCGGCGCAGAGCAGCGGCGCGGCCGCCGCGGGGTCGAGGCCGTCCGGCAGCCGGTAGACAAAGCGCTCGTCCGCGACGACCCGGTCCGCGTACCCGCCGCGGGTGATGCCGTCGCCGTGCCGGTCCTCCGCGCCGTAGGTCGAGGTCGCGACGGTCAGGCACAGCGTCTCGTCGCCGGCCAGGCACGGCGGGCACGTGCGGCACGAGTCGACGACCGGGCCGATCGCGACCAGGTCGCCCACCGCGTGGGCGGTGACCGCCGGGCCGGTCTCGATCACCCGGCCGACCATCTCGTGGCCCGGCACGACCGGGAAGTGCCGGCCCCACGGCCCGATGTGGTGCAGGTCGGTGTGGCAGATCCCGCAGTACAACACGTCGACGCGCACGTCGTGCGGCCGGGCGTCGCGCTGCTCGTAGCGCCACGGCGTGATCTGTGCGTCGCGTTCCAGCGCCGCGAAGGCGTTGACGGTGACAGGCATGCGTCCTCCTTGGTAACCAACTAGTTGGCCACCATAGTCACGCGACCGCGCCCGTGGCAACTAACCAGTTACCTACTACACTCGTCGTCATGCCCGGAGACGCCGCCAGCACCCGCCGCCGCATCCTCGACGCCGCGACGGCCGAGTTCGCCGCGTACGGCATCGCCGGTGCCCGCGTCGACCGCATCGCCGCCGCCTCCGGCGCGAACAAGGCGATGATCTACAAGTACTTCGGCAGCAAGGACCAGCTCTTCGACGCGGTCTTCGACGCCATCGTGGTGCAGACCATGGACGACGTGCCGATCACCGGTGACGACCTCCCCGGCTACGCCATCCGCATGTGGGACTGGCAGCGCCACCGCCCCGAACTGCTGCGCGTCGCCCACTGGGACCGCCTCGAACGCGGCGGGGCCGGCATGACCGCGGACGTCGTCCGCAAGGCCACCGCCGACAAGACCGAGGCGATCGCCGACGCGCAGCGCCGCGGCCTCGTCGACGACACGCTGCCGCCCGCCACGCTGCTCACGCTGATCCTCGAACTCACCCGCACCGGCCTGGACTCCCCCGACCCGGCCACCCACCGCACCGCGATCGAGACCGCGGTGGGCCGCCTGACCACGCCGCCGCGGACCGAGCGAAAAAGCTGACGATCCGTCTCCCGCTCCCGGCGTGGTCGCGCCGGGCATGCTCCCGCGGGCACCGTTCGGCCGCGGGCGGCCTCTCTGCCGGTTCACCGGTGGTGCCGGAACACCCGGGGGCGCCCGCACGGCGGCGGATGATCGGTGCGGCGGCCGGGCGCGCACCGTACCCACGGCGGGGTCCGGGTTCTGGGATCATGCCCGCCATGGATTATCGGGACGAGTTCCGCCGGGCGGCGGTGGAGTCGGGCATCCCGGCGACGGAAGCGGCCGCGTTCGCCGAGTTCATCAGGTTCTCGATCTGGACGAGCCCGTACTACAAGGGTGTGCCCGTCGGGCGCAGCGGCGGGCTGCCCCGGCTGCCGGCCGGCACGGCCTGGCCGGAATCGCCGGAGGGGCCGCTGCCGTACGTGGTGGAGTTCGACTGCGCGGCGCTGCCCACGATCGACGGTCTGGCGCTGCCGGCGGACGGCTCACTGCTCGTCTTCCTGCACCACGAGGACGCCTACGAGACCTACTCGATCACCGGCCAGCAGGCGTACGCGCGGATCGTGCACGTGCCAGCCGGCACCGAGACCGTGCCGGCGAGCGAGCCGGAGCACGGCGAGTGGGTGTTCGCGGACTCGGAGCGGCCGTTCGTCGCGCCCGAGTACCGGCTGCGCGCCACCGTCCGGCCGGAACTGCCGCACTGGCTGGCACGGGACACCTCGCGCGGCCTGTCCGACTTCCAGCAGCGGCTGGCGGACACCGTGCCGCACCGGGACCGGCTCCGCGCGCTGCTCGCCGAGCTGTGGCCGGCCGTGGAGTACGGTTCCCACTACGATCTCGGCGGGTACACCGGGCACATCGGCGGGCTGTACTCCCCGCACCTGTACGACACGGCCGAACTCACCATGGCGATCGAGAACCTCGAGGCCCGCGGCGTCGACGACGTCCGCGGCAACGAGGAGGAGGAACTGCACCGGGTGATGAGCGAGTGGGTGCCACTCCTGCAGTTCCACGCGGACGACGTCCACGTCGCCCGGTTCCTGGTCCGCCACGACGACCTCGCCGCCGGCCGCCCGGACCGCGCGATGCTGTTCTGCGAGTTCACCGAGTAGGACCGACGATGTCGTCCGCGGCACGGACGGCGAGGAGTGTGCAACCCGATGACGGCGATCACGGTCGAGTGGGGCATCGTGCGGGTGCCCGGCACCGGCGAGTTCAAGGACGCCAAGCTGTGGCCGGGCGGCGCGCGCGAGTGGGACTGGTCGGAGACCGGCACCCGGCACCGTCCCGGCGTGCAGCCGGCGGACGCCGAGGAGCTGCTGGAGCACGGCGCCACCACGGTCATCCTGTCCACCGGCATGGACGGGGTGCTCCAGGTGCCGGACGCCACGGCCGACTCGTTGCGGCAGCGCGGCGTGGTGGTCCACGTGCTGGAGACCCGCGCGGCCGTGGCGCTCTACACCGAGTTGTCCGGCGGCGGCACCCCGGTCGGCGCGCTGATCCACTCGACCTGCTGAGGGCGGCGCGGCGGTGGTCAGCCGGCCGGTTCCGGGGGCATGCGGGTGGTGAGCCACTCCAGTTGGTGGGCGACGTGGAACGCGTCGCCGCCCTCGTGACCGTTGAAGGGGTAGGAGTGGATCTCCTTGTCGGTGCGGGGACCGCCGTAGGCGTTGAACGCAGCGTACGTGCTGGTGGGTGGGCAGACGTTGTCGCGCAGCCCGGTGCCGAAGCAGGCCGGGGCCGTGGCCTGCCGGGCGAACGTGACGCCGTCCATGTAGGACAGCGTGTCGTAGGCCGCGGGCGTCAGGTCCCGCCGCACCGCGAGATAGGACGATATTTCGGCGTAGGGTGACGTGTCGACCGTCGACAGACAGTGGTGGATGTCGCACAGGAACGGCGCGGTGACCAGCAGCGCGGCCAGGTCCGGCAGCAGGCCGGCGACGGCCAGCGCCAGTCCCCCGCCCTGGCTGTTGCCGACCGCGGCCACCCGGGATGCGTCCACCCCGGGCAGCGCGCGCACCGCGAGCACCGCCCGTACCGCGTCGGTGATCAGGCGCCGGTAGTAGTAGGTGTCCGGCGACCCGATCCCCCAGGTCACCGGCCACGGCGCGTCCGGCACCGCGCCCGGGTCGGGGGTGTCCCCGCCGTTGCCGTAGCGCCCGCCCGCGCCGCGCACGTCCATCAGCAGGTGCGCGTACCCGGCCGAGACCCAGGTCAGCCGCTCGTGCGGGAACCCGCGTCCGCGGCCGTAGCCGGGGAACTCGACGACCGCGGGCAGCACCACGTCCTCGACGAACGACGGGCGGGAGTACCAGGCGCGGATCGGGTGCCCGCCGAACCCGGCGAACGACACGTCGAACGTCGAGATCAGCCGCAGCCGGGTCGGCACCGGCTCGACGGAGAGCAGCACCGGGCCCGGCCGGCGCAGCGAGGTCGCCCAGAACCGGTCGAAGTCCGGCGGCTCCGGCACGTCCGCGGTGTAGTTCTCCACGTTCACGCGGGCGGGGCCGTGGTCTCGCGCAGCACCAGGCCGGTGACGAAGTCGATGCGGTCGGCCGGGACCGGGACGCCGCGGGCCAGGTCGAGCAGCATGCGGGTGGCGGCGCCGGCCATCTCGCGCAGCGGCTGGTTGACGGTGGTGAGCGCGGGCCCGGTCCAGGCGGCCATCGGCAGGTCGTCGTAGCCGATCACGGAGAGGTCGCGCGGCACGGACAGACCGAGGCGCTCGGCCGCGCGGAGCACGCCCATCGCCTGCATGTCCGACCCGGCGAAGACGGCGGACGGCCGGTCGGGGCGGTCCAGCAGCCGGAGGCCGTGCGCGAGCCCGGCCTCCGCGGTGAAGTCGCCGTAGCGCACCAGCGCGGGATCGACCGGCAGGTCGACGGTCTCGTGGGCGAAGCGGTAGCCGGCGACGCGGGCCTGGCTGCACAGCACGTCGCGCGGGCCGGTGACGACCGCGATCCGGCGGTGGCCGAGCTCGATCAGGTGGCGGGTGGCGAGCAGGCCGCCGTTCCAGTTGTTCGCGCCGACCGTGGGCACCCGGGCCGAGGTCGCGCTGTCGTTGTCCACGATGACCAGCGGGATGCCGCGGCGGGCGAGCTGGCGGTGCTGGGCGTCGGCGACCGCGCAGAGCACCATGATGATGCCGAGCGGCCGGCGGGACAGCAGCCGGTCGATCCCGGCGCGGTCGGGGCGGTGCCGGCCGTCGAGGTGCGAGACGACGACCGGGGTGCCGTCCGGGCCGGCGACCGCGCTGACGCCGCGCAGGATCTCCATCGCCCAGACCGAGTCCAGCTCGTGGAAGACCAGGTCGATGTGGCCGGCGGCGCGGCGCGCGGTGCGGCGCTGGTACCGGTGGCGGCGCAGGCTGTCCTCGACGCGTTCCCGGGTGGCCGCGGCCACGTCGGCGTGGCCGTTGAGCACCTTGGACACGGTGGTGACGGAGACGCCGACCTCTTCCGCGATGAACGCGATGGTCGGTTGAGTCATCGAAACCCGAACCGGAAGTTTCGGCGACGGTCAAAAGCCATGATCAACCCCAAGAGCCATCGACGGTACGGGTAAAGCCTGTCTACACCCGGAACGCCACGATATCGAGACCTTGACATGTGTAGATGTCACGCCTAAATTCCGGGCAGATGTACCGGTGGTGGCGCCGAAAGTTTCGGAGGAGCGGATGGTCACGCTGACGAAGGCGCCGCCGACGGCCCCGGCCACGCCGCCGAAACGGGCGAGAAGGCCGCTGATCAGGGACTGGCAGCTGTACTCGCTGGCCGTACTGCCGCTGCTGTTCTTCGCGGTCTTCCGGTACGCGCCGATGGTCGGCAACGTGATCGCGTTCCGCCGGTTCCGGCCGGGCGGCAGCCCGTTCGGCGACGACTGGGTCGGGCTGCGCTACGTGCGGATGTTCCTGGCCGACCCGACGTTCTGGCAGGTCTTCACGAACACGCTGATCATCGGCACGCTCACGCTGATCATCTGCTTCCCGCTGCCGATCGTGCTCGCGCTGCTGCTCAACGAAGTGCGGATCAAGCATCTCAAGCGGTTCGTGCAGTCGGTGTCGTACCTGCCGCACTTCCTCTCCGTGGTGATCGTGGCCGGCATGGTCGGCCAGCTGCTCTCCGTGGACGGCACGGTCAACACGCTGGCCGGGACGGAGATCCCGTTCCTGCAGCGCCCGGAGTGGTTCCGGACGATCTACGTGTCGTCGGAGGTGTGGCAGACCGTCGGCTGGGGCACGATCCTCTACCTGGCGGCGCTGACCACGCTGGACGAGGAGCTCTACGACGCCGCGAGGATCGACGGCGCCGGCCGGCTGCGGCAGACCTGGCACGTGACGCTGCCCGGCATCCGTCCGACGATGATGACGCTGCTGATCCTGAACATCGGCGCGTTCATGGCGGTCGGCTTCGAGAAGATCCTGCTGTTGTACAACCCGCTGACCTACCCGACCGCCGACGTGATACCCACCTATCTCTACCGGCTCGGCGTGGTCAGCGGAAACTTCTCCTACGGTGCCGCGATCGGCCTGTTCGAGGCGGTCATCGGGCTGATCCTGGTCTTCACGGCGAACAGCGTCTCGCGCCGCACGGTCGGGACGAGCCTGTGGTGACCTCGACCGGCCGGCGGGTCTTCAACGTCATCAACGCGATCATCCTGACCGGTGTCGTCGTGGTGACGCTCTACCCGTTCGTCAACA
Source organism: Catenuloplanes niger (assembly GCF_031458255.1). Lineage (NCBI taxonomy): Bacteria > Bacillati > Actinomycetota > Actinomycetes > Micromonosporales > Micromonosporaceae > Catenuloplanes > Catenuloplanes niger. The sequence continues at coordinate 185,569 of NZ_JAVDYC010000001.1, forward strand.
TCGTGGCGCGGTCGCTGTCCAGCGAGCAGGAGATCATCGCCGGGCGGGTGACGCTGCTGCCGCGCGGGTTCGACCTCACCACGTACCGCCTGGTGATGTCCGATTCGCTGTTCTGGACCAACTACCGCAACACGGTCATCTACACCGTGGTCGCCACGACCATCTCGATCGTGCTGACCACCTGCTACGCCTACGTGCTGTCCAAACAGCACCTGCGCGGGCGCGGCGTGCTGGTCGGGATCGCGGTCTTCACCATGTTCTTCTCCGGCGGGCTGATCCCGAACTACGTGCTCGTCTCCGGGCTCGGCCTGCGGAACACGATCTGGGCCGTGGTGCTGCCGAACGCGATCAACGTGTTCAACCTGCTGGTGATGAAGGCGTTCTTCGAGAGCCTGCCGGTCGAGCTGGAGGAGCAGGCCGCGGTCGACGGGCTCGGCACGTACGGCATCCTGCTGCGGATCGTGCTGCCGCTGTCGAAGGCGATCGTCGCCACCATGCTGCTGTTCTACGCGGTCGCCTACTGGAACTCGTGGTTCACCGCGTTCCTCTACCTGGACCGGGCCGAGCTGTTCCCGGTCACCGTCTACCTGCGGAACCTGATCGCGGGCGCGACGGACGCCACCTCCACCGGCAGCGTCGACACGGACGTGGCGCAGGTCGCGGCGAACATCAAGGCCGTGACCATGGTGCTGACGGTCGTGCCGATCCTGACGGTCTACCCCTTCGTCCAGCGCTACTTCGTCTCCGGGGTCATGCTCGGCGCCGTCAAGGGCTGAAAGGTCATCTTCGATGAAACGTGCGATAGCGTCCCTGGCAACACTCACCCTGCTGGCCGCCTGCGGGTCGTCACCCGAGGCCACGAACCTCGACGCCAACCGCGCCGGCGCGATGGCCGACTACGCGCTCGGCACCCAGTTCAAGGCCACCGAGCCGATCACGTTCGACATGCTCTACAGCGACCACCCGAACTACCCGATCAAGAACGACTGGCTGCTCTGGCGGGAACTGGCCGCCCGCACCAACATCACCATCACGCCGTCGGTGGTGCCGGCCAGCGACTACAACCAGAAACGCGGCCTGGTGGTCTCCGCCGGCGACGCGCCGTTCATCATCCCGAAGGTCTACCCGCCGCAGGAGCAGCCGTTCGTGGCGTCCGGCGCGGTCCTGCCGGTCAGCGACTACCTCGACCTGATGCCGAACTTCAAGGACAAGGTCGCGAAGTGGAAGCTGGAGCCGCAGATCGACAACCTGCGGCTGGAGGACGGCAAGTTCTACGTGCTGCCGGGCCTGCACGAGAACGTCTGGCAGGACTACACCCTCGCGATGCGCACCGACGTGCTCCAGGAGCTGGGCCTGCAACCGCCGAAGACCTGGGACGAGCTGTACACCACGCTCAAGGCGATGAAGGCGCGGTATCCGGACTCCTACCCGTTCTCCGACCGGTTCGCGATCCCGGACCCGGGCGGCAACCTGCTCAACATGCTGGCGCTCGCCTACGGCACCCAGGGCGGCTGGGGATACAACACCGGCACCTGGGACGGGCAGAAGTACGTGCTCACCGGCGCCATGCCGCAGTACCGGGACATGCTCACCTACCTGCACAAGCTGGTGGCCGAAGGACTGCTCGACCCGGAGAGCTTCACCCAGACCGACGACCAGGCCAAACAGAAGGTCGCCACCGGCAAGGCGCTGGTGATCAGCACCAACGCGCAGAACCTGATCAACGACTACCGGCCGCTGCTGAGGAACGGCGCCACGATGGCGAAGATCCCGTTCCTGGCCGGGCCGACCGGTGAGATCAAGAACTGGATCCGCCGGGAGAGCGGCATCATGATCTCGGCCGAGGCGCGCGAGTCGAAGAACTTCGTGGCGCTGATGCAGTTCATCGACTGGTTGTTCTACTCCGACGCCGGCCAGGAGTTCGCGAAGTGGGGCGTCGAGGGCGTCACGTTCACCCGGGACGCGTCCGGCAAGCGGGTGCTCGCCCCGGACGTCGACTTCGTCGGGCTCAACAAGGGCGCGCCCAAGCACCTGCAGAAGGACTTCGGCTTCTCCGGCGGCAACTTCGCCTACGGCGGCACCACCGAGCTGCTCAACTCCATGTTCTCCGAGGAGGAGAAGGCGTTCCAGGCCACGATGGCGGCGAAGCAGCCGATCCCGGTGCCGCCGCCCGCGCCACTGACGGACGAGGAACGCGAGCAGGCCACGCTCTGGGAGACACCGCTGAAGGACTACGTCACCCAGCAGACGCTGCGGTTCATCCTCGGCCAGCGGGACCTCGCCGAATGGGACGCCTACGTGGCGGAGCTGAACACCAAGAACGGGCAGGCCTACATCGACCTGGTGAACAAGGCCCGGACCCGCTACACGGACAAGAACGAATAGACCACCATGAGGGTACGTCCGGGAGCACCGGTCCTCGACTCCCCGCTCGCCCGCGCCGCCGCACTCGTGCACCGGCTGCTCGTGGTCGGCGTGTGGACGGCCGTGGCCTGCTCCCCCACCGTCGCCGCCGGGCTCGCGCTCGGCGGCGACGTCACCAACCTCCCGCTGCTGGCCGTGGCCGCGCTCCCGGCCGGCCCGGCGATCGCGGCCGCACTGCACGCGCTCGCCGCCCACCGGCCCGACCTCGCCGACCTGCACCCGTCCGCGGACTTCCGGCGCGGCTACCGGCGCACGTGCGCGGCGTCGCTGCGGCTGTGGGCGCCGTTCCTGGCGCTGCTCACCGTCCTGGCCATCAACCTGACCCACCTGGACGTGGCCGGCGTGCCGGGCTGGTGGGCGGTGCCGCTCACGCTGATCACCGTGGCCGCGTGCCTGTGGATCGCGGTCGCGCTCGCGCTGCTCGCCCTCGGTCACCGGGACGCGGCGCGGCGGGCGGCGCACACGCTGGCGACCCGGCCCGGCGTGACGCTGGCCGTCGCCGCGCTGCTCGTCGTGGCCGCCGCGGTCACGCTGGCCGGCACCGAGGCCGCGCTGCTGATCGCCGCGCCACCGCTGCTGCACACGCTGGTCCGTACGGTCGGAAGGTGGTGATCCGGTGCGGATCCTGTTCGGCGGCGACTACAACCCGGAGCAGTGGCCGGCGGAGGTCTGGGACGACGACTACCGGCTGTTCGACCTCGCGGCGATCAACACGGTCACGCTGGGCGTGTTCACCTGGGGGCTGACCCAGCCGGCCGAGGACGTCTACGACTTCTCCGTGCTCGACGCCGTGGTCTCGCGCGCGGTCGCGCAGCGCCGCACGATCTGCCTCGCCACCGGCACCGGCGCGCACCCGGCCTGGATGGCCCGCGCCTACCCGGAGGTCACCCGGGTCGACTTCGAGGGCCGCAAGCACGCGTTCGGCGCCCGGCACAACTCGTGTCCGTCCGCCCCGGCGTTCCGCCGCTTCTCCGCGGCCGTCGCCGGGCGGATCGCCCAGCGCTACCGGGACGTGGTGACCGCCTGGCACGTCGGCAACGAGTACGGCGGCGCCTGCTACTGCGCGCGGTGCGCGGCCGGGTTCCGGGACTGGCTCCGGCAACGGCACGGCAGCCTGGCCGCGCTGAACGACGCCTGGTACACCCGGTTCTGGTCGCACACGTTCGGGGACTGGGACGAGATCGAACCGCCGAACGCGCTGACCGAGCACTGGCGCGGGCCGGACCACACCGCGTTCCAGGGGATCACGCTCGACTACCGGCGGTTCATGTCCGACGCGATGCTGGCGAACTTCCGCGACGAGAAGGCGGCGCTGCGCCGCTTCTCCGACGCGCCGGTGACCACCAACCTGATGGGCATGTACCAGCCGGTCGACTACCACCGGTGGGCCGCCGACCTGGACTTCGTGTCCTGGGACAACTACCCGCCGGACGAGTTCGCGCACGCGCGGATGGCGTTCACCCACGACCTGATGCGCGGGCTCAAGGGCGGCGATCCGTTCTGGCTGATGGAGCAGACGCCGTCGACCACCGCGTCCCGCGCGGTCAACCCGGTCAAGCGGCCCGGCGTGCTGCGGTCGTGGAGCTGGCAGGCGGTCGCGCACGGCGCGGACGCGGTGCTGTTCTTCCAGATGCGGGCCGGCCGGGGCGCGTGCGAGAAGTACCACGGTGCCGTCATCGGGCACTCCGGGCGCGCGGACACCCGCGTGTTCCGGGAGGTCGCGGCGCTCGGCGCGGAACTGCGCGACCTCGGCGACCTCACGATCGGCGCGCGGACGCCGGCCCGGGTCGCGCTGCTGTTCGACTGGGACAGCTGGTGGGCACTGGAGATGACCGACGGGCTGAACCGGCACCTGCGCTACCAGGAGATCGTGCTGGCGTACCACCGGGCGGTCTGGGCGGCCGGCGCGGACCTCGACGCGCTGCCGGTCACCGCGGACCTGGACGGGTACGACGTGGTGCTCGCGCCCGCGCTGCACATGCTCAAGGACGACCTGGCGGAGCGGCTGGCCGGGGTCGCGGCGCGCGGCGGGACCGTGCTCACCACGTTCCTGTCCGGGCTGGTCGACGCGCACGCCCGGGCGTACCTCGGCGATCCGCCGTTGACCTCGCTGCTGGGCGTGCGGGTGGACGAATGGGACGCCCGCGAGCCCGCGGTGGTCAACCCGGTGACGCTGACCGACGGCACGGTCACGGCCGCGCGGCTGCACTTCGACCTGATCACGCCGCTGACCGCGTCGGTGGAGGGCACCTACGGCGCGGACTTCTACGCCGGGACGGCCGCGGTCACCCGCAACGACTACGGCGGCGGCGCGGCCTGGTACGTCGGCACCGTGCTGGACCGGGCGGGCGTCGACCGGGTGGTGCGGCGCGTACTCGACCGGCACGGGCTGCTCGGCCCGTACGCGGACGTGCCCGAGGTGGAGACGGCCGTGCGGGTGACCGCGGGTGGCGTACCCCTGCTGTTCGTCCTCAACCACCGCGACGAACCGGTGGAGATCGTCGCCGACCGGGACGCCACGGACCTGCTGACCGGGACGCCGGTCAGCTGCGGCGCGACGCTCCGCCTGGCCGCCCGCGACGTGCTGATCCTCCGGTGATCCGGGTCAGCGCTTGATCGCCAGGCCGCCGGTCATCTGCACGTGGACGTCGTCGGCGGCCGGGTCGGTGCCCGGCTCCGGACGCCAGCGGTGCACCGGCACCACGCCCGGCTCGGCCAGCTCCAGCCCGCGGAACAGCGCGCGCACCTCGTCGTCGGTGCGCGGCTTCGCCGGGATGCCACGCGCCTTGTAGCTCGCCGCCGCGCCGACCGCCTGCAGACTGTTCGCCGTGACCGTGGAGATCGCCAGCGCGCTGCCGGCCGGGACCGCGGCGAGCAGCTCGTCGAGGATCGCGTGCGCCTCCGCCTCGTCCGTGACGAACTGCAGCACCGCGATCAGGCTGATCGCGACCGGCCGCGTCAGGTCCAGCGTGTCGCGCAGCTGCGCCGACCCGAGGATCGCCGGCACGTCCCGCAGGTCCGCGTCGATGTAGGCGGTGGCGCCGTCGTCGTGCGAGGTCAGCAGCGCGCGGGCGTGCGCGAGCACCAGCGGGTCGTTGTCCACGTAGACGATCCGCGACTCCGGTGCGATCTCCTGCACCACCTCGTGCAGGTTCGGCGAGGTCGGCAGCCCGGTCCCGATGTCCAGGAACTGCCGGATGCCGTGCTCACGCGCCAGGTGCCGGGCGACGCGCACCATGTAGTTGCGGTTCGCCCGCATCGAGATCGGCAGGCTCGGCGACGACTTCATGATCGCCTCGGCCGCCCGGCGGTCGGCCTCGAAGTTGTCCTTCCCGCCCAGCAGGAAGTCATAGATCCGGGCGGAGTGGGCAACATCCGTGTTCAGCTCAAGCGGCGGCACGCCCAGCAATCTACTCGCAACCGGTCGTGGTTGGACAGACGAACTTCCCGCCCCGGCCGGTGACGCTCCGCCATCATCCCAGGCGACAGCGCACCGGCCGCCTCGAACTCCACGCCCACGCCCGTCGCGCGGGACCCGCGGTCACCCTGCGGAGGCCCGGGTGCCCGGACGAGGTCGTTCGCGACGATGGTCGACGCGCCGTGCGAAGATCGTCGCGTGCGGGAACCGAACTACGTCGAGGGCGACGCCACCGATCCGATCGGCGACGGTCCACGGATCATCGCGCACGTCTGCAACGACATCGGCGCCTGGGGCAAAGGAATCGTCCGGGCCATCTCCCGACGCTGGCCGGAGCCGGAGCGGGAGTTCCGCCGCTGGCACGGCGAGCCCACGTTCCGGCTCGGCGCCGTGCAGCTGGTGCCGGTGGCCCCGCACCTCTGGGTGGCCAACATGGTCGGCCAGCACGGCATCACCACCCGTCGCGGCCTGCGCACGGACGCCGGCTATGCGGTCGATGCCGGGCCGCCGGTCCGCTACGAGGCGATCCGGGAGTGCCTGGGCACGCTGGCGACTCACGCCCGCACCGAGCGAGCGTCGGTGCACATGCCACGCATCGGCTGCGGCCTCGCCGGCGGCACCTGGGCCGAGGTCGAACCGCTGATCCGCGAGACCCTGTGCGCACAGGACGTGCCCACGGTCGTCTACGACCTGAACACCTGACGCTCGCCGCCGAGGATCATGACAAAGCACTACTAGGCGTACGCGAGGCGGAGCCAGGCCCAGAGTGGTTCGAGGTCGTCGCGGGTCTTGAGGAAGATGAGGTAGAGGGTCTGGCGCAGCCAGTCGCGGAACGCGTCCAGCGTGGCCAGGATGCGCTGCCGGGCGGTGGGGCTCTCCCGGTGGAGCGCGTCGACGATCTCCCGGCGGTCCCGGTCGTCCACGTCGCTCACCGGTGCCCGGCCCGGCGGGCGCGGCTGATCAGCAGGACCAGGTCGGGTTCCCGGCAGCAGCCGGCGCGGACGGCGGGTGTGCGGAGCGCGGGCAGCCGGCGGCGCGGGCGGGCCCGGGCCAGGCACAGGGCGGGGTCGGCGGGCAGGTCCATCAGCTCTCCTCGAAGATCTCGCGGTGCAGCCGGTCGAGATTCCAGCCGGCCTCGACGGAGTACGGGACGACCCGGGTGCGGTCCACGGTGGTCCAGGTGAACGGGATGATGCCGGAGCCGGCGTCGGCCAGGGCCCGGCCGACCAGGTCCGCGGCGCGCGGGTCGTCCGCGGTGCCGGGCAGGCCGGGCAGCCGGGTGTCGAACGCGCCGACCGCGAGCACCAGCCGGGTGCCCATGGCCACGAACCGGGCGTGGTCGCGCCAGAACCGCTGGTCCAGCCGGTACGCGCGGGTGTTCGCCCGGGTGATCCAGACGACCACGTCGGCGTACGGCAGCCAGCGGCGGTGGCAGGCGTGCTCACCGAGATCGGCGGCCGGCAGGTCGACGATCAGCCACGGGCGGCCGCCGGCGACCCGCAGCCGGTGCGCGGACGGGCCGGTGGTGCATTCGCGCACCGGGTCGGTGTCCATGCCGAGCGCGAACAGCCGGTTCAGCGTCGACCCCTTGCCGGCGCCGCGTTTCCCCAGGAAGACCGCGGTACGCAGGGAACGTCGCATGCCTTCAGGTCTATCGGGGACGCCGGCCGGGCGCATCCCCTCGATCCGTGGCCGGCACCCCCTCGGTGATCGCCTCGGCCAGCACCGCGTCCTCGTCCTCGACCGGCTGGATCTCGAGTTTGACGTGCCGGATCGCGCGCATCATGTTCTCGATGCTCTTCGGCCGGTAGTGCATGGCGGCGCCGATCGCCGCGTGCGTCGCGCCGTCCAGGTGCAGCCGGATCGCCTGCCGCTCGGGCACGCCGAGCCCGTGCCCGGCCGGGCGCCCGACCGGCAGGCCGAGCGCGTCCGCGAGCGCGGCCGCCTGGGCCGTGTAGGCGCCGGCACCGGCGGCGCGGAACGCGCGCAGTGCCCGGTCGAGGAAGCGCTCCGCGGCGCGGCGGCGGCCGAGCGCGGTCAGCACGCGCGCCGCGACCAGCCGGACCCGGCCGGCCTCGATCGGCAGGCCGACCCCTTCGGCGCCGCGCAGCGCGTCGAAGATCAGGTCCCGCGCGCGTGCCGGGTCACCGGCCGCGAGCGCGATCTGCGCCGCCACCCGGTCCGCGGCCGTCCGGGCCGACACCCGGCCCAGGTGGTCGTAGCGGGCCCGGAACGCGGCCAGGTCGGCGGTGGCCTCGTCGAGCCGGCCGAGGCGGCTGAGCGCGTCCGCGCGCAGCGGGCCGTACAGGTGGGTGCCGGGCTCGCCGACGTCGAGCACCGCGGCGAGCTCGTCGGCCGCGGTCAGCAGCGCGTCCGGGTCGTCGCGGGCCTGGGCGAGCGCGGCCAGGCCACCGGCGAAGTAGGCGCGGCCGATCCGGGTCACCGCCGTGTTCCCGGACGCGCGGACCAGCTCCTCCGCGACGTCCCAGTCGCCGCGGGCCGCGTGCGGGTACGCCCGCACCGCCCGGACCAGCGCGAAGTCCCAGAACCGGCCGTTGGCCTCGGCGTCGTCCGCGGCCCACCGCGCCAGGTGCACGGCCGCGTCCAGGTCGCCGCGCCGGAACTCGGTCTCGGCCAGGTAGGCCAGCGCCTGCCCGATCCGCAGCGACTCGCCGCGGGTGGCGCGCTGCACCGCGTCGGTCAGGTCGCGCCGGGCCGCGTCCAGGTCGTCCGTCCAGAGGTGGATCATGCCGCGGGCGACCAGCGCGTCCAGGCCGGACGCGCGGACCAGCGCGGTCGAGCTGGCCAGCGCCGCGAGCGCCGCCGCGCCGCGGCCGGTCATGGCCAGGCCGACGCTGCGGGCGAACCAGGCGAACGTGAGCACGGACGGGTCGCGCGGGTGCAGCGCGAGCGCCCGGTCGGCGTACGACACGGTCTCGTCGTGGTGCAGCTCCACGATGCCGAGGACGGCGATCTGGCCGCAGACGCGGGCCTCCAGGTCGGCCGGTGCGGCGCTGCCGGGTCGCCGGCCGGCGCGGACGTCGTCCATCTCGGCCAGCGCGGCCTGGAAGCCGGTGCGGACCGCGGCCAGGTCACCGGAGATCATCAGCAGGTAGCTGCGCACGTAGGCCCGCCACGGGCTGGGCGGCAGCGCGTCCAGCGCGTCCAGGTAGCGGACCGCGGTGGCGATCTCGCCGGAGACCAGCAGCAGCTCGACGGCCTCCAGCAGCCGGGCCGCGCGGTGCGGGCTGTCCCGCGGGGTGAGCTCCAGCGCCTGCGTGAGGTACTGCGCGGCGCGCTGCGGGCGGCCCTCGCGCAGCGCGATCCCGGCCACCCGGGTGACCGCCTCGGCGAGGTTCTCGTCCGGGCCGTCACTGGCGGCGACCCGGTGCCACACCGTGTCCCGGTCGTCGAGCCGCGCGGCGGCCCGGTGCAGCTCACCGCGCCGGTCCGGGGCCAGCCGGGCGTACGCGGCGTCGCGGACCAGCGTGGTGACGAACCGCAGGCGGCGGCCGGCGCTGCCCGGCTCCTCGTCGAGCAGGCCGGCCTCGATCCCGGCCGCGAGCGCGACCCGGACGTCCGCGCCGTGGAGTTCGCGCACGTCCGCGGCGCGGAACCGCCGGCCGAGCACGGCCGCCGTCATGATCACGTCGCGGACCTCGGGCGGCAGCTCGGCCAGGCCGGCGGCGACCGCGCGGGCCACGTCCGGCGGCGCGTCCAGCGGGCCGATCGCGGCGGTGAGCGTGGCCGGGTCGTACCGGTCGATCAGGTGGGCGGCGTGCACCGGGTGACCGCCGGTGAGCTCGTGCAGGCGCACCGCCGCGGCCGTGGGCAGCGGCTTCCCGCGCGCGTGCGCGAGGTGCATCAGCTCCTCGACGGTGAGCCCGCCGAGCGTGATCTCGTCGACCCGGCCGGGGTCGGCCTCGTCCACCCAGGTCTGCGGCCGGTCCGGGTCCGCGTCCGGGCCGGCCAGCCGCCAGGTCGGGTCGGTGCCGGCCTGGTACGCCAGCACGACCAGCAGCGGGTGCCGGGCGACCCGGCCGGCCGCGTGGCGCAGCGCGGTGAGCGACGGCGCGTCGATGCGGTGCGCGTCGTCGACGAACAGGATGAGGCCGCCGGTGCGGTCGAGCAGTCCGGCGACGGTCATCGCCACCAGGTACGGGTCGGCGGTCTCGGCCGGCGGGCCGGCCTCGAACTCGCGCAGGATCGCGCCGAGCACGGCCCAGGGCTGGACGAAACCGGCGCGGTCCGCGCTCACCCGGACCACTCGCGGCGCACCGTCCACCGTGGTCAGCGCGCCGCGGACCAGTGCGGTCTTGCCGATGCCGGCCGGCCCGTGCACCGCGGCCAGCCGGGCACCGCCGTCCCGTGCCGCACGCCAGGCCCGGCGCAGGGTCTCGCTCTCGGCCGCCCGGCCGACGAAGTCGAGTCGCTGGCTCATCAGGCCCGGACCCTAGCAACGCGGGCGCGCCACCGGACCGCCGTTTTGTCCGTCTGCGATGGTGAGGCCGAAAACAGCGGCCCGCCCTCCCCGCGGGAGGGCGGGCCGCGGTGCCTCAGTCGGCGGCGAAGGAGTACAGGTCGCCGCCGTCGAGGTGGAAGCGGAGCCGGACCGCGCCGGACGGCAGCGTGTCGCCGCCGGTCCAGGCCACGCGCACGCCGGGGGCGAGCGCGTCGGTGGTCACCGGGATCGAGTCGGCCGCGGCGTACCCGGGGACGGGGTTGCCGTTGACGTCGAGGACCTCGACCCGCAGCGAGTCACCGGCCGCGGCCGGCCGGTAGTTGACGCTCAGCCCGGAGCCGGCCGCGGTCAGCGGCCGGGTGGTGACCACGCCGGTGCCGTCCGCGTGGAACGACGCGAACCGGTCGGTCGGCCAGGACACCATGCCGACGTTGGACGGGCCGTAGTTCACCGTGCACTGGCCCGCCCGCTTGGCCGCGTCGTCGCACATGTGCTCGCCGGAGAACGCGCCGTAGTAGAGGCGCGTCTGCGAGGTGCCGTCCGGCGCCGTGACCGTGACGAAGCCGTTGCTGGAGAGGTTGAAGCCGTGGTCCCAGCTGCCGAGCGGGCCCGGCGCGACCAGGTCGCCGCGGCTCGGCCGGCTCCAGTTGACCAGGTCACGGGACGCGGCGACGCCGAGGTGGCTGCGGCCCTTGTCCGTGCCGGGGTTGCCGAACGGGTTCGGGCTGTAGACGATGTCGAAGATCCACGGCACGCCGAGGTACTGGTCACCGTAACGGATCGCCGGCATGCCGTAGATCTCGCTCCACGCCGTGGTGCCGAGGCGCCCGGCACCGGCCGGGATGCGCGCGTCGTCGACCGGGTCGGCCGCGAACGACGGGCTCGGCGTGGTCCACGTCCGGAAGTCGGCGCTGTACGACACCCAGGTCGTGCGCGGCCCGAACGGCGAGGTCAGCTGGTTCTTGATCATGGCGACGAACCGCCGGGTCACCGGGTCGTAGGTGGCCGTCGCGACGTCGAAGCCCGGGATGCCGCGGGCGCCGGGAACGGTGGTCCAGGCGATCCCGTCGTTCGACTGCTTGCCGATGTACGTGGTGTTCTCGTTCGCCAGCATGAAGAACTTCGGCCCGGCGGCACCGGGCACCCAGGCCGGATTCCGGACGACGCCCTGCGGGCCGCCGGTGTAGACGGCCGAGGTGCGGCCGTCGCGGCTCCAGGTGATGCCGTCGTTGCTGATCGCGCGGCCGGTGCCGGTGCTGGTCTGGTACCACATGGTGAACGCGGGCTCGCCGGGGAAGATGCCGGGCAGCACGGTGCCGCCCATCCGCGGGTTCGCGTCCCAGGTGCCGGCGCCGGTGCCGGTCAGCACCCGGCCGTCGTTCGCGCCCTTGGTGCCCGGGTGCACCACCCGTTCGACGCCGGCGTACGACTCGACGCGCTGGTCCCCGACGAACAGCACCGGGGCGCCGGCCGCGAGCGTGGTGCCGTCCGCCACGTCCGCGCTGGAGCGCAGCTCGACGTCGTCCCAGCGGGTCTGGCCGACGCCCTCCAGGTCGCCGTAGAGGCGGACGGTGAGCGTGGTGGTCCCGGCCGGTGCGGTGCCGGTGACCCTGACCTTCTGCCAGCCGGAGCCGGCCGGCACGATCGTGTCGTGCACCCCGATCCGGGCGCCGGTCGCGTCGCGGAACTCCAGGTAGATGCGGGCGCCGTCACCGCTGAGCCGGTGCGCCCACGCGGATGCGGTGATCGTCTCGCCGACGCTGACCGGCACCGCGTCACCGAGCACCGAGATCGCCTCGGCGCCGGACGTGTCGTTGATCAGCACGTAGCCGGTGCCGCCGTGCGCGACCGTGCCGCGCAGCAGCTGGACCGGGCAGGACGGGCCGGTGCAGTTCTGTCCGGTGGAGGTCCACTGGGTCGGGACCTCGGTGTTGCGCCGCTCCTCGAAGCCGGCGTTCGGCACCTTGCGCAGCGGCGGCGGCAGCGCGACGACCGCCGCGTCGTCCCAGTACGTGGTGCCGGTCTCGGCCCAGGAGGTGTAGGCGAGCACGGTCATGGTGACCGCGTCCTCCGGCACGGTCGCGACCGCGGTCAGCCGCTGCCAGGAGGCGGCCGACGCCGCGGTGGACACGACCGGCGTGGTGCGGCTGCCGTTCGCGTTCCAGAACTCGAGGTAGAGCGAGCCGGCGGCCCCCGCGGCCGTCTGCTGCGCCCAGATGGAGGCGGTGATCTCCTCGCCGGGGAGCACGGCCAGGTGCGCGCTGCGCACGCTCACGCCGCTGTCGGTGGAGGTGTCGGTGATGCGGACCGCGCTCGTGCCGCCGTGCACCGGGGAGGTGACGACCGCGGTGGCGCCCGCGTTGTCGGTGGTCCAGGACGACAGTCCCGACTCGAAGCCGGGGTTGGCCAGCAGCCGGGCGGCCGGGGTGACCGCGGCCGCGGCCCGCCCCTCCGCCACCATGACGAACCCGCTGGCCAGCAGTGCGGCGGTAACCGCACGTACAAGTGATCTCACGGAGATCATTCATAGCAGGCGCTGGATCCCCGGCCCGCCGTCGGCTTTGGACGTTCAACTGCTGTTCAGTCAGTAGGCACCCAGGCCCATCGGGTTCACCACGCGGAGGATCCGGTCGCGCATCTGCCGCATCAGGTCGACCACCTCGAGCTCGCGCCGGGTGGACAGCCGGGCCAGCGGGATGGAGACGCTGATCGCGTCGACCGGCGGGTCCACGTAGGGCAACGCGACCGCGTAGCACCGCAGCCCGATGCTGTTCTCCTGCTCGTCGATCGCGTAGCCGCGCTTGCGGGTGCGCTCCAGCTCGGCCGCCAGCGCGGGCCGGGTGGTGATGGTGTGCTCGGTCAGCGGCGCCATCGTCTCCGGCAGGTGCTCGTCCAGCGCGCCGGCCCGCTCGGCCAGCAGCGACTTGCCCAGCGCGGTGCTGTAGGCGGGCAGCCGCCGGCCGATCCGGCTGTACGGCCGCAGGTACTGACTGGACTCGCGGGTGGCCAGGTAGACCACGTCCGCGCCGTCGAGCCGCCCGAAGTGGAACGTCTCGTCGACCTTCTCCCGCAGCTCCTCCAGGAACGGCAGGACCAGCGGCAGGAACGGGTCGGTGTCGAGGTAGCTGGTGCCGGCCAGCAGTGCCCGGATGCCGATGCCGTAGAGGCTGCCGGACGAGTCGACGCGCACCCAGCCGTACTTGACCAGCGTGCGCAGCAGCGCGTGCAGGCTGCTGCGCGGCACGCCGAGCGCCTCGGAGAGCTCGCGCAGCCGGGCCGGGCGGTTGCGCCGCGCGGCGAGCAGTTCGAGCAGCTCGACCGTCCGAGCGGCCGATTTCACTTCCCGCACACCGGCGGCATCGTCGAGAGGCTCCGTCACGACTCCGGATGATAGCAGTGTCTACGTATGTAGACAAGTTGAGCTTCTTGTTCGAGCATGTAGACGTATGCCACCATGCTGAACATGGCTGAGGACCAGATCACCCGCATCACGATCACCCCCGTGGCCTTCCACGACCTGCCGCTGCTCAACACGGTCGGCGTCCACGAGCCGTTCGCGCTGCGCGCGATCGTCGAGGTGGAGACCGCGGACGGCCTGCTCGGGCTCGGCGAGACCTACGGCGACGAGGCCCACCTCGCCCGGCTGCACGCGGCCGGTGACGCCCTGATCGGCACCGGCGTCTTCGACGTGAACGAGGCCGCCGCCCGCGTCACCCGCGCGCTCGCGACGGACACCGGCACCGGCGGGCACGGCATGAGCGGCATGGTGACCGGCTCCAGCACCGCCGACCGGGTGCTGTCGCCGTTCGAGGTCGCGCTGCTCGACATCCAGGGCCGGACCGTCGGCCGGCCCGTCGTCGACCTGCTCGGCGGCGCGGTCCGCGACCGCGTGGCATACAGCGGATACCTGTTCTACAAGTGGGCCGGGCACCCCGGGCAGCCGGACGACGACTGGGGAGCCGCACTCGACCCGGACGGCATCGTGCGCCAGGCACACCGCCTCATCGACGGGTACGGGTTCGGCGCGCTCAAGCTCAAGGGCGGCGTCTTCCCGCCGGCGGAGGAGATCGCCGCGATCCGGGCGCTCCGCGCGGAGTTCCCCGGCCTGCCGCTGCGACTCGACCCGAACGCGGCCTGGACCGTACCGACGTCCGTCATGGTCGGCGAGGCGCTGGCCGGCGTGCTGGAGTACCTCGAGGACCCGACGCCCGGCATCGACGGCATGGCCGAGGTCGCCCGCCGGGTGCCGATGCCGCTGGCGACGAACATGTGCGTGGTCGCGTTCGACGACGTGCCACCGGCCGTACGCGCCGGGTCGGTCGCGGTGATCCTCTCCGACCATCACTTCTGGGGTGGGCTGCGCCGCTCCCAGCTGCTCGGCGGGCTCTGCCGTACCTTCGGCCTGGGCCTGTCCATGCACTCGAACTCGCACCTCGGCATCAGCCTGGCCGCGATGACGCACCTCGCGGCCGCCACGCCGAACCTGGACTACGCCTGCGACACGCACTGGCCGTGGAAACGCGCGGACGAGGACGTGATCAAGCCGGGCGTGCTGGCGTTCACCGACGGCGCGGTCGCGGTGCCGACCGGACCCGGCCTCGGCGTCGAACTGGACCGCGATGCGCTCGGCCGGCTGCACGAGCAGTACCTGTCCTGCGGCCTGCGCAGCCGGGACGACACCGGCTACATGCGGTCGATCGACCCGTCCTACACCGCGGTGTCGCCGCGATGGTGACCCCGCTGCGAATCGTGCAGACCGACCGGATCATGGACCGCTACCGCGACGTGCTCACCGCGGCCGGCACCCACCACTGGACGTTCGTCTCCGGCCGCACGCCGGACGAGCAGATCGCGGCGGTACGCGACGCGGACGTCATCGTCGCGGCCGCGCTGCCCGCCGCGCTCGCCCGGCACGCGACCCGGCTGCGGCTGGTGCACGTGACCGGCGCCGGCTACGACCGGATCCCCCTCGACGTTCTCGGCCCGGACGTGCGGGTGGCGAACACGTTCCACCACGGCCGGTCCATCGCCGAGTACGTCCTGGCCGCCACGATCATGCTGGCCCGGCGGGTGCCGCGCGCCGAGTCCGCGTTCCGGGCCGGCGAGTGGCGGTCCGTGCTCACCGACCCGGCCGTCGAGCCCGGGCTGACGCTCCCCGGCCGTACCGTCGGGCTGATCGGTCTCGGCGAGACCGGCACCGAGACCGCCCGGCTGTTCACCGCGCTCGGCGCCCGGGTCCGCGCGGTCCGGGCCCGGCCGTCCGCTCCCCCACCGCCGGGCGTCCCGCTCGACTGGATCGGCGGCATCGACGACCTCGACGAACTGCTCGCCGCGTCCGACGTCGTGGTGGTCACCGTGCCGCTGTCCGACGCCACCCGCGGCCTGCTCGGCGCCGCCCGCTACCGGCACATGCGCCCCGGCGCCCTGCTGATCAACGTGGCCCGCGGCCCGGTGCTCGACGAGGCCGACACGTACGCCGCGCTCGCCGCCGGCACCATCGCCGGCGCCGCGCTGGACGTGTGGTGGGGCCACCCGCGCGAGGGCACACCGCCGGCCTCGCACGACTTCGCCGCCCTGCCGAACGTGCTGCTCACCCCGCACGCGGCCGGCCACACCGACGACACGTTCCGCGGCCGCGCCCGCGACATCGCCGCCGCCGTCGACGACCTCGCCGCCGGCCGGCCGCTGCGCAACCTGGTCAGATGACGACGTACGTCGCGGACACGTCGACTCCCGGCCGCTGCGGGCGGCGCCGGCCCACCCGTAGCGGCGTCCATGCGGCCGACGCCACGGGTTGGGCCGGTGCCGGGACCGGCCGGGCCGCTGGTTCACCTACGGCCCCCGGCCGCGCGTGCCGGCCGCCCGAGGATCAGGCCCGGGACCACCGGTCGTACGGGCGCGGGCCGGGCCGGAAACCGTGTGCCTCCGCCATCGCGGCCGCGTCCGCGAAACCGCGGGCCAGCGCGTCCGGCTGGTGGGCGTCGCTGCCGAACGTGACCGAGTCGCCGCCCTCCTGGTGCCACCAGCGGACCACGACCGGGTCCAGCGGCAGCCGGGTGTTGATCTCCAGGGCGCGGCCGCTCCCGGCCAGCGCGCGCAGCGCGACCCGGAACTCCTCCTCGAACGCGTACGGGTCGAACGGCCCCTCGTCGGCCGGCCAGTGCCGGGCCGGGTAGTCGATGTGGGTCAGCGCCTCGAACACGTCCGAGCCCGCGATCACGTTCGGCAGCTCGGTCAGGTAGTCGCGCACCACCTCCGCGGCCGGCCGGAGCAGGTAGACCGAGTTGGCCTCCGCGACGCCGGCCGGCACCCGCAGCGAGTGCAGCGAGCCGAGGACCCGCTCGAACCGCCCACCGGCCAGCAGCGTCGCGACCCGCTCCGGATGCCAGTGCGGCTCCCCGATCTCCAGGCCGGTCAGGATCCGCAGCCCCGGGAACATGTCCCGGCACCGCTCGACGGACTCCAGGTAGCCGTCCACGTCCAGCGGCGGCGCGGTGTAGTCCAGCCAGGCCGTGTAGTCCAGATGCTCGGTGAACGCCAGCGCCGGCAGCCCGATCTCCACCGCCCGCGCACAGGTGCGCTCCATCGACGCACCCCCACGCCGCGCCGCGTCCCAGGAGAACTCGCTGTGCACATGACTGTCCGCGGGCAGGCTCACCGGCCCAAGCCTAATCGACTTTTCCCGGCCCCGGACCGCGCGGCAGCCCGGCGGTGCGGCGGCGCGGCGGCGCGGCGGCGCGGCGGCGCGGCGGCGCGGCGGCGCGGCGGCGCGGCGGCGCGGCGGCGCGGCGGCGCGGCGGCGCGGCGGCGCGGCGGCGCGGCGGCGCGGCCGATGCTTCACCTCTCGGAGCGACCGGAAACCGCACCCGACTCGACCTACGCTTGCCGTAGGTGGCGAGCGGCTACGACGTGGCAGTTCGGGAAAGGCCGGTCAACTGGCGCTCGAAGGCGCAAGTGGCGCGGCAGGCGTCGGCATCCTGCGCGCCGCCGAGGGGGCTGTCAGCTGTAGGCGAAGAGGTCCCGGCGGATGCCTGCCGCCCGGAACAGGTGGTCGCGCGATTTCTCGAGCTCGGTTCGCAGGCGGTTGATGTCGGTGTCGAGCAGCGTGCCGCGCCACTTGCGGACCTTGCCGGCGACGATGACGGTCTCGACATTCGTACGGTCCATGAGTGACACGACGGCGCCGGGCGCGCTGTTGAGCGGGGTGACGTTCAGGGCGGTGGTGTCCAGCAAGATGATGTCGGCCTCCTTGCCGGGGGTGAGCGATCCGGTGCGGTGCTCGAGGTGCAGGTCGCGGGCGCCGTTGAGGGTGGCGAAGCGCAAGACGTCGCGGACGTTCAGCAGCGGTGGTGTGCCGGGGGCCGGGGTGGGCCAGTGGGTGGGTGGCGTGTAGTCGCCCTGGTCGAGGACTCTCTGGTTGACGAGCATGCGTTGCATGGTCAGCGCGGAACGCATGAGGGTGAACGCGTCGGCGGCCATGGTGGTCTCGACGTCGGAGCTCAGGGAGGGCTCCATGCCCATCTCCTGCAACGTGAGCAGTGGCGGCGTACCGTGGCGCATGGTCATCTCGATGGGAACGGCGACGGAAACCCGGACCCCGGCGTCGCGGGCCCGGCGCCAGGCCAGGTCGGACATGCCGGTCATGTGGATGAGCAGGACGTCCGGGCCGAAGCCGATGTCATTGCCGGTGCCGCCGGTGCCGCGGGCGATGTCGTCGAGGATGGGGCGCATGCCGGCGCCGGAGACGGCGTGGGCGGCGATCGGCAGGCCCAGTTCGCGGGCGATTCGCCAGGACTGGGTGTACATCTCCTCGCTGAGGTAGACCTCGCCGCCCATGACCATGGTGACCAGCTGGTTGTCGGAGGAGAACCATTGGTTACGCAGGCGGCGGGCATCCTGCGGGTAGCGGGCGGACGGCCGGCCGTCCCCTTCGAAGTAGCCGAAGGCCGCGCGCCGGCCGGCGTCGATCAGCGCCTGGACGGCGGCGTCGCTGTGCTCGGGCGAGTGGTGGATCTGAGACACGTCGAGCACGGAGGTGACTCCCGCGTCCAATTGGGACAGGCCCGCGAACAGGGAGTTGATGTAGACGTCCTGGGGCCGGTAGACCCGGGCGAAGCGCTGCAGGACGTGATCGGTGTACGACGGGTTCGCGCTGGGGGAACCGGAGCCGTCGTCGGTCAGCAGCCCATTCGACAGGAACGACCGTAGTGCTGTCTCGAACTGATGATGGTGGGTGTCGACGAAGCCGGGCATGACGATGCGGCCTCGGGCGTCGATGACGTCGGCGCCGTCGGCCCGGACGGCCGGCCCGACCGCCACGATCTTCTTGCCCTCCACCAGTACGTCGGCGGTCTCGAAGTTGCCCACCTTCGGATCCATCGACATCACGATGCCGCGGCGGATGACGTAGCGCCGGCCGGGGCGTCCCGTGCCGCCGGGTGCCGCGTCGCGGTCCGCGGCCCGGGCGGGCGCCGCGGCGAGCAGCCCGGCCCCTATCGCGGTGCCGGCCGTCGCCGCCTTGAGTACTGCCCGTCGTCCTGTACGGAATGTGTTGTCGCCGGCCATGACCGTGCTCCTCACCAAGCGAGTTGATGTGTCACCTCGATGCTACGCCGGCGAGGTGACGTGTCAACTGAGGTATGGTGGATCACATGGCTCTGCAGGGATTGACGAACCGCGAGCTCGCGGCGTGGCGGGTGTCGTTCCAGATGCTGGAGATGTTGCGTAACCGCATCGAGCAGCAGTTGCAGGCCGACAGCGGACTGTCGAACGCCGACTACACGGTTCTCGCGCTGCTGTCCGAGGCGCCCGGCGGCCGGATGCGTCCGTACGAGCTGTGCCGGGTGGCGGGCTGGGAGAAGAGCCGCCTGCACCACCAGCTCACCCGGATGAACAGCCGGGGACTGGTCACCCGGGAGCGCTGCGGTTCGCGGGGCATGGAGGCGGTGATCACCGACCGGGGCCGGTCCGCCCTGAAGCAGGCGATCCCCGGTCATGCCGAGCAGGTACGCCGCCTGTTCGTCGACCGGCTCACCGCCGAGGAGCTGGACCAGTTCGCCGCCATCGCCACCACCGTCCTCGACGGCCTGCTCACCGACCCGATGTTGACCGAGACCGGGCAGACGTCCACCTGAAAGGCCCGCGACGCACGCCGAACTGACCGAGCGTTACCTCTACAACAACCTGGTCACCACGATCAGAGCCGAAACCGACCGGGCCATAGCCGCCGCACCCGATGTCGACGCCCCGAACGCCGCATCAAGGCCGCCGGTTGCGCCTCTTCGGTGATCTGCCAGGCGTGGTCAGAAGATGGTTACTCCGCCGTCGACGGGTCCGTACCAAGATCGGTGTTTCCGGCTCTTCGGTCAGTAGGTTTCGGCGGCCGGCCAGCGGTCACCGAAGGTGATGGCGAAGGCGTTCAGCACGGGCTTCCAGCGGATCGTCCATCGTGCGCGGCCGGCCCCGGTCGGGTCCAGGCTGCGGGTCACAAGATACAGGCATTTCAACGCGGCCTGCTCGCTGGGGAAATGCCCGCGTGCGCGAACAGCACGACGGTAGCGGGCGTTCAATGATTCGATCGCGTTCGTCGAACAGATCACCTTCCTGATCTCGACGTCGTAATCGAGGAACGGGATGAACTCATCCCACGCGTTACGCCACAACCGGATCATCGCCCGGTATTTACTCCCCCATTTCTCCTCGAGGTCGTCCAGAGCGGCGAGCGCGGCGTCGGCGTTGACCGCCGTGTAAATCGGTTTGATGTCGCGTTTGATCGCGTCGGCATCCGCCCGGGAGGTCAGACGAAAAGTGTTCCGGATCAGATGAATGATGCAGGTCTGGACGATCGCTTGCGGCCACACCGCCTCGACGGTGTCCGGCAGCCCTTTCAGCCCGTCGCAGACGACGAAGAACACATCCCGCACGCCACGGTTCTTCAGATCCACCAGGACACTCATCCAGAACTTGGCGCCCTCGCCACCGGAGCCGGACCACAACCCCAGGACGTCTTTGTGGCCGTCCACGGTGACCCCGATGGCCGCGTAGACCGGCCGGTTGGCGACCTGGCCGTCACGGACCTTGACGACGATGGCGTCGATGAACACGGCCACGTAAACGGCATCGAGTGGCCGGGTCGACCATTCCGTCATCTCCGCCACGACTTTATCGGTGATCCGCGAGATCGTCTCTTTCGACACCGACGCACCGTAGATCTCCGCAAAATGCGCGGAGATCTCCCCGGTCGTCATTCCCTTCGCATACAACGACAACACGATCTCGTCGACCTCGGTCAGGCGCCGTTGCCGTTTCTTCACGATCTGCGGCTCGAACGTCCCTTCCCGATCTCGCGGCACGTCGATACGCACCTCACCGGCCGCATCCGAGATCACCGTCTTGCCGCGGCTGCCGTTGCGCACATTTGTCGACTCACGCTCCGGCGATGCCTGGTTCTTCGCATGACCGAGGTGTTCAGTCATCTCCTCGTTCAACGCGGTCTCGAGGACATTCTTGGTGAACAGCTTCAACAAGCCGTTCGGACCGGTCAGTTCCAGCCCGCGCGCCTTCGCCTCGGCCACCATCGCCGCCGCAGCGGCCTGCTCCGGCGACAGCTGCCGCCCGTCACCCTCGATCTTCTTCCGTGGACTCACAACGTTCGATGTCATCACTCACGGTGCCCATCCCGCCAGGACTTCAGCCCGGCGTGTCGGGCCGGAAACACCCCTCGTGGCACAGTCCCCCGTCGACGAGCAGGTCGGCGCCGACGGTGAAGCGGGACTCGTCGGAGGCCAGGTACACGACGGCCTTGGCGACCTCCTCGGCCTCGCCCAGGCGTCCGAGGGGGATGCCGGCACGGATGCTCTCCATGACGCTCCGGTAGTGGTCGGCGGGAATGTTGTCGTAGAAGGGAGTGGCGATCGGGCCGGGGCTGATCGCGTTGACCCGGACACCGTGCGACTTGAGCAAGTCGGCGTTCCAGGAGCGCATCAGCGCGGACACCGCGCCCTTGGTCGCGGCGTAGGCGTTGGCGGCGGCGGCCGCGGTGTGGGCGCTGGCACTGGAGTTCAGCACCACCGAGGCCGGGTTGTTCAACACCGGGATCAGGGCCTGCATCAGGAAGAAGACACTCTTGACGTTGACGTCGAACAGCCGGTCGAAGCTGGCCTCGTCGTGCGCTTCCATCGGCCGCCAGTCAGACACCCCGGCGTTGAGGAACGCGATGTCCAGGTCCCCGAACCGGTCCCGCACCGTGCGGGCGAGGTCGCGCTGCGCGGCCATGTCGGCCGCGTCGGCATGCAGCACCAGGGCCTGGTCGCCGAGTTCGACGCGGGCCTTGTCGATGTTCGCCGGGGTGACCCCGGTGACGATCACCTGCGCACCCTCGGCCAGGAACTGCTTGGCGGTCTCCAACCCGATACCGCTGGTGCCACCGGTGATGAGAGCGCGCTTGCCTGCCAGTCGTGACATGAGAGAACTCCAAGATGCGTGGAATCGATCTGCCGGCTGAACCACCGACGGGGCGGGCCGGGCGGCAGAGGACCTCGATCGCGGCCGCCTTCGGTCCGGCGAGTTCCAGCGTGCCGGGCGCCACGGCATTCACCCAGGCCACGGACTTGCGTACGTCTGCTGGTCCTACTACTGGCAGGATCAGGCTGAGCTGCCCACGTCCGGGGATACTCGGGTGATGGACGCACGCCCCGAACCGGTGCCCGCCCCCGGCACGGCCGCTTCGAGCCCGCGCGCCGAGCTCAGCGAGTTCCTGCGTTCCCGGCGGGCCCGGCTACAGCCGCAGGACGTCGGGCTGCCGGATTTCGGGCGGCACCGCCGGGTACCCGGGCTGCGCCGCGAGGAACTGGCGCAGCTGGCCGGGGTATCGGTGGCCTACTACACCCGCCTGGAACAGGGTGACGGGCGCAACGTCTCCGCCGAGGTCCTCGACGCCATCGCCCGCGCACTGCGCCTCGACGACGCCGAACACGCCCACCTCACCCACCTCGCCAAGCCGAAAGACCGGCGGCCGGCGGCCCGCCGACAGCAGGTACGCGGCACGGTACGCACCCTGCTGGACGCCATGGACGGCATCCCCGCGATGGTCACGGGCCGGCGCTCGGACATCCTGGCCTGGAACCGGATGGCCGCGGCGCTGTTCGGTGACAGGTCACACCTGCCGGAGCAGGAACGCAACTGGGCGCGGATCCTCTTCCTGCAGCCCGACTACCGTGACCTGTTCATCGACTGGCACAAGAAGGCCGTAGACACCGTCAGCCAACTGCGCATGGACGCCGGCGCCCACCCGAACGACCCCCTGCTGGCCGCCCTCGTCGGTGAACTGTCCGTCAAGAGCGAAGAGTTCCGGCAACTGTGGGCCACCCACGACGTCAGAGGCAAGTGCCACGGCCGCCAGCGCCTACGTCACCCCCTCGTCGGGGAACTCGACCTGCACATCGACACCTTCGTCACCGGCGACCCCGACCAGACGCTGCTGACCTACCACGCCGCACCACAATCGCCCTCGGCAGCCGGTCTGCGCCTGCTGGCCAGCTGGGGAACCGACGCAACCCAAGCAGGAATGGAATCCTCCCGAACGTAGCCGGCCGCCACGCAAACAGCGCTGAAGCGATCGCCGCGGCAGGCGGCGTCAGCCAACACTCGCGACAACGCGCATGGGCACCGAACCCGACACCGACAGCCGCCTTCTACCGGTGGCACCCGGCAACAGTCCGGAACCCGGAGCCGGCCATGAGCTGGAACGTCAGATCTGCCATCTCACCGCCCTCGGCCACGACGACGCGATCGAAAACCTAGGACAATCTGGCCACACCGACGGGCTGTGGCCGGTCGCGCAATCCGGGAACCGGTACGCCGCCGCCGTCTTGACTGGAGCGCTGACTGAGGGCGACGCGGACGGGCTCCGAAGGTTGATCGCGGCCGGCTCCTATGTAATTGCGGCCAGAGTTTCGCTCGCCTGTGTTCGTAATTGGTCAAGCGCGTCGGGGAGGCCGATTCTCGTCAAACCCATGACGTGGTCAATCCTTTCCGCGATCTCGATCGCGAATGGCTCGCCGATCTCGCGGGCGCGGACGGATGCGTATGATTCGATTCGCTGCGCTTTTTGGAGATCACCTTGAAGGAGTGTGAGGTAGAGCAACTCCTCCTGTCGGTACATGTTGTCGGGAGCGCGTCTGCTTCTTGGTTCGACAATGTCGAAGTATCCGCTGACGTTGCCCCTCTTCCTGAAGTGCGGCAGCGCCTCGTCCCTGATGTCCGCCAGCACGCGTTCCATGACGGGGCCCGCCTCGCTGATGGTGGTCGGCGCCGTCGGGTAATCGCCGCGGTGGGAAAGCGGCATGGAATCGATGCCTCCGGGCTTGGAGGCTGGAATGGGTAGAAATTGCACCAGGCGTACCACTTGAAACCAGGTTGCCGTCTTCGGTTGCCGCGGCCACAGCGCGCAGATGAACCAGTCATTCGGCTGGTGGTACAGAAGCGTCTTCGAGGTGCGCCAGTCATCTCCGAGCTGTGGCTTGAGGAAGCGTTCCGCGCAAGAACGCCACAGTGAGCTTCTCACCGGCGACTCCTTTGTCCGGGCCTGCCGCGCCGTGCACGGTCAGCGATGCGGTTCTTGCGCTCCGGAATGGTGTGCGGAATCGAACCGGCTGTAGCAGGTTTCCCAGGGCCCGAAACGGTACGGTATCCGCGCCGTTCTCCGTCCGCCACAGGATCCCGGTGATCACCTGACGGTGATCACGCCACCGCCCACCACGCTGCGGATCGGTATCCGGTGACAGCGGCGCGAGCTTCCGCCAATCCTCGTCCGTGAGATCACCAGCCACACAACGACAACGATGGATCGCCACCGAAGGTGATGATCCATTAGACCCCGCCTAGCACGTGAGCTTGATGACCGGGATGTCGGTGCAGCCGATGGGGAGAGTCTCTCGTAGACGGCGCCGGGCTGGGCTCGGCACCGAGAGCTCCATCACTCGATGGCCGGAAGATGCGTCCGCAGTGCCCGCTCAAGGGTCTCGGTGATGCGTGCTCGACGGCAGTCGCGTCGGGAGTTCTAAGCTGACCGGCATGTACTCGACGCGGATTTCCGGGCACGTCGACGCGGCACCGGCGGTGGTCTACCGGGCACTGACGGACGCGGACGCGATCGCGGCGTGGCGGGTGCCGGTGGGCATGCGCGGGCAGGTGCACGAGTTCGAGGCGCGCGAGGGCGGCCGGTTCCGGGTGTCGCTCACCTACGAGGTGCCCGGTGGGACCGGCAAGTCCACCGCGCGGACCGACACGTACCACGGGCGTTTTCTGCGGCTCGTCCCGGACGAGCAGGTCGTCGAGACCATGGAGTTCGAGACCTCGGACCCGGCGATGCGGGGCGTGATGACGATGACCACCACGCTGACCGCGACCGCCGGCGGCACCGAGGTGACGATCCTGCACGAGGGCATCCCGGACGCCGTCTCGCCGGAGGACAACGAGACCGGCACCCGGATGGCCCTCGACAACCTCGCCCGGTACGTAACCGGCCCCACGACCTGACCGGCGCCGGTCCCGCGGCCGATCCGGACCGGCACTCCGGCCGTTGTACGAACGCCGCCGGTCACGGGGACCGGGCTCAGGCTGCCGCCTGCCGCTTGTCCCGGGTGCTGCCGAGCTTGGAACCCAGCGATCGCTTGATGGCCAGGTCGACGTGATAGCGCTGCATGACGGCCGCGGTCAACGACTCCGGGGACCAGCAGCGGGCCAGCTCGTCCGGCGTCCACTCCGGGCTGTCACACAGTGACAGGACACCCAGAATCGTCTCTACCAGCGCTTGCTCGAACCATTCTTGTACCACCTCGGTGATCTGGCTCCGAGCGCCTGGCGTGTCCGCGTACTCAGCGCACCACCGCTCGATCATGTCAGTGAAACCGCGGAAGTCACTGTTGATCTGGAGCAGGTTCTGCTCCTGCAGGTACTGGGCAGCCCTGTCCTCGAGCAGACCCGATTCTCGGGTGCCCTCCTGCCTACCGATCCAGATAACCTCCGGATCAGCGTCGCCTCCGACCTGGTCGGCGGGGGTACCGTCCTCGTCGACCAGGAACAAGGCGTAAACGTCGCCACCTCGGCTGCCACGGCCACCGCTACCGCCGCCGCGGCCTCTGCCGGCATTCGAGGTTCCGCTCTGTTCCCGGGCGCCACCCGGCGTGACATTGTCCGTGGAGACGTTCGCCGCCCCGTTCAGGTGGGGGCGATATCGGGAGAGACGAAACAGGTCACGGATCTCCCTCAGCCGTTCCTTGATGCTCTTCTGGTGATTGGAGCTGCCTGAACCGGCCGATACCGCCTCCATCAACTCCCGGATCTCCACCGGCAGCCCGGCCCGGAAGTCGGCCATCCAGTCGGACCAAGGCAGCGGCTCGTTGTTGAGCAGCAGCTGGGTCCGGGCGGTATTGGAGGTGATCCGGCCGGTGTCACTGTGATGCGGCTCGACATAGATCACCACACGATTGGTGCCGAAGATGACGCCGAAGTGCTGCAGCCGGGCGGTACCCGCGCGCCCGGTGACCATCTCGTAGAGCTCGTCCCGGTAGAGGGCGGCAACGTGGCCGCTGGAGGCATTGCTTCCCGAGTTGGAGTTGAGCGCCTTCTCATCGCGCAGAATCCACCAGTGAGCGGTCGCGGTCGTCAGATCCACGGCGCCACTGGACTCGGCATGTCGGTTCAGATAATGCTCCTGACCGTGGATGACCCGCAGCACATTGCTCTTGGTGTCCTCGCGGGGGCGCTCCCACCCTTCGCGGGCCTTGACCGTGATGCCGGCCGGGAAGCGAAAGTACCGAGTATTGAGGTAGTAGGAGATCCATCGGGACGCGGACTTCACGTTCTCGGGCGCGGCCATCGTGTTCTCGTCGGCATGGTTACCCAACAGGGTGACCTGTGTGCCTCGGGTCTTGATCAGAGAGGGCTTGACCTGATCGCTGACCTTGCTCCAGTACCTGTTCTTACCGTTGACGACGGCCGAGGCGAGGCCATAGTTGTTCGTGTCCGGATCACGCCACAACCGGATCCGCTCGCCGACGCCGTTTTGCCAGGAAACGTAGATCAGACCCTCGTGATTGCGGGTCGCGGCGGCGATCTTCGCGCCGACGCCGAAGTTGCCGTCGTGGGCCTGCTGGTGTACGGAGGACGACAGAGCATTGATGTAGCGGGCCATCTCCTGCCCGGTCATCCCGATGCCGTTGTCGGTGATACACAGCTTATAGATGCCCTGGATGGAGTGAGTCAGCCAGTCGACGTCCCAAACGATCTCTCCGATGCCTTCCGGGGTGGCTTTCACGGCCTCGATGGAGTTTTGGGTCAATTCACGCAGGAACTGCAGCGGTGCGCAGTCCTGGCCGAGTCGATCGACCATGAATCCGGTGTTTTCGACGGTCATGTCGAGGGTCTTACCGACACCCCTGTCGGACACAGAAACCACTGTTTCCGTCCTTTCGACGGCGGACGGGAAGGGGAGGCGACCCGTCCATAAAGAATTTTCGACGAGGAAGGAACGTGTACGCTGCGACCCCGTCGTCCGCCTAATCCGGCGGAGCATCCCATGATAGCTTCGACGAATGCCCCCCTCAACACTTCGAAACCGATCGTGTACGGACGACCCACGGACGAGTGATGATTAACCCCAACGAGGGTCACTCGGACAGGTCTTTCATAAGGATCACGACCCGTTCCACGGATTCCGACATGACGCCACCGATGGTGACGGCGCACCGGCACCGCCGATGATCATCGAGCCGCCCTTTCAGAGGGTCGAAACCGTAGTCGATTCAGCAGCACCGGCTCGGCAATGGCCACGACGTGCGATTTTCCGCGGGCGCCGCACGGGTCCGACGGGATGCGGTCATGGGCGACCGACCAGGAGCGCTCGGGCGTCCCGCGCAGCGTCGGGTCACCCACCTTGGTCCCGGCCGCGGTGACCACTGCCACCGCAGTCACCGAGCGGGACCTCAACGCCGGCGGCCGCGCCGATCGGCGCGGCCGAGCCGCCCGATGACGGTCCCAGGATTACCCGGCCCCGTTTGCTGCCGGTTAGCGGCGGCGCGCCACCACCCTGATCACCGACCGGGAGCGAACCGATCGGCAGCCGTTCCGAACCGACGTCCAAGTCGGCCACCACGGCCAGGCGACTGATGTCACCCAGCTGGCGACGCGGCGATACAGCTTCCCGCGAATGTCGCCAACCCACAAAAAGCAGCCTGCGAACCGACACTCCATAGGACCTGAGACATTTCGTAACAGCACGATTATCCAACGCCATCACGCCTCGATTTCACACCATAATATAGATCGGAGAAATGCACTGATCATGTCCCCCACAAGGCGCCACCACGTCGCACGATCCAGTTGATCACGCGCTGATCAGGCTTAACTCGCGCCAGGCGGCAAGCTCTTGCACTCCGCGTAACACTGTGGCAATATAGCCAACTCTGAATGTCAATCGTGCAGGAGTCGGGCCGTCGCGTCGCATGTGAGCGCTAACACCGGATGTGGGTGCGGCGGTGAATAAGGCTGTCCAACAATTGCGATAATGTCCCCGCATCGGAGCGTCCCATGACATCCGCACCACTGCGTCGCCGCCATGTCCTGCAGCTGGCCGGTGCCGGCACGATCGCCTCGGCCACCGCGGGCCTGGCCGGGGCCGCGCCCGCGTCCGCCGCCGAGATTCCGCCGGTCCGGCCGGACCTCGGGGTGGGCGCGTACCCGTTCCCGCTCGGCCAGGTCCGGCTGACCGCCGGCCGGTTCCTGGACAACCAGAACCGGACGCTGAACTACCTGCGCGCGGTCAACACCGATCGGCTGCTCTACGTCTTCCGCGCCAACCACCGGCTCTCCACCGGCGGCGCGGCGGCGAACGGCGGCTGGGACGCGCCCACCTTCCCGTTCCGGTCGCACATGCAGGGTCACTTCCTCACGGCCTGGGCGCAGGCGTGGGCGGTGCTCGGCGACACCACCTGCCGGGACAAGGCGAACCATCTGGTCGCCGAGCTGGCGAAGTGTCAGGCGAACAACGCGGCGGCCGGGTTCACCGCCGGCTACCTGTCCGGGTTCCCGGAGTCGGACATCACGGCGGTCGAGAACCGTACGCTGACCAACGGCAACGTCCCGTACTACTGCATCCACAAGACGATGGCCGGCCTGCTGGACGTGTGGCGCTACATCGGCACCGACCAGGCCCGTACCGTGCTGCTCGCGCTCGCCGCCTGGGTCGACACCCGCACCGCGCGGCTGAGCGCCGGTCAGATGCAGGCCATGCTCGGCACCGAGTTCGGTGGGATGAACGCGGTGCTGGCCGACCTGTACCAGCAGACCGGCGACCAGCGCTGGCTCACGGTCGCGCAGCGCTTCGACCACCAGGCCGTGTTCAACCCGCTCGCGGCCGGGCAGGACCAGCTCAACGGGTTGCACGCGAACACGCAGGTGCCGAAGTGGATCGGCGCGGCGCGCGAGTTCAAGGCCACCGGGGCCACCCGGTACCGCGACATCGCCGCCAACGCCTGGAACATCACGGTCGGCGCGCACACGTACGTGATCGGTGGCAACAGCCAGGCCGAGCACTTCCGGCCGCCGAACGCGATCGCGGGTTACCTGACGAACGACACCTGCGAGCAGTGCAACACGTACAACATGCTGGATCTGACGCGTGAGCTGTGGCTGCTCGACCCGAACCGGGCCGCGTACTTCGACTACTACGAGTCCGCGCTGCTCAACCACCTGATCGGGGCGCAGAACCCGGCCAGCGCCAACGGGCACGTCACCTACTTCACGCCGTTGCGCCCCGGTGGGCGGCGCGGTGTCGGGCCGGCCTGGGGCGGCGGGACGTGGAGCACCGACTACGACAGCTTCTGGTGCTGCCAGGGCACCGGGCTGGAGACCAACACCAAGCTGATGGACTCGATCTACTTCTACAACGGCACCACGCTGACCGTGAACCTGTTCGTGCCGTCCGTGCTCACCTGGACCCAGCGCGGCATCACGGTCACCCAGACCACCACGTACCCGGTCAGCGACACCAGCACACTGACGCTGTCCGGCACGATGAGCGGCTCCTGGAGCCTGCGCGTGCGGATCCCGGCGTGGACGTCCGGCGCGACGATCGCCGTCAACGGCACCGTGCAGAACGTCGCGGTCACGCCCGGCAGCTACGCCACCGTGACCCGCACGTGGGCGGCCGGGGACACGGTCACGGTACGCCTGCCGATGCGCGTGATCATGAAGGCGGCCAACGACAACCCGGCGGTGCAGGCCGTCACGTACGGGCCGGCCGTGCTCTGCGGCAATTACGGCAACACCACGCTGAACGCGCTGCCCGCGCTGACCGTCGCGTCGATCACCCGGACCGGCACCGGCGGTCTCGCGTTCACCGCGACCGCGAACGGGCAGCCGGTCACCCTCGGGCCGTTCCACGACGCGCACGGCTTCAACTACACCGTCTACTGGAACACCGCGGCCACGACCACGTACAAGCTGGTCAACGCCGTTTCCGGGCTGGTCCTCGGCGTCCGGGACATGTCCACGGCCGACGGTGGGCTCGCGGTCGTCTGGGGTGACACCGGCACCGCCGACCACCGGTGGGAACGCGTCGCCGACGGCACCCACGTCCGGTTCCGCAACGTCAACAGCGGCAAGGTGCTCGGCGTGGAGAACATGTCCACCGCGGACGACGCCCCCGTGCTCCAGTGGTCCGACACCGGCACCGCCGATCACCGCTGGACCCTGATCGACAACGGCGACGGCACGGTACGCATCCGCAACGCGCACAGCGGCAAACTGCTCGGCGTCCTCGGCGGTTCCTCGACCTGGGGCACGCAGGCGGTCCAGCGTCCCGACAACGGCAGCGCGGACAACCGCTGGCGGCTGGTCGCCGGGTGACCGCGAGGTGCCGGTGTCCTGGCGCGCCAGGACACCGGCACCTCCCCGGGTCTACGCGCGGGCGAGACGGCGGACGGCGGCGACGTAACGGTCCGTCGCGTACCGCTGGGCCAGGCGGTTGACCGGGCCGGCGGCCCTCGTCAACAGCGTCCCGGGACGGCTGAACGCGCGGATCCGGAGCCGCACGTCGCCGGTCTCGGTCAGCACGACGACGAACGCCTCCTCGCCGCTCTCCGGGTGACCGGGCAGCGTGCCGTAGCCGAACCCACGACGGCCGGCCTCGTCGACGGTGTAGACGACCCGGCACGGGATCAGGACGCCCGCCGGGCCCCAGCCCACCCGCAGCACGACGACGACCCCGGGCGCGGCCGGGCCGTCCGAGTGGACCACGGTCAGTCCGGCGGCCTCGTGCATGCGCCAGGTCAGCACCGAGGTGGCCGCCCGCGCGAAGGCGGCCGGGCCGCTGCCCACGCTGACGTCCCGGGACACCAGGTGGTAGCCGCCGGGCATCGGCTCGTCCCGGGTGGCACCGGCCTCCCGGTACGTCAGCGGGGCCGTCGCCAGCCGGGGAATCATCGCGCGCCGCATAGGGCACGGTAACCCAGCCGGGCGGGCCCGTCCGGGGCGCGGACCCGTACCGGCGGCGGGTGTTGAGCCTTGGGTCAGGCTTCGTTGCCGGCGCGCAGCCAGGCGATGTAGTCGGCGGCCGCGCGGGTGGTGTCGTACTCCGGCGTGAAGCCGGTGTCGTCGCGCAGGCGGGTGATGTCGAGCCAGGCCCGGGGCGCGGCGACCGCGGCGCTCGGCAGGTCGACCGCCGCGTCCGGCACGGCGTCCCGGATGGCCGCGATGACCTCGGCGTTGGACGTGGCCCGCCCGGAGGCGACGTTGTAGGTGGCGTGGCGTAGCTCGTCCGCGAGTTGGAGCAGCGCGATCGCGCGCCCGGTGTCCTTGACGTAGCAGAGGTCGAGCGCGTCCTCCGCGTGCGGCGCGGCCATCAGGCCGGAGAAGTCCGGCGCGACACCCCGAGCGGCCGCGTGCACCAGCGCGGGCGCGGCGAAGAACGGGTCGCTGTGCCCGCGCGGCCCCCACGTGCCGGAGATGCGGTAGTTGACGACCTCGACGCCGGTGGCGGCCCCGAGGTAGCCGCCGAGCAGCTCACCGATCTTCTTGAACGTCGGGATCGGGTGCGCGGCGCCCAGCGACAGCAGCATGTCCTCGGTCAGCGCACCCTCGGTCAGGCCGCTCGACACGTAGACGCCGATGGTGCTGGCGACGCCGACGCGCCGCACGCCCCACTCCTGCGCGACCTGCATGATGTTGAAGAGGCCGCCGAGCGCCCGGCGCGCGTCCTCGACCGGCTCGTCCGCGCTCGGCGGCCACGGCATCGAGCCGGCGAGGTGCACGATGCCGGTGATCCGGTGCCGTTCGCCGACGGCGCGCAGCGACGCCAGATCCCGGATGTCGGCCTGCTCCACCGTGACCGTGCCGCCGTTGAACGCGGGCGCGGCGGTCCGGCGCTGCACCAGCACGCACTCCTCTCCCAGGTCGAGCAGCGCCTGCACGGTGTGCGACCCGATGAAACCCAGCCCTCCGGTGACCAGAACAGTCATGACGCGACGCCTCCCGCAAGAAGTGGAACCTTGTTCCGTAACCATACGGAACAAGGTTCCGCTTCGTCAACCGGCCGGCCGGCGGCTCCTCCGCCGGCGGGCCGCGGCGACGCACACGGCCACGACGGATACGGTGAGCGGATGGGCGTCGACCCGGATCCCTGGTGGCGGGCGCGCTTCACGTCCGTCCGGACCGACACGGCCGCGTACGACGCGGCCGGCGTCGCGCGGGCACGAGCGGAACTCGGCAGCGGGCTGGGGTTCACCGAGCCGTTCGTCCTGCCACCACTGCTCACCGAGATGCTGAGCGCCGGAGTGATCTGGTGCTCGCGCACCGCGGCTGACCGGCACACCGAGTTCGGCTGGTGCGGCCACGAGATGGCCGACATCGCCCGCGGCTACGAGATCGCCGACTACATGCCGGCCGCGGTACCGCTCGCGTTCGACGGCGGCGGTGGCCTCTACCTGCTGGACGCGCGCGCCGGCCACAACGACGGACGGCAGCCGGTCGTGTGGTCGCACGCCGGCAGCCTCGGATGGGACCCCGATGACCACCGGCCGGTCGCGCCGGACTTCGAGACACTCGTCCGGGACGAGAGCCTGACATGACGGAGCACGGCGCGCTCCGGGTCCCGGGAGTCGCGTCGATCCGGGCCGGCCGGCCGCCGGCGGAACCGGTCCTCGACGACTACGTGCGCTTCCGCTACCCGCCCGACGGCTGGAGCCCGCGCACCCGCGACCACGGTCAGGCGTCGCCGAGCGAACTGAACTGGATGCCCGCGAGCCGCCAGCCGCCGGGCAGTTCCACCCAGGTCTGGCCGACGCGGACGGTCAACGCCATCTCCTGCCCGCGCCAGATCGAGCGACTGCGCTGGACGCACCGCACGATCGCCGCGTGACCGTAGAAGCTGACCTCCACGTCGCCGCTCTCCAGGCTCGTGTACGCGAACTCGGCGAACTTGCCGAGCCACTGCGCCTTGTCGAGCACGAAGCCCTGCTCCCCGATCGACCGGAAGTCATCGGCCAACATCCCGTCCAGCGACTCCGCGTCACCACGCAACTCGGCCTCATCGAAAGCACGCTGCAGGTCGTACACGTCGACGGTCATGACTGAATCATGCCCTACCCAGGTTCCGCGCGAAATCCTGATCGGGCGAACCGCTCGACGCCGACTCCGGCAAAAAATGATCACTCATCGACAGATTCGCGCAAGAAGCCACCCGGCTGGCGACACAGAGGGTTACGTCGCGCCGAACTTCACGCCCGGTCGGCGGCGGATCCGAACATGCGATGATGACTACAGAACCTAGCGATCCGGCCATGGTCCAGCAGCGGTCACAACTGGCCCGCATGACCGGTACGAGGGCGCTTCGGTTCCCGCGACACGGCAGGGCAATCGCATCCAGGCGCTATCGCTCACTCCGGGACGGGCCGGAGCTGTTGAGCAACCCTTGCAGTGCATCGACACTGGCTCCATACATCGGCAAAGACGCCACCTCGGCAAGATCCCACCAGCGGGTCTCCTCGATCTCATCGCGCGGGAACTCCAGGGATTGACTCAAGATGTCCCC
This sequence comes from Catenuloplanes niger, assembly GCF_031458255.1. Taxonomy (NCBI): domain Bacteria; kingdom Bacillati; phylum Actinomycetota; class Actinomycetes; order Micromonosporales; family Micromonosporaceae; genus Catenuloplanes; species Catenuloplanes niger. Next base: position 218,962 of record NZ_JAVDYC010000001.1, read on the forward strand.
TTCGGCCTTCCAAAAACACACGACACCATCGCCTTCATCGGCACGCCTTGCGCCCATCCACTTGACCATGGTCGGATCAAGCCTGGCGCCCACTTCTTCGTACACTTCCCGCATCAGCGTGTCGACGGGGCTGGCGTCACCTGCGGCCCGCCGGCCGCCTACGGGATGCCACTGGTGCGGCCGCGCGGTGGTCCGAAGAAGCAGAGCCCGCCCCGCATCGACGAAGAAAACAAAGGAAGACCAGACGTGGTCGCCCTCCCCCTCCAGCAAAGAAATATCGACGGAAGGCGACGGCGAAGGATTCTCGATATGGTCACGCACCGTCCGAAACGCGGCAACCTCAGAGACCTGCCCAGGAAACTGCCGCGTGGCAACCAAAGATATACTTTGCGCCGCCGGCAGCGTTGAGTGGTAGGTTCCGGCCGGAATCGAGTAGGCGCCCATGTCGTACCGCCGCACCCTTTTCTCGACGGCATCCATGACGAGCTTCTCACCCGAGAGATGCAGCAGGCTGGCTTTTTGACCCGGCTTGGCACTCGTCGAGTAGCGCACGTAATCGCCATCATGGTCGATTCGAAGCTCATACGCACGCTCCTCGAGCTCGCCGTCCATCACTACCGACAGCAGGTCCCAGCCATGCGCATGAATCAGTTGCGGCTCGGTTCCATTCCGCCTGAGCATCTCGTAGCAGTCCAGAGGTGAAGGCCAGACGTGAACGCGAAGGTTCCAAGGAGCCAGTTCGAGAAGAGCCGACCGGTGAACGATGAACCCGTACGGATGCCGGTATGATCGCTCCGCCCCCTCGAGAAGCGCCCGGGCATCCCGCACTGTGCAGCTCGACAGCCAATCGGCTACGTCGGCTTCATGCATAATTGTGATCCCGTCGCATATAAGCCGCAATCTCCCTCAATTCGAGGTCACCGACCGCAGTCAGGCCAACCGACGCGAACAATGAGCGGATCTCGTTTAATGTCGCCGCACTCGGACGCTTGAAGTCTGACATGCGCATGCTTGGCATCGATGGCTTGACAACTCGGCACATCAAAAAGCCCGCGTCGAAATCATCACGCCAGCCGTTGAAGAAATCCGATTCCTGACGAACCACCAGACAGGGATCCCCCTTGTTCTGCCCGGTAATGAAGGCCGAGTCATCCGAGAGGTCGAGACTTAGAACCCAGAAGTCCGGGCTGAAACCAACCTCGATGTCGAGCCTCGGCGCCTCGTTCCGGCACACGGCCACAGCCAGGATGGTGGAGTAGATCTCCGTTCTGACCCGCTGCTCACTCCACGCCGCCGAAGCACCGGGCTTATTGCTCCGATACTGGGCATAGGCCTTGACTGCCGCGTCGTTCTCCGGATCGAGCAATTGGATCCTGATCTGAATACTGCCGCCGCTGTGAAGTGCGTTGTCTTTCAACACAGGGAGAATCTTGCGCGCAAAATAGCTTGCTGTTCTGGCCCTGACGGACCAGCGAGTGCATCCGCGAGCGGCTGATTCCAGCGCGCCAGAGATCGATTTCGCCGGAAGGATCTCCACCCGCTCCGCCTCGGGCGAGGGCAACAAGAGAACGTATGACAGGCCAATCGCGATGGAAGTGACCACCGCAGCCAACAGATTATCGAGAACCGCGCCGACAGTGTTGGCCCAGGCCGGCGAATCGGTAGATGTCGGAAATGCGAGGAAGCGAACGAGAAGAATCACCGCAGCCGCGAGCGCGAGCACGACAAAAAACCATCGCCGCAGCACTGCGGAACGCGCCGGATGCAAGGGTTTCTCCATCCTGTCCGGACAACACCGTACCTCAATGTAGTGCACCCCACAGGAATGACGATGCATTCGGCTCGTGCCGCGCCCAAAGAACCGCATCGTACGACTGACCTGGCACATCACCGCCGATGGAGACGATGATCCGCTCGAATATCGACAGGCTCGGGAGTGTGCGCATCGGAACGCCCCGCAGGCATGGTGCGTCGATCGCCGACGGCGAGGGACAGGGTGGTTCGTAGGTCCACGGGGCGATGGTGAGGGGGTACGCACCCGAGCCCGTTCGGGCGCCGATGGGATCGTGGCCGCTGCCGGGAGGCATCCCGGGGCGGGGTACGGGTGGGGCGTCGGCGATGCTGTGCGGGTGGAGTACGTGTCCAGAGTGCCGCGACCGCCGCTGGACGGGCTGATCGACGACCTTTACTACCTGGCGGGTACGTCGCCGTACGCCCGGCTGATGTTGCCGCCGATGCCGGCGGCGTTGCTCATCGTCAACCTCGGCGAGCCGTTCCGCATTCGGGCGGGCACCGACATCGGGCCGGCCGAGTACGCGGACGGGTGCGTGGTCACCACGCCGACCCGCGCGCTGGAGTTCGGCTATCCGCGCCGGACCCGGTCCGTCGGCGTGCACGTCAAGCCGTGGGGGCTGGCGCCGTTCCTGCGGATGCCCGCGGCCGAGCTGTGCGACCGGCCGGTGACGGTGGAGCAGGTGTGGGGCCGGGCCGCCGTCGCCGAGCTGCGGGAGCGGCTGGCCGCGGCCGCCGGGCCGGACGAGATGCTGACGCTCCTCGAGGACGAGCTGATGCGGCGGCTGCGCGAGACCGCGGGCCTGGGGCTGGTCGGCCGGGCCAGCGGTGTGATCGCGGCGGCCGGCGGTGCGGTGACGATCGGCGGCCTGAGCGCGGCGGCCGGGGTCAGTGACACGCACCTGGCCAAGAAATTCAAGGAGTTCGTCGGCGTCACGCCGAAGCGGCTGGCCCGCACCTACCGCTTCGCCGCTGCCGTGCTCACGCTCGACCCGGCCGCGCCGGTCGACTGGGCCGGCGTCGCCGGTGACGCGGGCTACTTCGACCAGGCCCACTTCGGTCACGAATTCCGGGCGTTCACCGGGCTCACCCCGACGCGGTACGTCGAGGTCCGCCGGCGGTTCCTGCGTGAACACCCCGGCCACGCGCTGGACGGCTGGCCGTTGCCGGTGGATTGATTTCGTACAAGAGCGACCGCCCACGGCCCGCTAGTTTGGGGCTTCCCGAAGCAGAGGAGAAGCACGTGGGCACGGTGGTCATGTACGGCTCGGTGTCGGTGGACGGCTTCATCGCGGACGAGAGCGACCAGCCCGGGCCGCTGTTCGAGTGGCTGTCCGGCGGCGACGTCCCGCTGGACGACAGCGGCGCGCTGACGGTGTCGCAGACGTCCTACGACTACACCCGACCGTACTGGGACCGGATCGGGGTGACGATCGTCGGCCGGCACGTCTTCGACCTGACGGACGGCTGGGACGGGAAACCCCCGGGCGGCGTGGACCACGTGGTCGTCGTGACGCACCGGCCGGCGCCCGAGGGCTGGGACCCCGCGGCACCGTTCCACTTCGTCGGCGACGTCGAGACGGCCATGGCCCGGGCGCGGGAGCTCGCGGGTGACCGTGTCGTCGAGGTCGCCGCCGGCGACGTCGGTGGTCAGGTGCTCGCCGCGGGCCTGGTCGACGAGGTGCGGATGGACGTCGTGCCGGTCGTGTTCGGGTCCGGCAAGCGTTACTTCGGGTCTGTCCACGCGCAGCACCTGCTGGCGGACCCGGACGCGGTGGTCCGGGGCAACCGGGTGCTGCACCTGCGCTACCGGGTGCGCCGCTGACCGGTCGCGCGCGGACCCACCGCGAACCGCGACCGACATCGACCGTCAGCAAGGCGACAATCACCACGGGTGAGATTGCCTACCGTGGACCGATCGGGGCAGCGGGGAGCCGTCGATCAGCGACGACGGGCGGTTCGTCGCGTTCGAGTCGGGGGCGGACGGCCTCGGTACGTCACGTTCGTCTCGTCGTCGCGTGACCTGGTCGGCGACGCCACGTACGGGTACGGCGACGTGTACGCCATGGACCCGGGCTGTCGCTGACGGTACGGGTGGACCGGGCGTGGCATCGTCTGGCGGGTGACGGATGAGCTGGAGCACGAGGTACGGCGGGTCGCGGCGGCGCTGGTGGAGTCGGTGCCGGAGCTGGACTACTCGGCGCGGAGCCTGGACCGGGTCGACGCGATGCTGGCGGAGGCGGCGCAGTTCCGGGACGAGATGCCGCCCGGCGCGTTCGACAGCGTCGCGGAGCAGTTCGGGTGCTACGTGCTGGAGGTGGGGCGGCGGGAGTTCGGCGGTGACTACGTGTGGCACCCGGAGCGGAGGGCGCCGGTCCTGGTGGTCGGCGCACCGGCGTACCGCGTCTCGCTGCTGACCTGGGACAAGATGAAGGGCCGGCTGGCCGGCGACGAGGCGGACGACGTGCCGTTCTTCTACGCCGGATTCGCCGGGCGGGCCCGGGCCGCGCGCCCGGGCGACAGCGTGCTGTACGTCTGAGCCGGCACCCGGCGGGGGCCGGTCAGACGTCCTGGGTCCAGACGCCCCGCGGGTGGTCCGCGGGTGCCAGCCACAGGTGCGGCTGGGTGAGGCTGCCGGTGTCCCACGGGAACGCGCCGTCCCGGTCCGGCCAGACGACCTCCAGGAACGGGATCGGCGGGTGCCGGTAGAACCACATGCCCTGGCCGAAGAAGGCCCGGAACCAGTCCGGCTCGACGGCCCGCAGGCGCAGCGGGTAGCCGTTGACCACGTCGTCGTGGGCCTGGCCGTCCGCGAGACCGTCGCGCTGCCCGAGGATGTTCAGGCAGGACTGCATGACGCGCAGGTCGAGCCCGAACATGGCCAGCTCCGGCTCACCGCGGCTGTGCCAGCGGCCGATCGTGTACGCCCAGCCCGGCCCCTGCTCGTCCGCCGGCACCCCGGTGACGCTCCACCCGTACGCCGACACGTTGTCGACCACGCCACGGTCGGCGTCGTCGTAGTCTCCGCGGTCGCCGTAGTCGTGGCAGATGACGCAGCGGCAGACCCGCGAGGACTCGATCATGCGGGCGAGCGTATGCGATCCCCCGCGGGAGCGCGCCGGCCGCCGCGGCCGCAGTGACCCGGTTCGCTCCGCCGCCGGTCGCCCGGTCCGGAGCCGTCCGCGTGTCACACCGCCGCGCCCGGGAGCCGCGGCGGCCGCCCGCGTGGCCGCCCGTGCGTTCAGTTCCGCGGCCGGCCGCTGAGCGCCTCGGTGATGCGGACGATCCCGAACTCGTACGCCTCGTCGATGTCGCCACCGAGCTGGAAGGCGCCGGCCAGTTCCATGCTGATGAACCCGTTCGCCCAGGCCGTGATCGTGCGCGCGGCATCGAGCGCGTGGTGTTCGCCGGCGAGCTCCGCGGCGACCCGCATCACCGGTGCGACGGCGCGGCCGAGCGTTTCGGCGCTGAGTCCGCCGGGGTCGGAGCTCGGCGTGAAGACCAGTTGGTAGCCCTTCGGCCGGTCGTGCGCGAACGCGCGGAGCGCCCGGGCCAGATCGGCGAGGTCGCGGCGCGGATCGGTGCCGGCCCCGACCGCCGCGAGCCGTTCGCCGAGGTCGTGGACGGTGGCGTCGGTGATGAGGCGCAGGAGGTCGGCACGGTCGCGAACCCGCTTGTACAGCGACGGTGCGCGCACGCCGACCCGGTCGGCCACGGCCTGCATGGTCAGCCCCGCGACACCCGCCGACTCCAGGATGTCGCGTCCGGCCTGGACGATCGCTTCGAGCGAGGTCCGATCCGGCGTCGGCATGCCAGCCCACCTCCCGCTCGCGCACAGGGACACGTGCACGGCCGGCGACCCCGGCCGTGATGGCTATTGACCATAGCCATGATAGCTACGTACGATAGCCATCATGATGATGGTAACAACCCCTGCGCGGACGTCCCGATGAAACTCGGCCCGCACCTGCACCGCATCGGCAACGACATCGTGGCCGCCTACCTCGTGGTCACGGACGAGGGAGTGACCGTCATCGACGCCGGCATGGCCGGGCACTGGCACGACCTGCTGGCGGAGCTCTCCGTCATGGGCCGGTCCGTCGACGACATCCGGGGCGTCGTCCTCACCCACGGCGACGGCGACCACCTCGGGTTCGCCGAGCGGCTCCGGCGCGACCACGGCGTGCCGGTTCACGTGCACGAGGCGGACGCCGCCCGCGCGCGCGGCGAGGTCAGCGCCGACAACGCGTGGGGACACATGAGGCTCGGCCCCACGGCCGGCTTCTTCTGGTACGCGATACGCAAGGGTGGTCTTCGCACCACCCACGTCGCCGAGGTCGTCGTCGTGCGCGACGGCCAGGTGCTCGACCTGCCGGGCGCGCCACGCATCATCGGCGTGCCGGGACACTCGCCGGGAAGCATCGCCGTCCACGTGCCCGTCGCGGACGCGCTGTTCGTCGGTGACGCGCTGACCACCCGGCACGTGCTGACCGGGCAGCGCGGCCCGCAACCCGCCCCCTTCACCGACGATCCGCAGCAGGCGCTCGCGTCGCTGCACCACCTCGAGAGCGTTGCGGCGTCCTGGGTCCTGCCCGGCCACGGCGCGCCGTGGTCCGGTGGCGTCGCCGAGTCGATCCGCGCGATCAGGACCGCCGCCGGGACCTGAGCCGGACGGCGGGTCGCGGCCGGCACGACCCGCCCCGGTGCGGCGTCAGCCGGGTTTGTGCGCGACGACCAGCTCCCAGGCTCCGGGCAGGACCTCGATGCCGATGAAGCCGGTGTCGGCCAGCAGGGCGGTGTAGAACTCGACCTCGCGCAGCCGGCTGACGGCACTGTCCGCGCCGATCAGGAAGTAGGACCAGAAGAACTGCACGGCCAGGCGGTCCGGCGTGCGGAACTCCTCGCAGATCAGCAGCATCCCGCCCGGCGGCAGGGCCGCGTACGCCTTCTCGACCAGCCGGCGGGCGACCGCCGCCGGCCAGTCGTGCAGGACCCGGACGAAACCGAGCACGTCGTACCCGGTGGGCAGTGGTTCCGCGAAGAAGTCGCCACCGACGAAGCCGAGCCGGTCCGGGTGGCCGCAGCCGGCGCGGGTCCGTGCGACCAGCGGCGCGACGGCCGGCAGGTTGTAGACGTCGGCGCGCAGGTGGGGTGCGGAGCCGAGGACGTGCGCGGCGAGCGTGCCGGCGCCGCCGCCGACGTCGAGGAAACGGCGGCGTCCGGGCCACAGCCGGTCCGCGTGCCGGTCGACGGTGTCCAGGACCGGCCCGAGGCCGGCGGTCATGCTGCGCTCGAACGACTCCGTCTGCGCGGCCGTCCTCGGTGGCCAGGAGAAGTCGTCGTCGCTGAGGCTCAGCTCACCGCGCAGCGTCTCGGTCAACCGCCCGTGCAACCGCCGCCACGGGTACGTGTCCCGGTCGCGCTCGATCGAGTCCGGGCCGACCGCGGCCACGGCCGCCTCGCGGAGCCCGGGGACGGCCCGGTACGTCGTCTCGGTGATGTCGTCGCTCGACTCGTCCCGGACGACGAAACCGAGGCTCTCCAGGCAGTCGAGGAACTTGTAGAGCCGCGGCGGCTGCATCCCGAACCGGCCGGCCAGCTCGCCGAGGGAGACCGGCCCGGGCTCGAGCGCGTCGAGCAGCCCGGTGTCGAGCGCGGTCGTCACCACGTCGACGGCCTTGGACCCGTTGACGAGCAGGCTCAGCAGCGCACGGGGCGAGAGCGTCACCGGGTCACCGCCACCAGCGCGGCCATGAACTCGTCGATCTCGTCGAGCGTGTTGTAGACGTGCGGGCCGATCCGCAGGTAGGTGCGCCAGCTGCAGATCATGTCGCGTGCGGCCAGCCGGTACTTGACCGCCTCGCCGTCCGGGACGTCCAGGCAGACCACGCCGCCGCGGCGGTGCGGCTCGACCGGGCTGACCACCGGGATGCCGGCCTCGGTGGCGTGCGCGATGATCCGCTCGGTGCAGACGAGTGAGTGCGCGCGGATCGCCTCGATGCCGACGCCGCTCAGCAGTTCCAGGCCGACCCGGGAGATGAGCGCGGTGAGCGGGAACGGTGTCCCGCCGGTGAACCGGCGCGCGTCGGCGGCGTAACCGGCCGACGGCTGGAACGTCAGCGCGCGGTCGCCGGCCTGCCAGCCGGTCGCCGCGGGTTCGAGCCCGGGCAGCAGGCCGGGGCGCACGTACAGGAAGGCGGTGCCGACGCCGCACATCCACTTGTGCGCGCCGCCGAGCACGAAGTCGACGCCGAGCGCGGTGACGTCGAGCGGCATGACGCCGACGGTCTGGAACGCGTCGACGACCACCAGCGCGCCGACGCTGTGCGCGTGTTCCACCAGCCGCTCCAGGTCGACGGTGGCGCCGGAGGAGAAGCTGGCGTGCGGCACCGACACGATCAGCGTGCGCTCGTCGACGCGGCGCAGCAGTTCGTCCTCGTCGAGGTGCGGGCCGCCGGTGCCGACCACGTCGACCTCCGCGCCGTACCGGCGGAAAGCCTTCCAGATGAACGGTACGGTCGGGAACTCCAGGTCGGTGGTCACCACCCGGTTCCGCGGCGCCCGGTAGTCGAAACAGGACGCGATCCGCGCCAGCAGCGTGCTGAGATTCGCGTCGACGGCCACGCTGCCGGGCGGGGCGCCGATGAACGCGGCCAATGCGCCGAGGTATTCGTCGAGGCCGTCGTGCCAGCCCTCCCAGACGCCGTCCCGCCAGGTGCGCAACGTTTCCCAATAGTCGCTGAGGACGCTTTCGACGCCTTTCGGTACGGCACCGGTGGAATTGTTGTTGAGGTAGACGCAGGTCCCCAGTAATGGGAACTGGTCGCGGATCGAATCGGCCATCAGGAGCCCACCGTGCCGCTCATCGCACAGTCCGCGCGGGCCTGCCACAGTTCGGGGAAGAATCGGTAGTCGATCAGTTTGGCGAGCCAGCCGGCCGGGCTGCCCGGCGTGCCGGCGACGCCGTGGCTGCCGACCCGAATCGCGATCTTGTAGTGCCGCACCCGCCACGCCGAGACCCGGTCGTCGAACTCCACCATGGCCTCGGCGAGCCGGTAGGCCGGGTCGGACTGATCGCCGGCGCAGAGCGTCACCGGGTCGAGCCCCCGGCCGGCGAGGAACGCGGTGAAGGACTGGCCGAGCCGGCGGGCCGCGGCCTGGGCCTGCCGCCAGCCCGGCGATTCCGCGCCGGATCCGTTGCCGAGCGCCGGCTGCATCGCCTGGAAGTCGGCCGGCCGCAGGTGGGCCAGCATGTCGAGCTGGTCGGTGACGAGCCGCACCGCGAGCGTCGCGCGGACGAGCAGCAACTCGGCCGCGGCCGGGTCACCGGCATCGACCCGGTCGGCCGCCCCGGACAGCTCCGCCACCGCCAGCTTGAGCCACAGCTCAGCGGACTGATGGGTCACCTGGAAGAGCAGTTCGTCCCGGTGCACGACCTCGGCGGGATCTCGCTGCAGTCCGAGCAGCGCATCGGTGCGCATGTAACGCGCGTAGTCGGTGTCGCCCTCGCCGGGCAGCGCGGGACCATCGTTCTTCCGCTTCACGAGCGCATCCCTTCCGACCGCTCCGGACGGTTCCGGCTCGATCCGCAGGAGATCATCGCGCGCACGGTTATCGCCTGACAATAGGCAAATCACGGCAGGGCCGCGCACCCACTGATATCCATCAGGGGCAATACTTTGCGCGACCCTTTCGCTGTGAGCATCCTCTCCCTTGCGCACCGCCGCAAAGCACGAACCGGGTGTCGTCCACATTGGTGGTGCGCATCTTCCGCGAAACCGGCGGAAGCGGATTGCCGGTTCGGGTCAGCCGCAGGTGAGACGGGCGGCGGCCCAGTCCGCGTGGTCGAAGTTCTTCCCGTCGGCCGCGTCCGTGACCCGGAGCGTGAGGCGGCGGACGCCGGTCACGTCGGCGGCAACCGGGTGCGCCGGGTCGGTGCCGCGCAGCACACCGGTGGCGGCCAGCGGGCGGCCGTCGCCGAGCACCTCGAAGGTGACCGAGCCGGGCGAGGTCACCTCGTCGTCGATGCCGGTGAGCGCGGTGAACGACGTGCACGCGGCGCCGAGCCACACCGTCACCTCGGCGGGCGCGTGCACGCCCAGGCCCTTCGGGTGGACGGTGCCGCGCAGCGTGAGCGGATTGCCGTCAGCGGCGGACTGCTCGCCGTTGGACCGGTCGCGTTCGACCGGGCCGTACCCGTTGGACTCGCTCAGGAACGGCAGGTCGCTGACCCACGTGTCGGCCGTCGGTGCGGGCGGTGGCACGAAGACCCGCACGGCCTGCTCGACGTGCACCGTCTCGCCCTGCCAGCGGTAGGTCGCCACGATCGGCAGGTCGATGTCGCCGACCGCACCGCCGGGCACGGTCAGCCGCCACGATCCGGACACGGACTCGCCGCCGCGCAGCCGGGCCGCGGTCACGGCGGCACCACCGGCCGCGGGCGCGAGCCGCACGTCGGTGATCGGGCCGCCGGCCGGCAGCGTGAACGTCGCGGTGACGTCGACGGCCGTGCCCTCGACGGCCGGCGGGGTCACGGACAGCACCGTTCGCGGCACCGGTACGACCGGCCGGTCACACGTCGCGGCGCCGGTGTACGGGCACAGCGCGGTGACGAACCCGCCGTTGGCCGCGGTCGGCACGGTCAGCGTGTCACCGCGGCGGACGATCCGGCTCTCCCGGACCAGGCCGTGGTCGCCGTCGCGCAGCGTCTCGGCCAGCCACCGCCCGGACGGCAGGAACCCGAGGCCGACGGACGTGTCCCCGGCGGCCTCGGCGCTGATGCCGGCCGCCCACCAGCGGTCGCCGGCACGCCGGGCGAGCACCGCGGACCGGCCCGGCTCGCCGGACAGCAGCCGGGTGTCGTCCCAGACGACCGGGATCTGGTCCAGGGTGCGCAACGCCTCCGGGCGCGTCTCGTAGTTCTCGAACCGGTCCGCCAGGTGCTGCCAGCCGGACTCGTAGACCACGGACAGCGCGACCTCGTGCGCGTCGGTGGTGTCCCGGTCCGTCACGGCCCAGGTGACCGGCGTGTAGTCCATGCCGCCGGTGACGTTGCGGGTGAACGGGAAGATCGTGTTGGTCGCGGCGCGGGTGCGGAACTGCTCGGCGCCGCGCACCGCCTCCTGGGTGAGCACGTGCGGCCAGGTGCGCTGCATGCCGCGCGGCGTGGTGGCGCCGTGGAAGTTGACCATCAGTTGCAGCGCCGCGGTGGCCGGCAGGATCTCGTCGTACCAGCGGAACCGGTCCTGGCTGTCCGAGTCCATGAAGTCGATCTTCAGCCCGGCGACGCCCCACGACTTCAGCCGCGGCAACACGGTGTCGCGCTCCTCCGGCGTGTCCAGCGCGGTCCAGTGCAGCCACAGCAGGACGTCCACACCGCGGGCCCGGGCGTAACGCACCGTCTCCGGCACCCAGGACGCGTTCCAGCCCTCGTCGATCAGCACGTACGGCCAGCGGTTGCGCGCGGCGAAGTCGACGTACTGCCGCTGGCGGACCGGATCGGCCGGGCTCGCGTGCTCGGACAGCCACGACCAGGCGACGACGCCGGGCCGTACCCACGAGGTGTCCTTGATCCTCGAGGCGGGCGCCAGGTCGTCGGTGAGCGTGCTCTCGGTGACGGTGGCGAGGTCACCGACGATCGCGACCCGCCACGGCGTGCTCAGCGGCCCGGCGGCGCCGACCGCGGCGCCGGCCGGGCCGACCGTGTAGGTGCCACCGCCGGCGTGGGTCAGGCGACCGCCCGCGTACCGCCCGTCCACGTCGGACTCGGCGAGCATTGCGTAGGTGTCACCGACGCGGAACAGCGCGGGAAACCCGTACTGACCCGCGGGCGCGGCACCCGCGGTGGTCGCGCTCCAGGTCTCCTCGTAGTTCGGCGAGTACGGCAGCAGCCAGGCCGGGGCGTCCGCCGGGATCGCGAAGGACGACGTCTCGCCGGTGACGGTGACCGGCCCGTCGCCCGGCAGCACGTACCGGTAGGCGGCGCCCTCGGCGGAGACCCGCACCACCAGGTCGAGCCGGGCACCGCCGGCACCGGCGAACGAGAACGTCGACTCGCGCAGCGCGGTGTCCCGGGCGAGCCGCTTCCCGCTGGTCATCGTGTACCGCTCGCGGATCGTGCGACTGCCGCGCGACAGGAACGTGAGGCCGGCGCCGAGGTCCGCGGTCGCGGTGCGGATGCCGATCGGCGCGGCGGGCAGCACCCCGTCGACGCCGAACGACAGCCGTCCCGCGTCCAGGCCGACGCGTGCGGCCACCGCGCCGTCCGGAGCGGTGACCGTCCACTCCAGACCCGCGCGGTCGGCCGGGGCACCGGGGAGCAGGGAGAGAACCAGGGCAGCGGTCAGCAGCGAATGCACGAGACCTCCACTGACGGAAATCGATGTCAGTCGTGACCTTATGCGTCTCATGGCCGTCAGGACAACGCCCCTGGCCGGGTTCGGCGCCGGGCCGTGCGCCGGCGGCTCAACCGGAAGCCGCCGACGCACCCGTGCCACGCCCGGCCGCACGCGGCGACCGCGTCCCGCGCTCCGCGCCGCCGCTCGGCCGCGAACGGCAGCCGGTGCCGTCGGCGGCGGTGGGCGGGGGCGTCAGCCAGCCGGCGCGGTCACCGGCTCGGCGGGCCGGTCGTGGTGGGCCGGGCGGCGGCGGCCGGCGAGGACACCGGCCAGGAGGACGACGAGGAGGCCGGCGATCGGGACGATCAGGAGGCCGGTGCGGAGGCTGGTGGCGTCGGCGACCGCGCCGACGATCGGCGGGGAGAGCAGGAAGCCGAGGCGCATCAGCCAGGAGACCACGGTCAGGCCGGTACCCGGGGCGAGGCCGGGCAGTTCGTCGGCCTCGTGCAGCGCGGCCGGGACGAGCGTGGCGACGCCGAAGCCGGCGGCCGCGAAGCCGAGGACGGTGCCGGGTACCGACGGTACGGCGAGTGCGAGGCCCATGCCGGCCGCGACGATCAGGCCGCCGGCGCGGGCGACCGTGCGCTGGCCGAAGCGGTCGACCAGCCGGTCGCCGATCATGCGGCCGACGAACTGGGCGCCGACCAGCGCGATGTAGCCCCACGCGGCGATCTCGGCGGCGGCGCGCAGCGAGCCGGAGAGGTAGACCGCGGCCCACGAGTTGCCGGCGTCCTCGACGATCGTGCCGCCGATCGCGATCAGCACCAGCGCCGCGACGATCAGCCAGACGCGTGGTGCGGGCCGGGTCCCGTACCGCGGCGTGGTGGTGGTCGTGGTGTCGGGTGCGGTGTCCGGGCCGGGCAGGCGGAACCGCCAGGCGATCAGCGCGATCACGGTGAACGTCGCGCCGGAGATGCCGAGGTGCACGCCGCGGGACAGGCCGAGCGCGATCGCGCCGGCGGCCATCGCGCCGCCGGTGACCGCGCCGATCGACCAGATCGCGTGCAGCGAGTTGATGATCGAGCGGCCGTAGCGGCGCTGGACGCGCAGGCCGTGCGCGTTCTGGGCGACGTCGGTGATCGCGTCCATGGCGCCGGCCAGGAAGAGCACGCCGGCGAAGACCGCGACCGCGGGGGCGAGGCCGGCGGCGAGGACGCCGGCCGCGGTGAGGAGCGTGCCGGCGGCGGCGACGGTGGCGGAGCCGAAGCGGCGCACGAGCACGCCGGCGGCGAGACCGGCGACGATCGCGCCGGTCGGGAACGCGGCGACGGACAGGCCGTAGAGCGCGTTGCTGAGGCCGAGCTCGGCCTTGATCTCCGGGTAGCGCGGGATGAGGTTCGCGAAGAGCGCCCCGTTCGTGAAGAACAGGGCGGCCACGGCTATCCGTGCGCGACGGTCTGCGACGTTCATGCGTACGATCGTACACATCGCGCGTGTACGATCGTACGCATGACCGAGGATGTGCGAAAAGCCACGCGACGGTACGACCCGGAGCGCCGGGACCGGATCATCGACGCGGCCCTCGACGTCATCGCGGAGTCGGGCGTGGCCGGCGCGTCGCACCGCCGGGTCGCGGCCGCCGCCGGGGTGCCGCTGGGCTCGATGACCTACCACTTCACCGGCATGGACGAGCTGCTGCACGCGGCGTTCGATCGCTTCACCAGCGGCTTCAGCGACGTGTTCGAGCGGCGGATGGCGACCGCGACCGACCTCGACTCCGCGCGCGCCGCGGTGGCCAGCCTCGTCACCCGCGACCTGTTCACCAGCCGGCGCGAGCTGGTCCTCACGCACGAGCTGTACACGCTGGCCGCGCGCGAGCCGGCGTACCGGACGCTGACCAACCGGTGGATGCGGCGCAGCCGGGCCGCGCTGGAGCGGCACTTCGATCCGGTCACCGCCCGGCTGGTGGACGCGCTCATCGAGGGCCTGACGATCCACCGCGCGCTGGACACCGAGCCGGCCGACGCGGCCGACGTGGTGGACGCGATCGCCCGGATCACTCGTCGCTGAGTTCCCGCACGACCCGCGCGGGGTTGCCGACCGCGACCACGTTCGGCGGCAGGTCGCGGGTCACCACCGCGCCGGCGCCGACCACCGTGTTCTCGCCGATCGTGACGCCCGGCAGCACGATCGCGCCGCTGCCCAGCCACACGTTGTCGCCGATCACGATCGGTTTCGCCGCCTCCCACTTGGCCCGCCGCGGCCCCGGGGCCACCGGGTGGGTGGGTGTGAGCAGCTGCACGTTCGTGCCGATCTGCACGTCCGCGCCGATCGTGATCGCCGCGACGTCCAGCGCGACCAGGCCGTAGTTGGCGAACGTGCGTGGGCCGATCCGGATGTTCGCGCCGTAGTCGACGTACAGCGGCGGCCGGATCCACACCTCCTCCCCCACCTCGCCGAGCAACTCGGCCAGCAGTCGCGTGCGGCCGGCCGCGTCCCCGGCCGGGGCGGCGTTGTAGGCCTGCTGCAGTTCGGCGGCGCGCAGCATCAGCCGGGCCAGCTCCGGGTCGTCCGCGATGTACGGGTCGCCGGCCAGCATGCGCTCGCGCATCGAACGATCATCACTCATGCGTACGATCGTACGCATGAGTGGGCCGGCGCGGGCTTGAGTGTGTCCCGGGGCCACGGTGTCTGCTGGCGGGCGCCCACCGCGACCCGACCGGAGGACCTCCCGTGCACCCGTCCACCCCCGCCGTGACACCGCGATCGCCGGCGCTCGATCCCGCCCGGCCGTTCGGCGCGCACCTGCGCATGAGCTGGTGGAAGGCGCTCGTCGTGATCGCCGTACCGCCACTGGTGATGGTGATCCTGCAGGTCGTGCTCTACCTGGCCGTCGGCGTCGTCGAGGGCGGCGACGACCCGCTGGCTCCCACGTTCACCCCGCTGAAGCTGCTGGCCGTAAACCTCAGCATCGTCGCCGCCGGCGTGCTCGCGGTGCTGCTGCTGGCCCGGCTGACGAGGACGCCGTGGCGCCGCCTGCTCAGCCATCCCCGCGGGTTCGACCG
Organism: Catenuloplanes niger; assembly: GCF_031458255.1. Lineage (NCBI taxonomy): Bacteria > Bacillati > Actinomycetota > Actinomycetes > Micromonosporales > Micromonosporaceae > Catenuloplanes > Catenuloplanes niger. Next base: position 234,155 of record NZ_JAVDYC010000001.1, read on the forward strand.
GCGGCGGCTGGCCCGCTACCTGCTGGGCGCGGCCGTGCTGGTCGGCGCCGGCATCGCGGTCGTGGCGCTGGTCGCGCCCGAGGCCCCGGGGTGGACCGGATTCGCCGTGACCGGCACGTCGCTCGGCATGGTCGCGGTGACGCTGCTCAGCACGCCGCTGCAGTCGGCGGGCGAGGAGCTGATGTTCCGCGGTGCGGTGCTGCCCGCGGCCGCGTCCTGGCTGCGGGCCGTACGCCCGGCGCTGGTCCTGGGGATCGTGGTGTCCGGCGCCGGGTTCGCGCTGATCCACGGCTCGGGCGACCCCTGGCTGTTCGGCTACTACACGTTTCTCGGGGTCTGCACCGGCGTGATGGCCGCGCGCAGCCGCGGTCTCGAGGCGCCGATCGCGTTCCACGTCGCGAACAACGTGCTGTTCTCGGTGGTCAACTCGCTGATGGCGGGTGGCGAGGGCTACACGATCGACCGGTCCTCCGACACCGGCGACGCCTCCCTGCTGATCCTCGCGGTGGTCAACGTCGCCATGGTCGCGCTGGTATGGATGAACGAGCGCGGCACCGCGGACCCGGCCGTGGAGCCCGAGCGGTAGCGGGAGGCCCGGCCGATGCCCCGGACGCACTTCTGGTCGAGCGGCTGGCGCGGGCTGGCGCAGTTCGACGCCGACCGGGGCGCCGCCGGCACGATCCGCGCCACGCCGGCCCCGTTCCGCACGGCGACCTGACCGGCGTGGTCACTCCCCCGGCGTACGGCCGAGGGTCTGGTTGTAGTGGGTCAGTGCGGCGACGAAGTCGGCGAGCTGGGTGTCGGTCCAGTCGGTGAGGCGGTCGCCCCGGTGCCGGCGGACGGACGCGGTGGCGGCGGCCATCCGCGCGACGGCCTCGGCGGTGGCGGAGACGAGCGTGGCGCGGCGGTCGGACGGGTCCGGGACGCGGACGATCAGGCCGAGCTCGTCGAGGTGGCTGAGCAGGCGGCTGACCGCGCCCTTGTCCAGCGCGAACTCGTCGACGATCGCGCTGGGCCGGGCCGGGCCGTGCTCACCGATCCAGGTCAGGACGAGGTACGCGTTGGGCTGCAGGCCCGGGTGGACCACCCGGGCCTGGGCGTCGTGGACGCACTTGAGCCGGCGCGACAGCACGCCGAGTTCGCCCTCGAGGCGGCGCAGCGCGTCGGCCCGCTCCACCGTCAGCCCGCCACCGGCACGTCGCCCGGGACCTCGTCGATCGAGTGCACGGCCGTCCGCAGCGGGATCTCCTTGATGAACAGCACGCAGACCAGCCCGAGCGCGGCGAACGGCGCGGACACCAGGAACAGTTCGGCGATCGACGCGCCGAACGCGTGCTCGAAGACCGCGCGGACCGGCTCCGGCAGCGTGCTCAGGTCCGGGATGCCGGAGCTCCGCGCGCCCGCGGCCGGGATGCCGAGCGCGGCCAGCCCGTCGGTGACCTTGTCCGCGACCTGCGGGGTGAGCAGCGCGCCGAGCGCGGACACGCCGATCGTGCCGCCGAGCGAGCGGAAGAACGCGACGACGGAGCTGGCCGCGCCGAGATCCGCGGGGGCGGCGACGTTCTGCACCGGGAGGACGAGGTTCTGCATGGCGGCGCCGAGGCCGGTGCCGAGCACGGCCATGTAGACGCCGACCAGCACCAGGTCGGTGCGCTCGTCGATCGTGCCGAGCAGGATGCAGCCGGCCAGCACCAGCACCATGCTGACGACCAGCCAGGTCTTCCACCGGCCGGTGGCGCTGATCATCCGGCCGCTGACGATGCTGGAGACGAGCAGGCCGCCGACCATCGCGATCGACATCAGGCCGGCCTCGGTCGGCGACATGCCGCGGGCGAGCTGGAAGTACTGGCTGAGGTAGACGGTGGAGGCGAACATCGAGACGCCGACGAAGACCGACGCCAGCGTGGCGAGCGAGATCGTGCGATCGCGGAAGAGCCGCAGCGGTACGACCGGTTCGCGCGCGACGCGGGCCTCGACGTAGACCGCGGCGGCGAGAAGCAGCAGGCCGCCGCCGAGCAGCAGCGCGCTGGTGACCGAACCCCAGGCGTAGGAGTCGCCGGCGAGCGAGACCCAGACCAGCAGCAGCGACACGCCGGCCATGATCAGGGTCGCGCCGAGGTAGTCGATGTGCACCTCGCGCTTGACCACCGGCAGGTGGAGCGTCTTCTGCAGCAGGATGAACGCGACGATACCGAACGGCAGGCCGATGAAGAAGCAGCCGCGCCAGCCGAGCGGGCTGTCCGCGACCACGCCGCCGATCAGCGGGCCGGTGACCGTGGCGGCGGCGAAGACCGCACCCATGTATCCGGAGTAGCGACCCAGATCGCGCGGGCTGACCATGCTCGCGATGACGATCTGGACCAGCGCGGTCAGCCCGCCGACGCCGAGGCCCTGCAGCACGCGCGCGCCGATCAGCGTCTCCATGTTCGGCGCGAGCGCCGCGACCAGCGAACCGGCCAGGTAGATCAGCAGCGCCAGCTGGACCAGCAGCTTCTTGCTGAACAGGTCGGCGAGCTTGCCCCAGACCGGCGTGGTGGCGGTCATCGCCAGCAGCGTGGCGACCACCACCCAGGTGTACCCGGTCTGGCTGCCCTCGAGGTCGGTGACGATCCGCGGCAGCGCGTTCGTCACCACCGTGCTGGAGATCATCGCGACGAACATGGCCAGCAGCAGGCCGGACAGGGCCTCGAGTATCTGCCGGTGCGTCATGGGGGCGGGTGGTGCGTCGGACACGGGAACTCGTTTCATCGTGCAACATCGTTTCATCGCGCAACAGTTGATTTTTGTCAACCATAGGGAGGTCGACCGCAAAGGTCAAAAGAACTTTCCGGGGTACGCCCGGGGGCAACCCTGATGCACGTCGATCCGTTCGCTGCCACGCTGGGTCGACACGAACGGGAGGAGAGACGTGGTGGTTCGTCGACTGGCGGGTCTGGTGCTGGCCGTCGCCGCACTGGGCGCCTGCGCGGGTGAGCCCTCCTGGGGGACGGTGACCGAGGCCGCGGGCGAACGGCAGCGGGTGGAGTGCCGCGGGACCACCGGCCCGGCCCTGGTGCTGGTGCACGGCATCGGCGACCGGGCCGGCTCCGCGTCCTGGGACGGCGTGCTGGACCGGCTGCCCGGCGACCGGCGGGTGTGCCGCTACGACCGGCCGGGCGCCGGCGACAGCCCGGAACCGCGCGCGGGCGACCGGGACGGCGACGACCTGACGGCCGAACTCGACACGGTGGTCACCGAGGCCGGCGCGCCGGTGGTGCTGGTCGGCCACTCGTTCGGCAGCTACCCGGCGCTGATCTACACGGCCGCGCACCGCGACCGGGTGGCCGGCCTGGTCCTGGTCGACGGCGTCGAACCGCGGTTCGGGCTGCTCCCCGCGCTGGGCGCGGACTCGTGGGCGGACGTGCCCGCGGCCGGCGAGCGACTGGCGCTGGACCGGGTGCAGACGCAGGCGGGCGACGCGGTCGCGCGGCCCGGCGCGTTCACCGCCCTGCCGCTGGTGGTGCTGCACCGCGGCGAGAAGGCCACGGACGCCTGGATCGCCGCCCAGCAGCGCCTCGCCGCGCTCTCCACCCGCGGCACGCTGCGGGTGGCCGAGGGCAGCGGCCACGAGATCCCGTCCGACGCCCCCGGCGCGGTCGTCGACGCGATCGGCGCCGCGTCCTGACCGCGACCCGCACGCCAGGCGGCGGATATCACATCGAGGTGCGCCGCCGGGCGGCCATGGCGGCTAGCGCCCGCGTCGTGTCGCGCGGTTGCTTCCGCCGCGCATCGCCCGGCCTCGACGGCGCGGCCGGGGCGGTTCGGCGGGTGGTTCCCTGTCGAGGTGGACGAACCGGAGGACGAGGACCGGCACCAGGACGAGGAACGCGTGCATCGCGAGCAACCCGGGCAGCTCCGACCAGTCCTGCACGGTCATGCCCGGCGACACCGCGACCGCCGTGTCCGCCGGGTCCACCAGCACCTCGATCCGGTCGCCCACCCTCGGCCTGCCGGTCAGCCGGTCGGTTCGGGCGGTGTGGAGCTCACCGTCGACATGGAACTCCACCAGCCACTCCGGTCCCGCCCAGACCGCGCCGACCCGCCCCTCGGTGTGCACCGCCACCGCGCGGAACCGCCACTCCCGCAGACCCTCGTAGGCGTGCGTGAGGCCCAGGATGACGTTGAGGGCGATCAGACCCCACGCGATCCGGTGGGCCGTCTCCCGCGAACTCACGGGATCATGGTGGCAGACCGCCGCACCCGCGGAACCGGCCGGCCGCGCCGTGGCAGCGGCCGGCCGAGGTGGTGATCTCCACGTACGCGATGACACCGGAGCGGGGCCGGTGGTTGACCGCCGGCCCCGCCACGTATCGCCGGTGGTCAGGCGAACGGCTGGTAGTACGGGCGGTTGTGGGCCGCGACCGGAGTGGACTGGAAGGTCCACGCCGCCACCGCCGGCGCCGTACCGATCATGGTGGTGAGGTCGGTGCAGACCTCGGTGGACGGGTCGGTGACGGTCAGGGTGATCCGGTCCGGGTCGTCCAGGTGGTACAGCTGGCAGGGCTGGTACACGTTCATCGGCCCGGCCAGCAGCCGGCCCTCCTCCGTCGTGCCGTACCCGGTGATCGGCGCGCTGTGCACCGGGGTGGCCGGCAGGCCGTCGAGCCGCGCCGTGAACGCGAAGTGCCCGAGGCAGTCGACGGACCAGGTCGAGGTCGCCGGGCCGTTGAGCGAGGGCATCGAGACCTCGAAGCGGGCCGGGTACTTCGGCTCGGCGAACAGCAGCGTACCGGCCCGGATCGCGATGTCGTTGTCGCACAGCACGTGCAGCCGGCCGATGCCGAGCAGGCCCGAGGTGTCCACGCCGCTCGCGTAGTCCGGATACGTCAGCGAGGACACCCGGTCCTGCGCGCCGCGCGGCACGGCCACCAGGTTGACCTCGATCTCCTGGGTGATGCCGCCGCCGTTCTGGTACTGCGCGAAGTACAGCTGGAAGTTGACGGACACGCAGGCCCGTCCGTCGAACTCGGCGACGTCCAGGCCGGGGTGCCTCTTGGCCAGCACCGCGCGGGCCGGCTCCGGGTCGACCAGGTAGTCGATGCCCACCTGGTGCAGCGCGCCGTAGTGGAAGGGCAGCAGGAACGGTTCGGCCACGGGTGGCAGGGTCATGAGGGTGCGTTCTCCTTGACGTCGGTGACGGTGAGCCGGCGCGCCGCGCGCAGCTCGCGATCCATGTGCTCCGCGCTGCGCAGGGCGAGCGCGGCCATCGTGAGCGACGGGTTGGAGGTGCCGAGCGACGGCATGCTCCCGCACCCGACGAGATAGAGGTTGGGGTGGTCCCAGCTGCGCTGCCACGCGTCCACGACGGAGTCGGCGGCCGAGGCGCCCATCAGGTGGGTGCCCGCACCGTGCCCGGCGCCCCGGTAGGCGTACGGCGTGCCGTCGAACTCGAAGTACCCCGGCATGCCGGGCTCCGGGCGGTACGCGGTGTGGTCCTCCGCGCCGAGCAGCGCGAAGATCTGGTCGGACACCCGCTTGGCCGCGGCCATGCCACGCTTCACGTAGTCGGACAGGTCGTAGTGCAGCACCGGCCGCGGATCGCCGAACGCGTCGCGCCGGTCCGGGTCGAGGGTGACCCGGTTCGCCGGGTCGGCCTCCTGCTCGATCTCGAACTGCAGCGCGAACTGCCGCCCGACCCGCTCGCCCAGCCGCCGGCGCAGGTCCGTGCCGAAGACGTTCTGTGCCAGCAGCTCGTCGACGTCCCGGTCCGGCGGGCCCAACGCCCACACCCAGCCCCAGTTCCCGATCTCGATCCGGAACGGCGCCCGGACCCGCCGGCCCGGCCCGAACCGGAACCCCTCGATGCCCGTGGTCGACCCGGGCCCCCGGTACGGGCCGGTCGGCGCGGCCGTGAGCCCCCAGGTGAGCAGCGCCGGATGGTCCATGAGGTTGCGCCCGACCTGGCCGCTGCCGTCGGCGAGGCCGGACATCAGCAGCAGCCGGGCGTTCTCCACGGCGTGCGCGGCCAGGACGACCAGGTCCGCCGTGACCTCCTCCACGGTGTGCCGGCCGGCGCTCCCCGGCTCGTAGGACCGGAAGGCCACGCCGGTGACCCGGCCGTGCTCGTCGCGGGCCACCCGGTGCACGACGGCCCGGGTCCGGAGCGTGACGGTCGACGGCCAGCGGGCCTGGGTCCGGCGGGGCGTGTACTTCGCGCCCTCCGGGCAGACCGGCATGCAGCTGGCGTACCCCGCGCACCGGTGACCGGCCGGCCGGAAGCCACGGCCGCCGTCGTACGCCCGGTTCGGCGGCGCGTTGCGGGCCTGCGGCGTGCCGACCACCCGCAGGCTCGTCGGCCCGCCCAGGTAGGGATCGCTGACCTCCCGGTCGTCGAGTGCCTCGGCCAGCACGTCGTCCAGATAGGTGCGCGGCAGCCCGTGCATGGGGAACACGTAGCCGTCCGGGAACGGCAGGCCCACGCCCTCGCGCTGCTCGTCGACGTCGGCCGCCACGCCGATCTCGCGTTCGGCGGCCCGGTAGTACGGCTCCAGGTCGTCGTAGCCCAGCGGCCAGCGGCGCCCGACGCCGTGGTAGCCGAAGTCGTCGGGATGCATCCGTGGCACCAGCCCGGTCCAGGCCGTGCCACTGCCGCCGTTGACCCGCAGATAGGGACTGGAGTACGGCAACGGGCCGGTCTGCCGCAGGTAGCCGGTGGCGGTGTAGCCGCCGGGGCCGCCGGCCAGGTCGAGGACGTCGGGCGACGGCACCAGCGCGTTCGCTCGGAGCGCCGACGTCGGCGTCTTCGCGACCGTGGTCTGGAACGTGTGCGTCGCGTCCTCTGCGCCGTCGGTGCCGGCCTCCAGGACCAGCACCCGCCAGCCGCCGTCGCCGAGCGCCCTCGCCACCAGCGAACCGGCGAATCCCCCGCCCACCACCACGACGTCGTACCGCGCCGGTGTGGTCACGCGGCCGCCGCCCGGACGCGCGGCGCCGCCGCCCAGCTGCCGAACCCGGGACCGACGGTCCCCGGCGGCGCGCCGCCGAACGTCTTCCAGACCAGGCCCTCCGCGTACGCCCGGCGGGACACCACGAACGGCGCCTCGTCACCGGCCGACCAGACGCCGGTGTACCAGACCCGGGCGATCGCGCGGGCGAGGTCCAGCGCGTCCGGATCGGGCGGCACGGTCACCGCGCTCAGCGCGCCGAGCCGGGACGCCCCGGCGCGCTCCAGCACGACGGCGTGACAGTGCTCGGCGAACCCGGTGGCGAGCAGTTCGGCGGGTGTGAAACCCGTCAATCGAGACGACAGAGCCAGGAAATCGCGTAAATCGACCGACATCATCCTGATGGTAGTCCGGAATCCCTTATCGTCCAGTATGTGCGGATCAGACGATCATCGGGACGACAACCTGCCACGGTACGGGCAGCCGAACGTCGAGGGGGAGGCCGGCGTCAGGACCGCTGCGACTCGAAATGCTCCTTCATCGACGGGTAGTAGTCGTCGAAGACCGGCGCCGGCCCGCCGTCCCGCGACGCGACCAGCGCGTCGAGGTAGAACTCCCAGCCCGGGCCGACCTCACCGACGCCCTCGGTGCCGGTCAGGTGCTGGACGAACCGCAGCTCCGTCACCCCGTCACGCTCGCTGAGCAGCAGCTCCAGATGCCAGCTGCCGCTGTCGTCCACCGAGGACACGGCCAGCCGCGCCGGCGGCTCACACGCCTCGATCGTCATCGTCGTCCACGGACCGCCCTCCTCCTGCACCATCCGCACCTCGATCCGGCGACCCGGCCCGGCTTCACCCCGCCAGGGGCCGAACCACCGCGCGGTACGGTCGGACTCCGTCAGGCTGGCCCACACGTCGTCGATGCAGGCCCGGAACGTCCGGGTGAGCACCAGGTCGTTGCCGAACAGCCGGCCGGTCGGTGTCGGGCTCATGCGCTCTCCTCGCGAGGTAGGTGCCGCCGTTCGCGGCGGGTCCGGTAGACCTCGGTCTCCAGCGCGTCCAGCCGGCGCTCCCAGCCACCCGGCGCCGTCAACCGCGCCAGCCAGCCGGCCAGCTCCTCGAACGGCTCGGTGACCAGCGTGTAGACCCGGCGGCGGCCGTCGACCGCGTCCCGCACCAGCCCGGCCTCGCGCAGCACCCGCAGGTGCCGGCTGACCGCCGGCCGGCTGATCTCGAACCGGCCCGCGACCTGGCCCGCCGACAGCGGCTCCGCCCGCAGCATCAGCAGGATCTCCCGCCGCACCGGATCGGCTATCGCCCCGGCCACCTCGTCCACCGGGGAAGCGTAACCCATCGGTTACGCTTTTGGGTGCCGCGCACGGCCATCGCGTTGCGCACGGCCACCGCGTTCCGCGCACGGCCATCGCCTCCGCGCACGGCCATCGCCTCCGCGCACGGCCAGCGCGTTCCGCGCCGGTGCCGCCGGAGGGCCGGGCCGGGCCGGCTCGGCAGCCTGGGATCGGCGGGCCCTGGCTGGGCTTCGGCGGCGGGTCCAGGCTGGGGTCACCATCCGACGGGCCTCAGCAGGAGCAGCAACCACATGGCACGCACCACAGCCGACATCACCGTCCCCGACCTGACCGGGAAGCTCGCCGTCGTCACCGGCGCCAGTGACGGCATGGGCCTGTTCCTGGCCGGCCGCCTCGCCGCCGCGGGCGCCGAGGTGATCATGCCGGTCCGCAACCGCCGCAAGGGCGAGACCGCGATCGCGACGATCCGTGAGTGGCATCCGGGCGCCGCGGTGTCGCTGCGCGACCTCGACCTGGCGTCACTGCGCTCGGTCGCCACCCTCGGCGCCGCGCTGCGCGACGAGGGCCGCCCGATCCACCTCATGATCAACAACGCCGGGGTGATGACGCCACCGACCCACCAGTACACGGCCGAAGGGATCGAGCTGCAGTTCGGCACGAACCACCTCGCGCACGTCGCCCTCGTCGCGCACCTGATGCCGCTGCTGCGCGCGGGTCGTGCGCGGGTCACGTCCCAGACCAGCGTCGCGGCGAACTCGAACGAGATCAACTGGGACGACCCGACCTGGCAGGGGCCGTACAACGCGGGGCGCGCCTACAGCCACTCCAAGATCGCATTCGGTCTCTTCGGGCTGGAGCTGCAGCGGCGCAGCGAAGCCGGGAACTGGGGCATCACCAGCAACATCACTCAGCCCGGCATCGCACCGACCAACCTGCTCGCCGCACGTCCCGAGGTCGGCCGGACCCGCGACACCATGAGCGTACGGCTGATCCGGGTGTTGTCCCGCGTCGGACTCCTGGGCACACCGCAGACCGCGATGCTTCCCGCGCTCTACGCCGCCACCCACCCGGACGCGCGGCCCGGCCGCTTCTACGGCCCGCAGAGCGTGGCCAACATGTCCGGCCGCCCCGGCGAACAGAAGCTCTACTCCAACCTGCGCAGCGAGGAGGACGCCGCACGCATGTGGGACCTCTCCGCGAAGCTCGCCGGCGTCTCCTTCCCCGCCTGAACACCCCGGACGCTCACCGGCACCGGCATCGCGCACGGGCCCGGACCGCAGCCGGGCATCCGGCACCCCGGCAGTTGCACCCGGCAGCGAATGGCGACGGCGGGCCGGCGGCGGGCCGGGATGCCAGGCCAGCGGCGCACCCGCGGCGGACCAGCGATCAAACCGGCAACGGACCAGCGGCGGACCAGCGATGGACCAGCGGCGGACCGGCGATGGACCAGCGGCGGACCGGCGATGGACCAGCGGCGGACCGGCGATCACCCGGCGACGGACCAGCGGCGGACCTGCGATGGATTGGCGGTGGATTGGCGGTGGAGCGCGGCAGCAGACCGGCGGTGGACCCGGCGGTGGGGCGGTAGTGGCGCTGGTGGCGGGCCGGTCCGGCCGCCGCTCCGGCGCTATCCTTCTCCGCGATGAGCGACGAGACCGCGAAATCCGGCGCGTCGTCCGACGAGACGGCGATGAGCGACGAGACGGCGATGTTCGACGCGCTGATGCGGGCCGATCCGCCGACGAACGCGGCGATCGAGAGCGTGCTGGCGGATGCGGCCGAGGTGTGCGTCATCGAGGCCGATCCGTGGGGGCTGGAGGCCGCCGACGGCGCCGCGCGGCTCACCCTGCGCGGCGCGCGGATCGCGGAATTGGCCCGGATGCTGGCGATCGTCGACGGCGGCACGGGTGACGTCTGCCTGTGCCCGGGCTGGCCGACGATCATCGTCAGCGGCGCGGACGGCGCCGAGCTCGCGCGCTGGTCGCTGCACCATCAGCAGTGGCTGCGCGGGCCGGGCAGCTGCGACGCCGAACTGCGGGACGGTGAGGCGCTCACCGACTGGCTGGCCGACCACGGGCTGACCGGCTCGCGGGAGGCCCAGGAGGCGGTCGCCCGGGACCGGATCCGGTGGGCGGAGCGCCGGGCCGCGTGGGTGCGTGCCGCGCCCGCGCCGCTCGCCACCGTCGCGGAGGCGGTGTCGCAGCGCGAGGACGGCGCGGAGGAACGGATGGCGGCGCTCGCCGTGGAAGTGTTCCCGGTGGCTCGGACGCGTATCCGTACCCTCGTGGCCTGGGCTGGTTTTTCGGTGCGCCGGCCGGCCGAGGACGGCGACGGCACGCCGTGGCACGAGCTCGCCCCGCAACGCATGTTGCTGGCCGAGGAGCGGGACGAGCTGATCGCGGCGCTGCTGTCGGAGCCGCTGACGGCGGCGCAGCTCGACGGCACGGCGGAACTGGTGACGTCGCTGAAGTGGCAGCGCGCGCCGATGCCGGAACCGTTGCGCGGCGCGCTGATCGCTCACGTCAGCAGCACCGGGACCGAGCCGATGAAATTCCGGATGCGCCACGGGTACGGTGCGGGCCGCACCGACTGAGGGCCCGCCACACAACGCCCGTCGCACCGGGCCCGTCACCCCGGGCGTCGACGTCACGCCCGGCGAGCGTGCCGAGCGCCCCGCCAGGCGCACACCGCCGCGGGTCCGGACGCACCACGTGCCCCCGCCGCGTCGAGGGGCCTGACAAACTGGTCGCGGCCGCCCCGGACCGCACCGGCCGGCCGCACCCCTTTCCGGCAGCCGCCGGGGAGTCCGTCCGATCCGCGGAGCCGACCATCGACACGCCGGGCAGCACCCCTCGCGGCGCAACGCTGCGGACCGTGGTGCGGCGCGTCGTGTTCGCCGTGGCGGTCGCCGTCACCGCCCTGATCGGGGTCTTCGCCGGCCAGGCCGTGCTCAGCGGCACCGGGCTGCTGTTCGACCCGCACGGCTACGGAGTGTTCGCCGGGATCCTGTTCGCCGCGGTTCTCTCCCCGGCCGCACTGGGGCTGTGGAAGCTGTACCGGTCCCTGCGACGGCGCGGCGACTGACGGTCCGCGGGCGGCGCGCACCGCCGCGGTGGAGCCGGCCGGCTCACGCAGCGCGGACTCGGCGGTGGCGACGACCACCTCCAGGCCGTGCGCATCCCCGTTCCCGCCGCGCCCCACCCGGTCGGTGAGGTGGCCACCGGCGCACGCCGCGGCGGCGCACCCATTGACATACCTCGAACCCGCGATGTCTGATGAGTCGATCAGCGATTGGGGGACGTCGATGAGACCGACGGCGGTCGCGACATGACGCCTCTCCTCGAGGCGACCGGCGTGCGCAAGGACTTTCCCGGCGTACGGGCGCTGCGTGACATGCACCTGGAGTTGCGGCACAACGAGGTGCTGGCGCTGGTCGGGGAGAACGGCGCGGGCAAGTCCACGCTGATGAAGGTGCTGACCGGCGCGCTTCGGCCGGACGCCGGCACGTTCCGGCTGGACGGCGAGCCGCTCGATCCACGGCGGGCGGAGGCGCGCGGGATCAGCATCATCCATCAGGAGTTCAACCTGATGCCGGACCTGACCGTGGCGCAGAACGTCCTGATCGGACGCGAGCCACGTACCCTCGGGATGTTCGTCGACGAGCGCCGGCTCAACGCGCGCACCGGGGAGCTGCTGGACCGGCTGGGCCTGCCGCTGGACCCGCGGGCGCGGGTCGGCGACCTGACCGTGGCGCACCAGCAGATGGTCGAGATCGCGAAGGCGCTGTCCCACGACGCCCGCGTGCTGATCATGGATGAGCCCACGGCCGCGCTCAACGACGCCGAGGTGGCGGTGCTGCACGGGCTGATCCGCCGGTTCACCGGCCCGCGCACCGGCGTCGTCTACATCTCGCACCGGATGGACGAGCTGACCCGGATCTCCGACCGGATCACGGTGATCCGCGACGGCGGCTACATCGGCACGGTGCGCACCGCGGACGCCCGGCTCCCCCAGGTCATCGCCATGATGGTGGGCCGGGAACTGGACCTGGGCGCGACTCCGGCGGGCGTCCGCGAGGACCGCGCACCGGTGCTGACCGTCCGCGGGCTCGCCACGAAACGGTTGCTGAGGGACATCTCGTTCGAGGTACGCGAGGGTGAGATCCTCGGCGTCGCGGGCCTGATGGGCGCGGGCCGCACCGAGCTCGGGCGCGCGATCGTCGGCGCCGACCCGATCTCGGCCGGCACGATCGGCGTCCGCGGCCGTACCGTGCGGATCAAGAATCCGGCACAGGCCGCCGCGGCGGGCGTCGGCTACCTCTCCGAGGACCGCAAGCGCTTCGGCCTGCTGCTGGACCAGTCCGTGGCGGCGAACATCACGATCGGTTCGCTCGGCCGTCCGCTGTCCCGGGGCGGCCTGGTCGACGACGGCCGGGTGCGCGCCACGGCCGAGCGGTACGTCGACTCCCTGAAGATCAAGACACCGGGGGTACGCCAGGAGGTGCGCCACCTCTCCGGCGGCAACCAGCAGAAGGTGGTCATCGCCCGGTGGCTGGCCAAGGACTGCGACGTGTTGATCGTCGACGAGCCGACCCGCGGCATCGACGTGGGCGCCAAGGAGGAGATCTACCAGCTGCTCAACGAGCTGGCCGGGCAGGGCCGCGCGATCGTCATGATCAGCTCGGAGCTGCCGGAGATCCTGCGGATGGCGCACCGGGTGCTGGTGATGAGCGGTGGCCGGCTCACCGGCGAGCTGTCCGCGGCCGAGGCCACCCAGGAACGCATCATGCACCTGGCCACGCAGCGGGAGGCATGAGTGATCGCCCGGCTCCAGCAACTGCTCGCGTTCGCCGGCCTGATCGTCATCGCGGCGTTCTTCGCGGTGGCCACGCCCTCGTTCGGCACCTACGGCAACGTGGTCAACATCCTGTTCTCCACCGTGGTGATCGGGCTGCTGGCACTGGGCACCACGTTCGTGATCGTGACCGGCGGCATCGACCTGTCGATCGGCACCGGCATGGCGCTGTGCGCGGTCATGTCCGGCACGTTCGTCGTCACCTGGGGCCTGCCGTGGCCGCTCGGGGTGCTGCTCGCGGTGCTGTTCGGCGGCCTGATCGGGCTGGTCAACGGCGTCAGCACGGCACGGTTCGGGCTGCCGCCGTTCATCGCCACGCTCGCCACCATGCTGGTCGCGCAGGGGCTGGCGCTGGTCGTCTCGGAGAGCACCCCGATCTACTTCAACGACTCCCCCGGCTACCTGCTGCTGTCCACCGGCACGCTCATCCCGGAGTTCCCGAACGCGGTGCTGGTGCTGATCGCCGCGACCGCGGTGGCGGCCGTGCTGCTGCGCCGCGGCGTGCTCGGCCGGTACGCGTTCGCGATGGGCAGCAACGAGGAGGCCACCGCGCTGTCCGGCATCGACGTGACCCGCTGGAAGATCGCCGTCTACACGCTGGCCGGGCTGTTCACCGGCCTGGCCGGCGTGATGATCTCGGCGCGGCTCGGCTCCGCGCAGCCGGCCACCGGCGCCGGCTACGAACTGCAGGCGATCGCCGCCGTGGTGATCGGCGGCACCTCGCTGTCCGGCGGCCGCGGTTCGATCGCCGGCACGGTGATCGGCGCGCTGATCATCTCGGTGCTCAACAACGGCCTCCAGCTGCTGTCCATCCCGCAGGAGTGGCAGAACGTGGTCCTCGGGGTCGTCATCCTCATCGCCGTCTACGCCGACATGGCACGGCGCCGGGCGGTCGTCGTCCACTAAGGAGTGTCTCGCATGCGCAGACGTCAGCTGCTGATCGGCGGTCTGGCCGTGGCCGGGCTCGCGGCCTGCAACCGCGACTCCGGCGCCGCCGGCGACGGACCGTACGTCGCGATCGTCGCCAAGGGCTTCCAGCACCAGTTCTGGCAGGCGGTCAAGTCGGGCGCGGAGCGGGAGGCGGCCCGCGCCGGCGCGACCATCACGTTCGAGGGACCGGCCACCGAGAAGGAGGTCGAGGCCCAGATCACCATGCTCACCAACGCGATCGCCAAACGCCCGGACGCGATCGGCTTCGCCGCGCTCGACTCCAAGGCCGCCGAGGGCCTGCTCCAGCAGGCGAAGGCGCAGAACATCCCGGTGATCGCGTTCGACTCCGGCGTCGACTCGCAGGTGCCGCTGACCACCGCCGCCACCGACAACCTCGCGGCCGCCGCCGAGGCCGCCACGCACATGTCCGAGCTGATCGGCGGCACCGGCACGGTGGCGCTGGTCGTGCACGACCAGACCAGCCTGACCGGGCAGCAGCGACGCGACGGCTTCACCCGCTGGATGGCCGAGAACGCGCCGGGCGTACGGCTGCTGCCGGTCCAGTACGGCGACGGCGACCAGGCCCGCTCCGCCGACATCACCAAGTCGATCCTGAGCGCGAACCCGGACGTCACCGGCATCTACGGCGCCAACGAGGGCTCCGCCATCGGCGTGGTCCGCGGCGTCCAGGAATCCGGCCGTACCGGCGTGACGATCGTCGGTTTCGACTCCGGCAAGGCCCAGCTGGACGCGATCCGATCCGGCCTGATGGCCGGCGCGATCACCCAGAACCCGGTCGGCATGGGCGCCGCGCTCATCACGGCCGCCCTCACGGCGATCCGCGGCGAGCCGCTGGAGAAGACCATCGACACCGGCTACTTCTGGTACGACCGGACGAACATCGACACCCCGGAGATCCAGGCGGTGCTGTACCAGTAGCCGGCCGCTCAGCCGCGGTCCTCGTGGGTGCGGCGGGTGAAGGACTCGCCGTACACCTGGGACCGGAAGTGCAGGATCGGGTCGTCGGACAGTTCGATGCCGGGGACGACGCCGGTCGGGTCGAACACGGTCGCGTCCAGCCCGGCCTGGTCCTCGACCGCGGCGTCGAGGCGCAGGGTGCCCGCCCGCACCGTCTCGCGGGAGTCCGGCCACCGGGCGGTCACGTCGTCGGTCGGATCACCCGGCTCCGCCAGGGTGAACGTCAGGCTCCAGGACGCCGTACCGCGCCGCAGGATCTCGTCGACCAGGTAGTGCGGTGGGCGCTCCTCGTCGGTGAGCGTCACCTCGCCCGCGTCCGGCAGCCAGCTGTACCGGAACGCGCGCCGCGAACCGTCCGGCGCGACCAGGAAGTACGCGTGCAGCCCGTGGTAGCGGGTGGTCGCGAAGCTGGCCATGACCGGCATGCCGGCGATCGCCCGGAGGCCGGGCACGATGTGCCGGTGGGTGGCGGCGTGCGCCAGGATCCACGGGCTCGGCTTGCCGGTCGCCGGGTTCTGCAGCTTCGTGACCTTGATGAACTCCTCCGGCGTCCGGGCCGGGAACGCGGGGATGCTGGCCGCGGCCCAGGTGGCGTGCCCGCCGGCCGGCAGGTCGAAGCGGATGCCCAGCCCGAGCGTGGTGCCCCGGCCGTCCGGCTTGCGCTCCGGCGCGTGCGGGTTGCCCGGTGCGGCGGACAGCCGGACCAGCGCGGTGACCGGCGGGCCGGCCAGATGCTCGGCCGTGGTCAGCGTCGCGACATCCGGCGCAGGGGTGAACGTGGCGTGGAAGAGGACACCACGCGGGTGCGCCCGCCGATATCCCGGCACGGTCGCGGTGTGCTTCTCCATGGCCTCGATGGCGCGGATGACCGTCGCGCGCTCGACGTCCGACACGGCACTCTCCTCGGTACGGCAACGGATCCGGCGCGGCCACCGGATGCGCCGGTCTGTCGACTGTGGGCAGACCAGCGGATCAGGTATCGGCCGCGCGGCACAGCCTAGACGCCACGGTCACCGTCTTCGTCAGGCGGCGGCCGGACGGGCAGGCCCGCCTGATCGGTGCGGACGGGCGCCGGGCATCCACGCGAGTGCGCAGGCGGCCACCGCGACCTGCCCGAGCGCGACGATCAGCCAGTACTCGGGCCGGAGCAGGAGCACCAACGACAGGACCGCGACGGCGGCCAGCGCGACGGCGCACGTGGTCTGGAACCAGGTGGCCGCGCCGAGGCGGGACACGAACGGAGCCGCGATCCCGAGAATGACCAGGGTCGGCGGCAGGTAGAACATCGCCTCGACGATCGCCCCGAAAACGATCGAATCGGTCACATAACTGGGGTCGACGTAGGCGGGGCCGAGGACCAGCGCGAGCACGGCCACCTTCACGGGGACGGCGGCGATCGCCACGGCGGACGCGCCGAGGAACCACCGGATCGCCGACCGGCCACGCGACACCACCGCGGTCTCGTTCATCACCACACCACCCCGTTCGCCCAGGTCACGCACCCGGGAGAGCACACCTTATAGATCTTGGGCGCGCCCGTGAAGGCGGGTCGGGTCTCCGGTCGCGCCGGCCGGTGGCGCTACCGCGCGGCCGGTGGCGCCACCGCTGCCGGGTCGCGGTCGCGCGGGGCGGGGGCCGGCCGGGCGGGCGCGGGGTTGATGTGGATGCCGAGGTCGGTGCGGCCGGGGAAGAGATCCGCGCGGAGGGCTCGGGACTCGCGGTAGTCGCCGTCGCGCAGGCGGCGGAACCGGATCGGCGTCTCCGTGCCGACGGTGCGGAGTCGTTCCCGGAGGCGGTCGATCTCGTGGTCGACCGCGTCGGCGTCGAGCGTGTCGGCGTCGTGCACGACGTGCAGGTCGAGGGGCTCGATGCCGACGTACCAGAGGATGCCGTGGGTGAGCGGGAAGAGCAGGGACTCCAGGTCGCCGCTGATGCCGCGGGGGCCCAGGGTGCCGGCGTCGTCGCCCGCGGTCACCACGACGAGGGCCCGCCGGCCGGTGAGGCCGCCGTCGCCGTACCGTCGTGGCACGTTCCGCTCGGTGTCGTGGTCGCCGTAGGCGAAGCCGCTGGTCAGGACGCGGTCGAACCAGCCTTTGAGGATGGCCGGCGGCCCGTACCACCACAGCGGGAACTGCACCACGACAAGTTCCGCCGCGGCGAGCTTGGCCTGTTCCGCGCGGACGTCGTCGGGCAGCCGGCCCGCGGCGTAGGCCTCGCCGGCCAGTTCCGCGATGTTCCCGGGCTTCGCGGCGAGGTCACCGAGGTCGCGCTCGCCCAGCACGGGGTCGAAGCGCTGGGCGTTCAGGTCGGACGTCGCCACGTCGTACCGGGTGGACAGCTCCTCGATCCCCGCCCGGAAGAGGCGGTCGTTGAAGGATCCGCGGCGCGGGTGCGCGTAGATCCAGTGGGCGGCGCCGGGCTTCGGCGGGTGCGTGATCGTCATGACGTCACCTCTGTCGGGTCGAGAGCGATGGCGATGAGGACGCGGGTGAGCACGGCGCGCGCCCGGGCGGCGCCGATCCGGCCGGCGAGCACGGTGCGGGCCAGCGCGTCGGCGGCGCCGACGAACGCGTGCAGCCCGGCCGCGTCGAGCGGGCCGGCGAGGGGTTCCAGCGCCGCGCGGCACATGGCGACGTAGGCCTCCTCGGCCTCCTGACGGACCCGGCTGAGGGTCGACGAGCCGGCGAGTGCCGCGACGACGTCGGCCATCTCCTGGCCCTCCGCGACGCAGCAGTCGATGTACGCGGCCGCGACCACGCCGGCCACCGCGGGCAGGGTGCGCTCGACCCGCTCGATGGCCGCCTCGAGCGTCTCCCGCTGCCGGGCGTCGAAGGCGCGGTACAGCTCGGCGAGCAGTCCCGCCCGGTCACCGAAGTGGTCGTACACCAGCGGTTTGGTCACGCCGGCACGCTCGGCGAGCCGCCCGAGGGTGAGCTCGTCCGTCCCGGCGTCGCGGATCAGCTCCCGCGCCACGTCCAGTAGTTGCGCGTGCCGGTCTACTTTCGACAGCCGCCGGCGCGGTGGTGCGTCGCTCATGCCAATAACTTACCACGGGTAACTTACCGATGGTAATTTGTCGGTTCAGCTAATTGGCCGTCCATGAACGTTCGCCGGGTTGGAGACACGCCGGGCGGCGGTGGTCCGGGGACACGCTCGTCAGCGGAGAACAGAGCCCAGATCTTGGCCCGCCCGGCTGTTTTCCGCCTTACCGGACCGCTGAGCCCGGGTTCGCGCTGTTCCAGGCGGCACGTCGGGCCTGGACATGCAGACGCAGGTTGACCGGGTAGGCCGAGAACGACATTCGTTCGCGGACCATGCCAGCTGTGCGGTCTCCGGCGAGGTCGAAATGGCGGCCCAGGACCGAGGTGACCATGGCCGCCTCGATCAGGGCCAGGTTACGACCGGGACAGAATCGCGGTCCGCTGCCGAACGGCGCGAACGGGAGCGCCTCGGCGGGCAGCCTGCCGTCCAGCCAACGTTCGGGACGGAACACGTCGGCGTCGGGGAACCGGGTCGTGTCGCGGCGAGCACCGTAGGACATGAGCACGACAATCGGCGTGTTCGCGGGCAGGAACAACTCGTGCCCGTCGCTCAGGGCAACGGTCATGTCCCGGAGGTTCTGCAGACCTGCCATGGGTGCGACCGGCTGGAGCCGCAGGACCTCGTGGACGACCGCCTCGGCATACCTCAAACGGCCGATTGTCGCCGGGTCGCCGGGCACCCGCTGATCGCCGAGCACCTCGTCGGCCTCGGCCCGGACCTTCGCAGCGATGTCCGGGTGCTCGGCCAGGAAGTGCAGCGCCCACGCGGCGGTCGACGAGGTGGTGTCCTCACCCGCCAGCAGCATCGTCAGGACGTTGCCGAAAACCTCCTCGTCCGTGATGCCCGACTCGTTCTCCAATGGTTTCACCAGCGCTTCGAGGAAGTTGGCCGGTGGCTCGCCTGCTGCCACCCGTGTCCTTGCGTGCGCGAAGTGTTCCTTGACCAGGGCCTTGATCTCATCGACGGTCGCGTCCAGCCGGTGATCCTGTGGCAGCTTGAAGCGGCGCCAGTAGGGAAACGGCGAGTTGATCCGCCGGGCGAACGTGGGAAAGAGCATCGGGAGCCGGCGGTGCAGGCCTTCACCGGTGCTCTCCAGTGAATTGAGGTCGTGGCCCATCGCCAGGCCCGAGGTCACGTCAAGCGTGTAACGCATCATGCTGTCCAGGACGTCGGTGGCCCAGGAAGGTTGACGATGGTGTTCACCCTCCTCAGGTTCCTCGGCTCCGCCCGGGTCGCCAACGAATATCTCGTCCCGAAGGGGGATTCGTGGTCCGAGGCTCGTCCTCCATGAGGGGCGAAACGAGCGAGTCCCGGACATGAGACAGCAGCCGGCGGGCACGACGTCTTTGTGGTCGGCTCGTTCCGGCTGCACAGTCGCAGCGATCGCGTGGTGCCTGTCCGTCGTATCCGGCGCGGGCCAAGCGAGTATCGCCGAACGGCGCAAGCCGCCTGGCGTGTCCCTAATCCGGCGAACGCCCGTGGACAGCCCACTAATTAGACGAGCTGGTTGACGATCAGCGCGGTGGCGCCGGCCAGCGAGGTGACGATCGCGGTGGCGCGCAGCCGGGCGCGGCTCATGAACCGGTTGACGTATCGGGACAGCAGATAGCCGGCCAGGGTCGCGGGCAGGAACCACAGCGTGGTGCGCAGCGTGGCCGGGCCGATCTGGCCGGCGGCGAGCAGGCCGGCCAGCGACATCAGCGAGCCGGCCAGGAAGAACGTGGACATGGTGCCGCGCAGGCCGGCGCCGGTGGAGCGCTGCCACACCAGGGCCATGGGTGGGCCGCCGATGGAGGTGGCGGTGCCGAGCATGCCGGAGGCGGCGCCGGCCAGCGCGGTGGTGCGGCGGGTGGGTTCCGGGGACCAGCCGCCGATGGCGGAGACGACGCCGAAGATGATGACGGCGCCGAGCAGCAGCGACAGCCAGGTGCGCGGCAGCAGCGCGACCAGCGCCACGCCGGCGGCGGTGCCGGGGACCCGGCCGGCGAGGGCCCAGCCGGCGCCGGCGAGATTGATCGAGTCGCGCTCGCGGATCGTCACGATCAGCGTGAGGACGGCGGCCAGCATGATCAGCATGCCGGGCAGCAACGTGGGATCGACGATGGCGACGACCGGGGCGGCGACCATGCCCATGCCGAAGCCGATCGAGCCCTGCAGGCAGCCGGCCAGGACGACGGTGACGGACAGCAGCGCGTAGGCCCAGCCGCTCACCGTGCCGCGTCGGCGAGCGTCAGCGGGAAGTGGCACTCGGCGGCGTGACCGTCCACGACGGACACCGGCGGCGGCGTGCGCGCGCAGACGTCGGTGGCCTGCCAGCAGCGGGTGCGGAAGCGGCAGCCGGACGGCGGGTCGATCGGCGACGGCAGCTCGCCGGTGAGCAGGATCCGCTCCTTCTTCTCCCGGTCGGTGCGGCGCAGCGTGGGCGCGGCGGAGAGCAGCGCCTTGGTGTACGGGTGGCGCGGGTTGCCGAAGACCTCGGCGGTGGTGCCGGTCTCGACGATCCGGCCGAGGTACATGACCGCGACCCGGTCCGCGACGTGCCGGACCACGGACAGGTCGTGCGAGATGAACAGGTACGACACGCCGAGCTGCCGCTGGAGCCGGTTGAGCAGGTTCAGCACCTGCGCCTGCACGGACAGGTCCAGGGCGGACACCGGCTCGTCGCAGATGACCACGTCCGGGCCGAGCGCGAGCGCGCGGGCGATGCCGAGCCGCTGCCGCTGGCCGCCGGAGAACTCCTGCGGGTACCGGTTGGCGTCGCTGGGGCGCAGGCCGACCAGATGGAGCAGTTCGGCGACGCGGGCGGCGCGCTCCCGCGCGGAGGAGTACAGATCCTTGTGGGTACGCCACGGCTCCGCGATGATGTCGGCCGCGGTGAGCCGGGGGTTGAGCGAGGCGTACGGGTCCTGGAACACCATCTGCACCCGCCGCCGGTGACGCAGCAGGTCGGCCTTGCGCAGCGCGAACGGGTCGACGCCGCCGAACCGGACCGTGCCGGAGTCCGGGCGTTCCAGCAGCATCAGCGTGCGGGCCAGCGTGGACTTGCCGCAGCCGGACTCACCGACCAGTCCGAGCGTCTCGCCCTTCGCCAGCCGCAGGTCGATGCCGTCGAGCGCCCGCAGCCGGCCCTTGGGCACCTGGAACGTCTTGGTGATCCCCTGAACGTCCAGCAGAGTCATCGTGCCCCCTCGGCGGCGTGGCAGGCGACGGCTCGGCCGCCGTGATCGGTCAGCGCCGGCCGGTCGGTCCGGCAGACGTCCATGACGAGCGGGCAGCGCGCCTGGTACGGGCAGCCCGGCGGGACGGAGAACAGGTCCGGTGGCGAGCCGGGGATCGAGCGCAGGTCGGCGCCGCGTTCCGCGTCGACCGGCACGGATTCGAGCAGACCGCGGGTGTACGGGTGGCGCGGGTCCTCGAAGACGTCGGTGACCGGCCCGGTCTCGACGATCCGGCCGGAGTACATGACCGCGACCGTGTCCGCCTCCTCCGCGACCACGGACAGGTCGTGGGTGATCAGGATGACGGCCATGTCGTGCTCGCGGCGCAGCCGGGCGAGCAGCGCCAGGATCTGCGCCTGCACGGTCACGTCGAGCGCGGTGGTCGGCTCGTCCGCGATCAGCACCTTGGGGGACAGCGCGACCGCCATCGCGATCAGCAGGCGCTGCCGCATGCCGCCGGAGAACTGGTGCGGGTACGAGTCGGCGCGCGACTCCGGCTCCGGGATGCCGACGTGCCGCATCAGCTCGATCGCCTCCGCGCGTGCGGCCCTGGCTGACATCTTCCGGTGGATCCGGTACGGCTCGGCGAGCTGGACGCCGACCTTGACGACCGGGTTGAGCGCGGTGAGCGCGTCCTGGAAGACGATGGACAGCGCCGGGCCGGCGAGCTGGCGGCGGCGTTTGCGGCTCACCGTCAGCAGGTCCTCGCCGTCGATGTCGATCGTGCCGCCGGTGACCTCCGCGATCGGTTCGAGCAGCCCGACCACGGCCTGCGCGGTCATGCTCTTGCCGCAGCCGGACTCGCCGAGCAGCGCCAGCGTCCGCCCGCGGTGCGCGGTGAAGCTGACGCCGTCGACCGCGCGCACGGTGCCGCGCGGGGTGTGCAGGTCGACGGTGAGCCCGTCGACCCGCATGCCGACCGTGTCGCCGCGACCGGTTCCGGGCGGCGCGTCCGCGGTGTGCGTGCTCATCCTGCCGGACTCCCCTTCACGCTGCTGGATCGTGGTGGCCGGCACCGGGCCGGCCGGTTCGCTGGCACGCTCGCTCATGCTCCCTCCGGACCGGGGACGGGCGCCGCGCGACGGCGCTTGCGACGGGGCGTGGTCAGGCGCCAGCGCTGGCCCGGGTCGGTCGCCAGGCGTACCCAGGAGGCCAGGAGGTTCGCCGAGACCGTGGTGATGACGATGGCCAGGCCCGGGAGGACCGACAACCACCATTCGGTACGCAGCTGGTCGCGGCCCTGCGCGACCATCAGTCCCCAGCTGACGTCCGGCGGCTGCACGCCGATGCCGAGGAAGCTCAGCGACGACTCGGCCAGCATCACGTAGCAGAAGTCGAGCGTGGCGACGGTGAGCAGGGTGGGCAGCACGATCGGGAAGATGTGCCGGCGGATGATCGCGCCGCTCGGGGTGCCGAACGTGCGGGCCGCGTCCACGAAGATCCGCGACTGCAGTTCGGCCGACTCGGCGCGGGCGGTGCGCAGGTAGACCGGGATGCGGGTGATGGCGAGGATCGCGATGATGCTGGCGATGCTGGGCGAGAAGATGTAGAGCACGACCACGGCCATCAGCAGGGACGGGAAGCTGAGCACCACGTCCGCGATCCGCATCGCGACGGTCTCCCGCCAGCCGCGGTGGTAGCCGGCCCACATGCCGACGGACGCGCCGATCACCAGCGAGATGAGCACGACGGGCACGGACACGCTCATCGTGGTGCCGGTGGCGACCATCAGCCGGCCGAGCAGGCTGCGGCCGAGCAGGTCACCGCCGAGGAAGTACTGCCAGCCGTGTTCCGTGCCGAACGGCGCGAGCCGGGACAGGGCCAGGTCGCCGTTGACGGCGCTGGGCCCGGCCAACTGCCGGCCGAAGACCGCGATGAACGCGACGACCAGCAGCACGATCGCGGCGACGCACGCCAGCGGGTCGGCCAGCAGCATCCGGACGTAGTTGGGCTTGGTCGCGGCGGCCTCGTCCGGGCCGGCCGCCGGCGGAGCCGTGGTGGCGCTCATGCCGGGCTCCCTTCGGTGCCGTGGTGGCGACGCGGGTTCATGCCGTCGCTCCTGACTTGTTCCGGACCCGGGCGTCGAGCAGCGCGTACCCGATGTCGATGGCGATGTTGAGCACGAAGATGCTGATCGCGGTGAGCGCGACCGCGGCCTGCAGCACCGCGAAGTCGCGCTGCAGGATCGCGTCGATCATCAACTTGCCGATGCCCGGCCAGCCGAAGATCGTCTCGACCACGACCGCGCCGTTGATCAGGCCGACCGCGAGGTCGCCGGCGACGGTGAGCGCGGGCGGCGCCGCGTTCTTCAGCGCGTGCCGGGCGACCACCCGGCCCTCCCCCGCACCCTTGGCGCGGGCGACCTTTACGTACGGCGAACCGAGCGCGGAGATCATCGCGCCGCGGACGACCTGGGTGAGCACGCCGGCCGGGCGGACCATCAGCACCGCGATGGGCAGCACCCAGCTGGCGCCGCCGGCGTCGACGCCGGACGTGGGCAGCACGCCGAGCATGATGGCGAACACCCAGATGCCGAGGATGGCGAGCCAGAAATCCGGCACGCTGGCCGCGGTCATGCTGAGCATGCCGGAGATCCGGTCCCCGAGGCCGTTCGGCTTCAGCGCGGCCCAGCAGCCGACCCCGACCGCGACCGCGCAGGCCAGGATCATGGTGACGACCGCGAGTTGGAGCGTGGCGGGGAACGCCCGCAGTGCCATGGTCGCGGCGTCCTCGCCGGTGCGCAGCGACGTCCCGAAGTCGAGTCGCGTCACACCGGCGAGGTAGTCGAGCAGCTGCGACCAGATCGGCTTGTCGAAGCCGTTGGCCGCGCTGAACTGTTCCCGCGCCTCGGCGGTGGCGTTCTCCGGCAGGTAGAGCGAGGCCGGGTTGCCGGTGAGCCGGGCGAGCACGAAGACACCCAGCACCACGGCCAGCAGGGGAACAAGGCTGGTCAGTGCGCGTCGGCGCAGGAACGTCAGCATATGTGTCAGGCCTTCGGCTTCATGTCGCCGAGGCGCATCTCGTCGCCGGTGGCCGCGTCCGGCCGGTAGTCGACCGACTTGCTGAGCGCGAGCACCGCCTCCATGTTCGCCAGGTAGGCGAAGCCGCGTACCGCGTCGGTCTGGGTCTTGAACACGTCCGCGTAGGCGGCCTGGCGCTCGTCGCCGGTCAGCGGCGCCGCCGCCTTGATCTTCGCGTCCAGCTCGGCGTTGCCGCCGGTGCTCTGCGCGCCGTCGGTGGCGAAGTACTGCCCGACGGTGAATGCGGCGTCACCGGCCTGGTTGCCGTGCATGACCATCAGCGCGACCGGTCCGGCGTCCGGGACGAACGGGCGCAGCTGGTACTTCAGCTGGGCCGAGGTGTCCATCATCTCGATCTTCGCGTTCAGGCCGGCCTGCGCGAACGCGCTCTGCATCAGCTCGATGCTCTCCGCGATCTTCGGGAACTGCGCGGTGCGGCCGATGATCCGGAACTGCGTGCCCACCGGTACGCCGTCCGCCTTCGCGGCGTCAACCAGCGCCTTCGCGGCCGCCGGGTCGTACGTCGTCGGCGTCATGGACTCGTTGTAGCCGACCACGCCGGGGCCGATCAGCTGGCTGGCCGGCTTGCCGAGCCCGCCGAACAGCGAGGTGATGATGCCCTCGCGGTCGATCAGCATGTCGATCGCCTGGCGGACCCGGATGTCGTTGAGCGGCGCCTGGTCGGTGGTGAAGCGCAGCGCGGTGGTCTCGTTGTTCGGGTACTGCACCGCGGTGTCGCCGGCGCCGTCGTCCGCGCCGAGGTTCGTGGCCAGGTCGGCCTCGCCGTTGACCACCATCGCGGCCCGGACCGTGCCCTCCTCCCGCCACTGGTACTCGGCGGTGGGGTAGGCCGGCTTGGTGCCCCAGTAGCCGTCCCAGGCGGTCAGCGTGAGCTTCTGCCCGGCCGCCCAGGAGGCGATCTTGTAAGGCCCGGTGCCGATCGGCTCGCGGACCTTCTCCGTGGTGCTGATGTCCCGCTTGGTCATCTCGATGAACGACACGCGCAGCGGCAGCAGCGGGTCCGGCGCCTCGGTCCGGACCGTGACCGTGGTGGCGTCCGGCGCGGCCAGCGTGAGCTTGCCGGTCTGGCCGAACACGTAGCCCTGCACGTTGCAGGCGAGCGTGGTGTTGTTCGCGGTGCGCTCGATCGCGGCGACCGCGTCCGCGCTGGTGAACTGCGCGCCGTCGGAGAACGTCACGCCGGGGCGCAGCGTGAAGGTCCACAGCGTGGGCTCGGTCTGGGTCCAGGCGGTGGCGAGCTTGGGTTCGAGCTCGCCGCTGGTCGGGTTCCGCTCCAGCAGCGGCTCGGTGATGTTGGAGCGGGTCACGACGCCGGTGGCGGTCAGTGAGGCCTCGCACGGCTCGAGCGTGGGCGGCTCCTGGGGCAGGACGATGCGCAGCGTGCCGCCGGCCGCACCGCCCCCCGAGTTGCCGGAGTTGGCGACGGAGCAACCGGTCATCGTCAGCGCAGCGATCAGCGCGACGGCCCCGGTCGTACGGGGGAGATTGACGTTCATATTCCGCTGGCCTTTCCACGAGCCGGCAGGGGGAATCTGAGCCTTCATCACAAGCGTTGTCTACATATGAAGACGCGATCCTCGTTGGTGAACGCCACCGTAATTTCGGCCACATCACTCCGTCAAGGCCCCGGGAAACTTCGCCGTAACGCCCGGACGTGCTCCAGCAGCACCGCGAGCGTCGGACTGTCGTTGTCGCCACGCCAGGCGGCGTAGACCTCGACACAGTCGTCCGGGACCTCCTCGACCTGCAGGAACCGCAGATTGCGGAGCGTGATGACGGAGGCGGAGGCGGGCACCAGCGCGACCCCGAGGCCGGCGTCGACCAGCGCGAGCACGCTGTTCACCTGGGTCACGTGCTGGCCGTAGGACGGCTGCACACCGGCCGCCCGGAACGTGGAGACGACCAGGTCGTGGAAGTACCGGGCCTCGACCGGCGAGTACGTCACCACGCTCGACTCGGCCACGTCGGCCAGCGACGGGGCCCGCCCGAGCCGGGTCAGCGGGTGCCCGCGCGGCACGGCCAGCAGCAGCGACTCCGCATGCACCAGCAGCTGTTCCAGCTCGGCGCCGCGCGGCACGCCGCGCAGCAACCCGATGTCGATCTCCTCGGCGGCCAGCGCCTCGATCTGCCGGTCGGTGATCATCTCGCGGAGCACCCGGTGCACCTCGGGCAGCCGATCGTCCAGGAACTTCACCCACTCGCCGAGCACGCTGAGCGCGGCCGTGGCGGTGAACCCGACGCGCAGCGTGCCGCGCGAGCCGTGCGCCGCGCGCTGGGCCAGCAGCGGCGCGGCCGCGGCCAGGCTGAGCAGGCGCCGGGCCTCGTCCAGGAAGACCCGGCCGGCCGGCGTGAGCTCGACCAGGCGGGGCGTGCGGACCAGCAGGTCCACGCCGACCGCGCGCTCCAGCTTCTGCACCTGCCGGCTCAGCGGCGGCTGGGTCATCCGCAGGCGCTCGGCGGCCCGGCCGAAGTTGCCCTCCTCCGCAACCGCGACGAAACCTCGCAGCTGATCGAGACTGAACATGCGCGCCCCTCCTATACCTTTCCGGTATCACATCATGCATCTTCCGTCTTGGACAGGTATCGCGAGATCTGCCTACCGTCGGCGTACCCATCGCCTCGGTTCGGGAGCCTCCATGACCTCGTTCTCGCCCACCGCACTGCGCGACACACTCGGGTCCGGTCTGCTCTGCTTCCCGGTCACGCACATGACCTCGGAGCTGACCTTCGACGAGTCCGCGTTCCGTGCCCACCTGCAGTGGCTGTCCGGCTACGACGCGCGCGGCGTGTTCGCGTCCGGCGGCACCGGCGAGTTCTTCTGCCACACGCCGGCCGAGGTCGGCCGGATCGTGCGCGCCACCGTCGCCGAGGCCAAGGCGGGCGTCCCGGTGATCGCCCCGGCCGGGTACGGCACCGCGCAGGCGGTCGAGATGGCCCGCGACGGCGAGGCGGCCGGCGCGGACGGCATCTTCCTGCTCCCGCCCTACCTCACCGAGCTGGACGCGGACGGGCTCAAGGAACACGTGCGCGCGGTCTGCCGGGCCACCGAACTGGGCGTGATCGTCTACCACCGGGCGAACGCGCGGTTCTCGCCGCAGACGTTCATCGAGCTGACCGAGGAGCTGCCGAATCTGATCGGGTTCAAGGACGGCATCGGCGACATCGACGTGGTCGCGCACCTCTACGCGATGCTCGGCCCGCGGCTGGTCTACGTGGGCGGGCTGCCGACCGCGGAGACGTACGCGCTGCCGTACCTCGAACTCGGCGCCACCACCTACTCCAGCGCCATCTTCAACTTCGCGCCGCAGTGGGCCAGCGACTTCTACCAGTCGGTGATCAAGCGGGACCGCGACGACGTGTACGCGCGGATCCGCGACTTCGTGCTGCCGTACCTGGCGATCCGGAACCGGCGCGCGGGATATTCGGTGTCGATCGTCAAGGCCGGGATGACCGCGGTCGGGCGCTCCGCCGGGCCGGTCCGGCCGCCGCTGTCCGACCTGACCGAGTCCGAGCTGACCGAGCTGAGCGCGCTGATCGCCGCGACCCCGTCGATCGAGCGGGTGGCCTGATGCTGCTGATCGGCGCCGCCGCGTACCGCGGCACGCACGGCGAGTTCTTCGCGATCGACCCGCGGACCGGCGAGAAGCTGGAGCCGGCGTACGGCCTGGGCGGCGTCGAGGACGTGGCCCGCGCGGCCGAGCTGGCCGAGGCCGCGTTCGACGTCTACCGGGAGACGCCGCTGGAGACCCGGGCCGCGCTGCTGGACACCATCGCGGACGGGCTCGACGAGATCGGCGAGCAGATCGTCGCCCGGGTCGGCGTGGAGACCGGCATCCCGGCCGCCCGTGCCACCGGCGAGCTGGCCCGCACCACGTACCAGTTGCGGCTGTTCGCGAGCGTGGTCCGCGACGGCGACTTCCTCGGCGTGCGCGTCGACCCGGCGCTGCCGGACCGCGCCCCGCTCCCCCGGCCGGACATCCGCCGCCGGCTCGTACCGCTCGGCCCGGTCGCGGTCTTCGCGGCCAGCAACTTCCCGCTCGCGTTCTCCGTCGCCGGTGGCGACACCGCGGCCGCGCTCGCCGCCGGCGCACCGGTGGTCGTCAAGGCGCACAGCTCGCACCCGGGCACGTCGGAGCTGGTCGGCCGCGTCGTCCAGGCCGCGGTCGCGAAGCACGGGCTGCCCGAGGGCGTCTTCTCCATGCTGTTCGGCTCCGGCCGCGAGGTCGGCATCGCGCTCGTCACCGACCCGCGGATCCGCGCGGTCGGCTTCACCGGCTCCCGCAGCGGCGGGCTCGCCCTGGTCGCGGCCGCGGCGGCCCGGCCCGAGCCGATCCCGGTCTACGCGGAGATGTCCAGCATCAACCCGGTCCTGGTGCTGCCCGGCGCGCTGCGCAACCGCGGCGCGGAGATCGGCCGCGGGCTGGTCGGCTCGATGACGGTCGGCCAGGGTCAGCTCTGCACCAGCCCCGGCCTGGTCATCACGCTCGACGGCCCCGGCGTCGACGCGCTCGGCGACGCGGCCGGGGCGGCACTGCGCCCGGTCCCGGCCGCGCCGATGCTCTCCCCCGGCATCCAGCGCGCGTTCACCGACGGCGTCGGCCGGCTGCGGGACGCGCCCGGCGTCACCCTGGTCGCGCAGGGGCAGGACGACCCGGCCCTCGCCGCCGGTGGGCGCGCCGTCCTGTTCCGGACCACCAAGGCGCAGCTGGACGCGAACCCGCTGCTCACCGAGGAGGTGTTCGGCGCCAGCTCGCTGATCGTCACCGCCGCCTCCGTCGCCGAGCTGCACGAGATCGTCCGGGACCTGGAGGGCCAGCTCACCGTCACCGTGCACGCGGACGCCG
The DNA here is from genome assembly GCF_031458255.1 of Catenuloplanes niger. Lineage (NCBI taxonomy): Bacteria > Bacillati > Actinomycetota > Actinomycetes > Micromonosporales > Micromonosporaceae > Catenuloplanes > Catenuloplanes niger. The sequence continues at coordinate 263,294 of NZ_JAVDYC010000001.1, forward strand.
AGGACCTGGACCTGGCGCGGGCGCTGCTGCCGCTGCTGGAACGCAAGGCCGGGCGGATAATCGTCAACGGCTGGCCGACCGGCGTCGAGGTGGGGCATGCGATGGTGCACGGCGGGCCGTTCCCGGCCACGTCGGATGCGCGCACCACGTCGGTCGGCACGGCCGCGATCGAGCGGTTCCTGCGCCCGGTCGCCTACCAGAACCTGCCCGCGGAGCTGCTGCCGGCCGGGCTGGACGACGCGAACACGCTGGGAGTGCCGAGGAGGACCGATGGCCGGTGACACCCGAGCCACCCATCCCCACGCCGGAGTGAACACGCCCACCGTGACCGGGATGCGGGTGGTGCCGGTCGCCGGGCAGGACAGCATGCTGCTCAACCTCAGCGGCGCGCACGGCCCGTTCTTCACCCGCACCGTCGTCGTGCTGACCGCCTCGGACGGCAGCGTCGGCGTCGGCGAGGTGCCCGGCGGCGAGGCCATCGTCCGTACCCTCGAGGAGTCCCGGGACCTGGTGGTCGGCGCGTCCGTGGCGGCGTGGTCGTCCGTGCCGCGCGCGGTCCGGGCGCGCTTCGCCGGCCGCGACTCCGGCGGGCGCGGCGCCCAGACGTTCGACCTGCGGATCACCGTGCACGTCGCGACCGCGCTCGAGGCGGCGCTGCTGGACCTGCTCGGCAAGCACCTCGGCGTGCCCGTGTGCGATCTGCTCGGCGAGGGGCGGCAGCGCGACCGGGTCCGTACCCTCGGCTATCTGTTCTTCGTCGGCGACCGCGCCCGCACCGATCTGGCCTACCGCGCCGCTGCGCACACCGACTCCGACGACTGGCTCCGGCTGCGCGACGAGCCGGCGCTCACGCCGGACGCGATCGTGGCGCTGGCCGAGGCCGCCCACCGGCGGTACGGGTTCGCCGACTTCAAGCTCAAGGGCGGCGTGCTCCCCGGCGCCGACGAGGTCGCGGCCGTCACCGCGCTGAAGGAACGCTTCCCGGACGCGCGGATCACGCTCGACCCGAACGGCGGCTGGCCGCTCGCCGACGCGATCCGGTTCGGGCACGCCATGCGCGACGTGGTCGCCTACGCCGAGGACCCGTGCGGCGCCGAGGACGGCTACTCCGGGCGGGAGGTGATGGCCGAGTTCAGGCGCGCGACCGGGCTGCCGACCGCGACCAACATGATCGCGACCGACTGGCGGCAGCTCGGGCACGCGATCCGGGCCGGCGCGGTCGACATCCCGCTGGCCGACCCGCACTTCTGGGGCATGGCCGCGTCCGTGCGCGTCGCGCAGCTGTGCGACGCGTGGGGGCTGACCTGGGGATCGCACTCCAACAACCACTTCGACATCTCGCTCGCCATGTTCACGCACGTCGCGGCCGCGGCACCGGGCGACATCACCGCGATCGACACGCACTGGATCTGGCAGGACGGGCAACGGCTCACCACCAACCCCCTCACGATCCGGCAGGGGTACGTGACGGTGCCGGCCACGCCGGGGCTCGGCGTCGAGCTGGACGAGGACCGGCTGGCGGCCGCGCACGAGCTCTACCTGTCGCACGGGCTCGGCGGCCGGGACGACGCGGTCGCCATGCAGTACCTGATCCCCGGCTGGACGTTCGACCCGAAACGGCCCGCGCTGGTGCGCTGACTTCCCTCGATCGGAGATTTGCTCATGACCGTGCTGCAGGTCGGGCCGTTGATGCCCGCCTTGTCCACCGCGCTCGCCGCCCGGTACGACGCGCGCGAACTGCCGGACGCGTTCACCGACGACGAGTTCGACGACGTGACCGTGGCCGTCACGTCCGGGCGGACCGGCGTCGACGCCGCGCTGATGAAACGGCTCCCGGCGCTGCGCGCGATCATCAACTTCGGCGTCGGGTACGACACCACCGACGTCGCCGAGGCCGGCCGCCGCGGGATCGCCGTGTCGAACACGCCGGACGTGCTCGACGACTGCGTGGCGGACACCGCGGTCGGGCTGACCATCGACGTGATGCGCGGGCTGTCCGCCGCCGACCGCCACGTGCGCCGCGGCGACTGGCCCGCCCACGGCAACCCGCCGCTCGCCCGGAAGGTCAGCGGCGCCCGGGTCGGCATCCTCGGCCTCGGCCGGATCGGGCTGGCCGTCGCCACCCGGCTGACCGGCTTCGGCTGCGACATCTCGTACCACAACCGGACGGAACGCTCCGACGTCCCGTACCGCTACGCCGGGTCGGTGACCGAGCTGGCCGGCGCGGTGGACGTGCTGATCGTGACCGTGTCCGGCGGCGCGCACACCCGGCACCTGGTCTCCGCGGACGTGCTGGCCGCGCTCGGCCCGGACGGCTTCCTGGTCAACGTCTCCCGCGGGTCGGTCGTCGACGAGGACGCGCTGGTCGCCGCGCTCGTCGACGGGCGGCTCGCCGGCGCCGGACTGGACACGTTCGCGGACGAGCCACACGTACCCCCGGCGCTGTTCGGTCTTGACCGGGTGGTGCTCACCCCGCACCTGGGCAGCGGCACCGTCGAGACCCGGCAGGCGATGGCCGACCTGGTCCTGGCGAACCTCGACCGGTTCCTGGCCGACGGAACGCTGGTGACGCCGGTATGAGCGTCGTCGTCGTGGCCTGGACGCGCGGGGCCGAGGGATGGGCCGCGCTGCTGCGCGGTGCGGAGGAGGCACGGTTGCGCGGCGCGCGGCTGTCCGTCTTCGGCGACGTGCCGGAGCAGGTGCTGTCCCGGCTGTCGGCCGAGGCCGGCGATGTTCCGGTCAGCACGGAGACGATCGCGGACGGCGAGACCCGCGACCTGCCCTCCCGGGTGATCGACGCCTCCTACGAGGACGACGTGGTGCTGGTCGCGGTCGGCATGCGCCGCCGGTCACCGATCGGCAAGATGCTGGTCGGCGACCTCGCCCAGCGCATCCTGCTGGAGGCGCACTGCTCGGTGCTCGCGGTCAAGCCCCCGGCCGGCGCCTGATCTGCGGATTGTCCGGCGTTACGGTCGTCGCCGACCATATTCTCGGGGACGATGACGGTTCCCGACCCGGGGTTCATGGTCGCGTACTGCGAGCAGACGCTGCCCGGCATGCTGATCGACGTGTGCGAGGTCCCCGTGGAGCTCGCACACCGCATCGCCGTCGACGTGCTGCGCCGCGCCGAGGCGTTGGCCAGCCTGCCCACCCGCGAGCAGGACGTGCTGATCGCGCCGTTCGTCGAGGAGGCGTTCGCGCAGGAACCGGCCGACGCGCCACTCGACCTGAAGGCCAAGGTCGCGCTGGTGGTCCGCAACAGCCTGCTCGACGAGGCGGTCCGGGCCGGCGCGCCGAGCTACGGCGTGGCGGCCGTGCTGCGCTACGCGGCCGCGCCGCTGTCCCACCTGCTCGGCGCGCGGCTGCGGGAACCGGTCGGGCTGGCCGGGATACATCCGTTCATGGGTCTGGCCGGGCGTTATCCGCGCGCGTGGACGTGCCTGGAGGCGCTCACCGACGGGTTCGCCGCGGGCGGGCAGCGCACGCTGACGCTGCCGACCGCGCCGGTCCCCGGCCTTCCCCCGCTGACCGACGACGGCCTGCTCGACCGCCTGCGCCGGGCTGCCACCGGGGACGCGGTGCTGCACGTGCCGGCGCTCGGTCACTGGTCCCGGGACAGCCGGCGCCTGCACGGCATCCTCGAGTTCCTGCTGGCCCACCGCGCCACCGTCCTGACCACCAACTACCTGATCCGCCCGACCGACGTGTGGGTGCGGCACGGCGACCTGGTCAGCCCGGACGACGCCGGTCTGCGCGACACTCGCGGCCTGGCCGGCGACCACCGCGCCCTCGCGGAGTCGGTCACGGCCTGACCCCCCGCCGCGACCTTGTCGCCGTCCTCGCCTGGGCGGCGCTTCGAGGCCGCCGGGGCCGCCGGAGATCCGATCAGCGTGGCGCCGTGCCGGCCGCGTGACGCGCCGCCGGGCGGGTGACGCCGGCGGCGGGCGGGTGACGCAGGCGCCGGCGCGGCGGGCACCTGGACGCCGGTGCCCGGCCGCAGCCGGGCGCCGCGGCGTGGACTCAGGGCTTGCGGCCGACCGCGGTCCACACGTTGATGTCGGAGCGGGCCGGGATGGCCGTGCCCGGGTCCGGGCGCCACTCGCTGGCCGGGACGACGCCCGGCTCGATCAGCTCGAGGCCGTCGAAGAGCGCGGCGAACTCGTCCCGCGGTCGGGTCCACACGTCGGACCGGCCGGCCTCGACCAGCTGACGGTAGAGCGCCTGCTGCTCGGGCGTGCCGAAGTCGGAGGTGGCGTGCGTGGCGACCAGGTAGCTGCCGGACGGCAACGCGTCCAGCAGGCGGCCCACCACCGGCTTCGCGGCGCCGTCGCCGTGGATGAAGTGCAGGACCGCGATCAGCATCAGGCCGACCGGCTGGGTCAGGTCCAGCGTCTCGCCCAGGATCGGGTCGGTGAGGATCGACTCCGGGTCGTTCAGGTCCGCCTCGATGTACGCGGTCCGGCCCTCGGGGCTGCTGTTGAGCAGCGCGCGGGCGTGCACCATCACCAGCGGGTCGTTGTCGACGTAGACGATGCGGCTCTCCGGCGCGTGCCGCTGCGCGACCTCGTGCGTGTTGTCCGCGGTCGGCAGGCCGGTGCCGATGTCGAGGAACTGCCGGATGCCGGCCTCGGCCGCGAGGAACCGGGTGGCGCGCTGCAGCAGCGCCCGGTTGGCGATCGCGCCGTCCCGCACCTTCGGGAAGTGTTTCTCCAGCTCGTCGCCGGAGGCGCGGTCCGCGGCGAAGTGGTCCTTGCCGCCCAGCCAGTAGTTGTAGCGCCGGGCCGGGTGCGCCACGGACGGGTCGATTCCTGGGGCGGCGGCGGCCGCGCTCGTGTCGTCCACGCCTGCACGATAGCGCTCACGATCGGATGGTCCACAAGCGACCGGGTGATGCCCGTTACGTGGCTATTTCCTACCTGGGGTGTCAGGCTTTGCGCGTGTACGAGGGAGCGGTTGCGCTCGGTATCGTGCTGCTCACGGCGACGGTGTTCGGTCTGTGGTGGCGCGCCCGGGACGGCCGGATCAGAGCGGAGGCCGCGGTGGACGAGCACCGCCTCGATCCCGTGTTGCGTGACGCGCTCGGCGTGCCGCCGGGCGAGGTGACGCTGCTGCAGTTCTCCACCGCGTTCTGCCAGCCGTGCCGGGCGACCCGCGCGGTGCTGGCCGGCGTCGGCCGGGACGTGCCGGGGGTCCGGCACGTCGAGGTGGACGCGGAGAGCCATCTGGACGCGGTGCGCGCCCTGAACATATGGGCGACACCGACCACGCTCGTCATCGACCGGGACTCCCGGATCGTCGGCCGGGCCGGCGGCGTGCCGACCCGTCCCCAGGTGCTCGCGGCGATCGCGGCCCTTCAGAAAGAAGAACAGTGAACAACGGTATAGACCCGCGCGGCCCGCGATTCGGCGCCGCGATCACCTCCGTCGTCCTGGCGATCGTGCTGGTCACCGGCTCCGGCTGGCTCGCGCTCGCGCAGACAGTGGTCTTCGCGATCGGCGCGGTCAGCCTGCGCCACGGCCCGTACGGCCTGATCTACCGCACGCTGGTCGCGCCGCGACTGGCCCCGCCCGCCGAGCTGGAGGCGCCGGAGCCGCCGCGGTTCGCCCAGCTGGTCGGCATGATCTTCACGGTGATCGCGACGATCGGTTACCTCTCCGGCGCGCCGCTGATCGGCATGATCTTCACCGGCTTCGCGCTGTTCGCCGCGTTCCTCAACGCGGCGTTCGGCTTCTGCCTCGGCTGCCGGACGTACCTGATCATCCGACGGCTCGCGCCCCGCTGACCCCGCGCGCCGGTGGCAGCATGTCGTCGAACGGCAGCGGTGCCACCCGCGCGGAGTCCATGGCCCCGGTCACGTTCGCCCAGCGGCGCAGCGTGGCCGTGGCCGCGGCCGCGTCGTCGGCGGCCAGCCGGGAGATGTTCGCACCGTGGTTCGCGCCGGGCGCCACGAACCGGTACGAGTCGCGGCGGCTGGGCGTGAACGCCTCCGCGCCCCACGGGTCGTTCTCGCCGTAGACGAACAGCATGCGCGGCGCGGCCGTGCGCACCCACAGGTCGACGTCCAGCATCGGGATCGGGTTGTGCGGTGCGCGCAGCTCACGGGGCAGCGCGGACAGCGCGCTGTAGAGGCCGGGGTACCGGGTGAGGCCGCGCAGGTGGTCGAAGCGCAGGCTGGGCCAGCCGAGCTGGGTCGCGGCCTGGTAGTAGTACGGCCAGTAGTACTCCAGCGTCTGGTCGGTGTAGAACGACCAGCCCGCGACCGCGTCGAACCAGGCGTAGATCTCGTCGTCGGTCGCGGTCACCGGCGGCACGGTCGCGCAGTCCGCGGCCGTGCGGTACTGCCAGAACGCCCACACCGTGTCCAGCACGGTCATCTCGAACGCGCGGTCGGCGGTGCCGAGCGTGCGGGAGAACGTCCAGCCGGCCGCGGTCGCGGCCGCCGCCAGCCGGGGCACCAGCCGGTCGCGCCGCTTCAGCGCCTCGCGCTGCATGTCGTCGAGCGCGCGCCGGCAGGCCACGTCGCCCACGGTGGCGAAGAACCGGTCGTAGGCGCCGTCAAGGTTGTTGAGCACGTCGTTCGGCGCGACGTAGGCGACCACGCCGTCCACGTCGCCGGGGTAGAACCGGCGGTGGTAGACCGAGGTCATGCCGCCCTTGCTGGCGCCGGTCTGGATCCACTTGCCGGAGTAGACCGACTTCAGCGCGGTGACGATGCGGTGCTCGTCCGTCGCCTCCTGCCAGATGGTCAGGTCGGACCAGTCGGCCGGGGACGGCCGGGACGGCGTGAAGAACCGGTGCTCGACGGACACCTGGTTCGCGTCGAGCAGCCGGGTCGGCTCGGTGCGCGACGCGGTGGGCGTGGCGGGCAGCCCGTAACCGCTGGTGGCGAGCACGACCGGCGCGTCGGACGAGCGGTGCAGCAACGTCAGCCGCTGCTCGTAGGTGCCGCGCCCGGGGTGCCGGTGGTCGGCCGGCTGCCGGTAGGTGAGCACGAAGAACCGGTAGCCGATGGGCGCGCTCTCGGACACCACGGTCAGCCCGGGGATCGCGGACAGCCGGTCGAGGAGATCGTCGGCCGCGGACGCCGGAGCCGCCGCGGACGCCGGAACGGCCGGTGCGATCAGGGCCAGCACGAGGACGAGGACCGTCAGCAGACGACTACGCATTGACAGAGCCTAATAGATCATCCGGCCGTACGCGTCCCCGATCCCGGACTTGCGGAAGAAATATGTGTTGATCTGATCGCGCCACTCGATCGCGGACCGCAACTGCTCGTCGAGCAGCGCGGCCACCCGGGCGTGCACGTCCGGGTCGATCCTCAGCCGCCGCCAGCGCTCCCGCGCGGCCGCCACCCGCGCCACCCCGTCGAAGTGGGTGTCGTAGATGTGCTGGATCACGGTCCGGCCGGACCGCAGCACGTGCGTGTAGGACACGTGGTGCAGGAACAGCAGCAGCTCGTCGGGGCAGTCGGCCAGGGACTCGAAGACCTCGCTCCACGGGTACGGATAGAGCCCGGCGAACCCGGTGCCGGTCGCCACCGTGCGGTCCACGCCGACGCCGTCCCGGTCCGCGAAGTGGTAGGTGCCCCAGGGCGTGTACTCGTACCCGTCCACGTCCGGGCCGTAGTGATGACCGGGCCGGACCATGAACCCGACGCCGAGCGGCGCGGTGTAGCTCTCGTACGTGCGCCACGAGTCGTCCATGATCGCGTGGAGCGCCGCCCGCGTACCGTCGTCCGCGCCGAACGTCAGCGTGATCCACTCGTCCAGGATCTCGCCCGGCGTCAGCGTCGGGTCCCAGGCCAGCCGGCCGAACGCGTAGAGATTCGCCTGCGCGAGCGGGTGCCCGGTCCAGAACGGGTCGTCGCCGGTGTTCGCGACCGCGACCACCTCCGCGACCGTGCCGGCGATCGGCGGCCCGTCGTCGCCGCGCGGCCGGAACCCGAGGATGCCCGACCACATCGGCGCCAGGTAGCAGACGTGCTTCTGCTGGCCGGTGTACTCCTGGGTGGCCTGCAACTCGAGCGCCAGCCGGGTGCGCGGCATCGCGGCCAGCACCGGCGACACCGGCTCGCGCGGCTGGAAGTCCATCGGGCCGTGCTTGACCTGCACGATCACGGAGTCGGCGAACGCGCCGTCGAGCGGCGTGAAGTGGTCGAAGGCGGCGCGGGCCCGGTCGGTGGAACGGTCCCGCCAGTCCTGCCGGTGGTCGTAGACGAACGCGCGCCAGTGCACCGTCGCACCGTACGGCGCGAGCGCCTCGGCCAGCATGTTCGCGCCGTCCGCGTGCGTGCGGCCGTAGGCGAACGGGCCCGGCTGCCCCTCGGAGTCGGCCTTGACCAGTACGCCGCCGAAGTCCGGGATCCGCTCGCAGACACCGGCGAGGGTGAGCGCCCACCAGGAGCGCACGGCCGGGTCGAGCGGGTCCGCGGTGTCCAGGCCGCCGAGCAGCATCGGCGCGGCGAACGTGACGGCGAGGTGCACGCGGATGCCGTACGGCCGGAACTGCTCCGCCAGCAGCACGATCTCGGCGAGCCGGTCGGTGAGCAGCCGCGCCTCGGTCGCGTGCACGTTGACGTTGTTGAGCGCGACCGCGTTGATCCCGACGCCGGCCAGCAGCCGGGCGTAGTCGCGGATCCGCGGCAGGTCGGCGGTGCGCAGCGCACCGGCCGACCAGAACAGCGAGCCGCCGGCGTAACCGCGCTCGACCTGGCCCATCACGGGGTGGACGTCGACGTTGTCCCAGTGGTCGAGCATGCGGCGCGGGAACGCCGGAGCGCTGTCGACGCGCGGGCCGGGGGTGAACGCGGACTCCCCCATCCGTACCGTGGCGAACAGCCCGTGCAGCAGCCCGGCGTGCGTCGCGGCCGTGACCGTGGTCGCGCGCTGCTCGCGGACGATGGCGTAGCCATGGTGGGCCGGCCCGGCCAGCGTGAGGATCAGGTCGGCGTCGCCGGAGGTGACCAGCTCGCCGCCGTGCGCGGCGACGGCGGCCTCGACCTCGTCGCGGACCGTGCCGGGCACGTCGACGCGGACCCGGCGGCTGCCGATCGGGCGCCACACCCCGGCCGGCAACCACGCCGGGTGAACGGTGACATTCGTCAATGCGGGCCTCCCAGGCGATTCTGGGATCGCCGCCGCCCCGCTGTCAACGCCGTCTCAGGCGTCCGCCCAGCGGGGTATCAGCGCGGCCTGACCGGCCTCGAGGTTCCACACCGTGACGTCCGCTATCCAGAATGGACGACCGTCGCGACCGACCCGCAGCCCGCGGTAACCGCGCACGAAACCCTGGCTGCGCACCGACTCCAGGAACGCGGCCCGCGCGGCCCGGTCCTGCGCGGCGGCGGACAACCGGGACGGCAGGCCGACGAACTCGTCCCGGTCGTAGCCGAACAGCCGCTGCGCCGTGCGGTTCGCGTAGACGAACCGCGGGTCGGCCGCGTCGTCCTGGGCGAGCAGGCCGAACGGCGCCTCGTACAGCCAGGTGGCGGCCGCCGCGCCGGTCAGCCCGTCCGGCAGCAGCCGCTCGCCGACGACCCGGGTGAAACTGTCCGCGAGCGTGGCCTCGATCGTCCTCATCGGACGAGAATATTGCTCAGCCGAGCGTGCGCAGCAACGCGGCCAGCTCATCCGGGACGGTCACCATGCAGTCGTGGCCGCTGCGCAGCTCCCGAACCTGCGCCGGGGTGCCGTTCGGCTGGGTCGCCGGCACCGGGCGGCGGGTGATGCCGTCGACCTCGAGGCCCACGCAGTGGATATGGGTCCGCGGGATCGCGGCGGCGGCCGGGTCGTCCAGCCGGACCGGCTGCCGGTAGGCGCGGACCGGCTCGTCCACCAGCATGCCGCGCACCCAGGCCCGGTCGTCCGGGTCGGTCACGCCGAACAGGCCGTGCGGCGCCGGCAGCTCCGGCAGCGGCGGGATCCGCCACGGCGTGCCGGACGCGGCCGCGGCCTCGATCAGCGTCGCGGTGATCGGCATGACGTCGACCGCGGTCTCGCCGTCGACCGGGACCATCGCGTCGAGGTAGACCAGGTGGCCGATCCGGTCCGGCACCCGGTTCGCGACGGACGAGACGACCAGGCCGGCGAAGCTGTGCCCGACCAGGATCACGTCGGTGAGGTCGGCCGCGAGGATCACGCCGGTGACGTCGTCGACGTAGGTGTCCAGGCCGACGTCCGGGGTGAGCAGGTGCGCGGTGTCGCCGTGGCCGGTCAGCGAGGGCGCGAGAACGCGATGCCCGGCGGCGGTCAGCAGCGGCACGACCCGGTCCCAGACCTCGCCGCTGTGCCAGGCGCCGTGAACCAGCAGGTAGGTGCTCATGGGGTGACTGCCTCCCGGCTAGGATGACGAACAAAGCGGGACGACGTCCCGTTTCGACGATACGGGACACTGTCCCGTTTACGGAACGGGGGTGTGGGCGATGCACGACACAGTGCCGACGGGTGACCCGGTGGCGGCCGGGATCGGTGCGGCGGGGGCCGATGCGGTGGACGGTGCGGCGGTGGACGGTTCCGGTGCGGCGGTGGACGGTTCCGGTGGGGCGGTGGCGCGGCCGAGGCGGGCGGACGCGCGGCGCAATCAGAAGGCGCTGCTCGACGCCGCCGCCGCGGTGTTCGTCCGGTCCGGCGTGGAGGCACCGATCCGCGACATCGCGGCCGAGGCCGGCGTCGGCACCGCCACGATCTACCGGCACTTCCCCACCCGCGCCGACCTGATCATCGCGGTCTACCGGCACCAGGTGGAGGCGCTCGCCGCGGCCGGCCCGGAGCTGCTGTCCTCGGCCCCCGGCCCGTACGCGGCGCTGCGGCAGTGGTTCGAGACGTTCGTCGACTTCGTCATCACCAAGCTCGGCCTGGCCGCGGTGCTGCAGTCCGACGACCCCTGCTACGACCCGCTGCACTCCTACTTCCTGGAGCGCCTCGAACCGGTCTGCGCCCGGCTGCTCACGGCCGCGGCCGAGTCCGGCGAGATCCGCCCCGGCCAGGACGCCGCCGAACTGATGTGGGCCGTCGGGGGCATCTGCGCCGGCGCCGGCCGGAACTCCCGCTACGACGCCCGCCGCCTGGTGCTGCTGCTCATCGCCGGCCTGCGCCCCTGACCGGTCCACCGCCCGGCACGGCGATCGAGGCACCACATCGCCGGGCCGGGCGTCCCACGCCGGTGTGCGCGCCTCGCGCTCCGGGCCGCGCGGCAGAACCGGCTCGAGCGCGTGTCCCGGAGCGCCTGATGGCCCGCCTGGACACGGTCGACACCAAGGTCTTGTCAACCCGGCCCGGACGGCGCCGACGCCGTCCGGAACCTCGGGGCGGAGACGCTCGACCGGGCCAGATCCGGGGCCGGTGGGATCGCCGAACGCGCGCTCCGCCGGCGGGGTGACGACCGCGCCGACCCGCGAGGGTGGGTCGACCGGTTAATCGCTGGCCGCCACGTCCGTCACCGGTAAGGATCGGGCCGTGGAGACGTTTCTGCGGACCGAGCGGCTCGTGCTGCGGGAGTTCACCACGGACGACGTGGACCTGGTGGTGGCGCTGCACTCGGATCCCGAGGTGATGGAGTTCCTCACCGGCGGGAGGCCGCAGACGCAATCAGCCGTCGTGGAGCGGACGCTCCCGGCATTCATCCGGGACTATCCGGATCGGGGTGCGTGGGCCGCGTTCGATAAGGAGTCCGGGGCATTCGCCGGGTGGTTCGCGCTGTCACCGGTGGCGAGCGCGGACCGGACCGTGGTGGATCTCGGTTATCGGCTGCACAAGGCGACGTGGGGGCGCGGAATCGCGACCGAAGGCGCGCGGGCGCTGGTCGACAAGGCGTTCCGTGAGCTGGGCGTGGAGCGGATCGTGGCGGACACGATGACGGTCAACGCGCGGTCGCGGCGGGTGCTGGAGAAGGCCGGCCTGCGGTACGTGCGGACGTTCTTCGGCGAGTGGCCGGAGACCATTCCGGGTGCCGAGCACGGCGACGTGGAATACGCGCTCGACCGGGCGGAATGGGCGGCGCGCTGAAAAATGTCGTACCCCCGTGGCATCGTGCGCGGCATGGCACATCTGACTCCGATCCCTGCCGAAGAGCCCCGCCCACGGCAGGTGATCTCCCAGCGGGACGCGCGCACGCGTCTCGCACACCTCCTCGCCCGCACCGGTCCCGCCGACATCGTCACCGTGATCGCGGACGGGGACCGGCCGCTCGCCGCGCTCGTCCCGGTCCCGGCCGCGCAGAGCGCCGCGGAGGCCGCGGCGGCCGCCCGCCGCGCGGAGAAGAGCGCGGCCGGCTGGTCCGCACGCCTGGAGAAGCTGCGCGCGCAACTGCTGGCACGGCACGCGGCGGAGACCGACGAGCTCGTGCGGGCGCTGGCGGACGCCTGGTCCGAGCTGGACCGGCGCAGTCCACCCGGCCGCGACCCCGCGGTCGACAATCTGCGCGCGGCACACCGCCCGCTGCTCCGCGACGACCGCCACCAGGCCGCCTGACCCCACCACGCCGGCCGCCCGGCGCCACCACGCCGGCGCGCGACGCCACCGCCACCACGCCGGCCGCGCGGCGCCACCAAAACGCCGGCCGCGCGACGCCGCCGCGACCGGTCAGATCGCTGACGTCACCGCCCCCGGGCGACCGCGCCGTGCCGGTCAGGACGGCTGACCATTACCGCCGGGGGCCGGCACCGTCGGCCGGGCGACCGCACCGGCGGCTGCGCCGTGGCGGGGTCAGGACATCCGGCCGGCACCGCCGGCCGGGAGACCATGCCATCGGGGACGCCGTGGCGGGTCGGGCCGGTGGGGTTTGCCGTGACCACGGCGGGACCGGCAGGGAGGAGCGCCGGCGACGACCGGTGCCCGCGGGAGCACGGGGGACGCCACCACGCCGGAAGCGGGAAAGGAGAAGTGGTCAGGAGGCCGGCAGCAGCAGGTGGTCGAGGCAGAGGTCGAGGCCGGCCTCGAGGTGGTCGGCGGAGCCGGTGGAGATGAGGACGCTGACGCCGCCCTGGATCGCGGCGATCACGGCGGCGGCGGTGCGTTCCGGGTCGAGCGCCGGGTTCGCCTCGCCGTTGGCCTGGGTGGCCTCGACGCCGAGCCGGACGCATTCCTGCCAGCGCCGGATCAGCTGCGCCGTGACCGCTCGCGCGGCGGGGCTGTGCCGGCCCACGTCCGCGATCAGCACGCCGAGCGGGCAGTGGATGCCGCGGTCGCGGTAGTTGCCGATGATCAGGTCGCGCCACGCCTGCCAGGCCGCGCGGGAGGTGAGTTCCTCCAGGTAGGGCCGCTGGTCGTCGAAGACGTTCGCGGCCTCGAACTCGGTCACGGCCAGCAGCAGCTGCTCCCGGCCCTGCGGGAAGTAGTGGAACATCTGGCTCTTGCCGGTCCGGCTGCGCCGGCACACGTCGTCGAGCGTGACGGCGTTGATGCCGCGTTCGCGGATCTCGGCCGCGGCGGCCTCGACGATGCGCCGCCGGGTCGCGGCGCCCTTCCTGGTGGTCACCCCCAGACTGTACTTGCAGGTACATTTTTCGAAAAATAGCGTGGCCGCCATGAAGGCAATAGTGATCACCGAGGCCGGTGGCCCGGACGTGTTGCAGCTGTGTGAGCGCCCGGCGCCGCGGCCCGGCCCGGGCGAGGTCCTGATCGACGTCCGGGTGGCGGGCGTGAACTTCTTCGATACCGCGATCCGCCGGCTGGCGCAGGCCGAGGTGCCGGGCGTGGAGGGCGCCGGCGTGGTGACCGAGATCGGCGAGGGCGTGCGCGACCTCGCCCCGGGCGACCGCGTCGCCTGGCTGCACATGGGCTTCGGCAGCTACGCCGAGCAGATCGCGCTGCCCGCGGACGGTGTCGTGCGGGTGCCCGACGCCATCGACGACGAGACCGCGGCGGCGCTGCTGGTGCACGGCCTGACCGCGCACCACTTCGCGACCGTGTCCCACCCGGTGCGGCCCGGCGACGTCACGCTCGTGCACGCGGCGGCCGGCGGCGTGGGCCTGATGCTCACCCAGCTGATCAAGGCGCGCGGCGGCACCGTGATCGGGCTGGTGTCGCGGCCGGAGAAGGTCCCGGTCGCCACCGCGGCGGGCGCCGACCATGTCCTGGTCAGCACCGGGGACGCGTTCCCGGACCGGGTGCGCGAGCTGACCGGCGGCGAGGGCGTGCACGCGGTCTTCGACGGTGCGGGCGCGACCACGTTCGACGCGTCGATGTCGCTGCTGCGGCGGCACGGCACGTTCGTGTTCTACGGTCCGCTGATCGGCGAGCCGCCGACCGTGCGGCTGAGTGAGCTGCCGCGCAGCATCAGCATCACCTACCCCACGCCGGAGGACCACGTCGACACGCCGGAGAAGCTGCGGGCGCACACGTCGGAGCTGTTCGGCCTGGTGGAGAGGGGTGAGCTGACCGTACGGATCACCGGCCGGTACCCGCTGGCGGACGCGGCGCGGGCGCACGCCGCGATCGAGTCCCGCACGACCACGGGCAAGCTGCTGCTCCTCCCCTGAATTAGAACATGTGTTCTATGATGGCGCGGTGACCATCCTGCACGCCGACCTGGACTCGTTCTACGCGTCCGTGGAGCAACGCGACGACCCGCGACTGCGCGGGCGCCCGGTCCTGGTCGGCGGCGGGGTGGTGCTGGCCGCCAGCTACGAGGCGAAGGCGCGCGGCGTGCGCACCCCGATGGGCCTGGCGCAGGCGCGGGCGCTCTGCCCGGACGCGATCGTGGTGCCGCCGCGGATGAGCGCCTACTCCGCGGCCAGCAAGCGCGTGTTCGAGATCTTCCGGGACACGACGCCACTGGTCGAGGGCATCTCGATCGACGAGGCGTTCCTGGACGTGAGCGGTCTGCGGAAGATCCGTGGCACCCCGGCGGAGATCGCGGCGACGCTGCGGGCGGACGTCCGCGACCGGACCGGGCTGCCGATCACGGTCGGCGTCGCGCGCACGAAGTTCCTGGCCAAGGTGGCCAGCGGCGTCGGCAAGCCGGACGGCCTGCTGGTCGTACCGGTCGACGGCGAACTGGACTTCCTGCATCCGCTGCCGGTCGAGCGGCTGTGGGGCGTCGGCCCGGTCACCGCCGCGAAACTACGGGATCGGCAGATCCACACGGTCGGCCACGTGGCCCGCGTCGGCGAGGCGGCGCTGGTCGCGATGCTGGGCGCGGGCGCCGGCCGCCACCTGCACGCGCTCGCCCACAACCACGACCCCCGGCCGGTACGGGTGGGGGTGCGCCGCGGCTCGATCGGCGCACAGTGCGCGCTCGGCCGCGGCCCGCACCCGTTCACCGAGGTCGACGCGGTGCTGGCCGTGCTGGTCGACCGGGTGGCCCGGCGGATGCGCGCGGCGGGCCGGCCGGGCCGGACCGTGACGTTGCGGCTGCGGTTCGGCGACTACACGCGCGCCACGCGGTCACGCAGCCTGGTCATGGCGACGCTGAGCACCCGGGTGGTCCTGGAGACCGCGCGCGAGCTGCTGTCCGCGGCCCGGCCGCTGCTCACCGAGCGCGGGATCACGCTGGTCGGCGTGGCGGTCGGCAACCTGGACGGCGGCGGCGCGGTCCAGCCGGAGCTGCCGTTCGACGACCCGCACGACGAGGGCCTGGACTCCGCGCTGGACGCGATCCGCGACCGGTTCGGCGCCGGCTCGGTCACCCGGGCGGACCGGCTCGGCCGCGACCTGCACGCGGCCGCGCCGATCCTCCCCGACTGATCAGACGCTCAGTGCGCACCCTGGGCGCGGTCCGGCTCCGGCTTACGGTGGTCACCGAACCGCGGGTCGACGTCCTCACCGATACCGTCCGGATCCGGCACCGCCGCCATCGGGTCGCTGTCCGCGGAACCGGGCCCGTCCTGCGTCGTGTACTCGGAGTACTGCTCGGGGTTGATGTCACTCATGCCGGGCTTCCCTTCACGCTGCGGCCGCGCCGTGCTCGGCACCGCGCCGCTCCTGACGCAGGGATACCCCGAAATGCCGGAAAGATCCCTGACGGTACGCGACCCGCCCGGTTCCACTGAGGATGCTGCCATGACCGCCGCGCCTCGTCGCACCCGGTGACCGCGGCCCTCCCGCGCGCGGTATACCGGTCACCCGCGGGAACCTCGCCTCCGCACGCGGCGGCCTCGCCACGGCGTCGGACCACTGACCTGTCATGCGGCGAACACTGCGGGAGGAACGGGAGGCCGGGGCATCGTGGGGACCTGGGACGTCGGGCCGTTCGACAACGACGACGCGGCGGACTTCGCCGGTGAGCTGGACGACGCGCCGCCGCGCGCCCGCATCGACATGGTCGGCGCCGCGCTCGAACGCGGCGCCGACGACTTCTCGCCCTGGGACGCCCCACGAGCCGTCGCGGCCGCTGCCCTGGTCGCGGCCCAGTACCCGGGCGGCAGACCCGTCGACCCCGTCCACGGGCCGGACAGCACGATGCCGCCGTTCCCTGCCTCCTTCCGGGACCTCGCGATCGAGGCCCTGGACCGCGTGATCACCACACCGACATGGCTCGCGGAGGCCTGGAACGCGAGCTCCCGGGGGCCCGAATGGCGCCGCACCGTCTCCGGCCTGCGCACGGTTCTCGATCCACCGCAGCGCGAGACCCTCTTCGAGCCCTGACCCGCTCCGGTTCCCGGGTGCGGCGGCCGGAATGACCGCGGCCCCCGGTTGTCGTGACGTGCCCGCAGCGGTGCGTGGCTGTGCTTTCATGCCGGGGTGGATGACGTGGAGCTCTGGTTCCGGCACGGCAGTGAGCTTGCCGACGCGGGCGGGCCGGCCGAGGCCGAGGCGCTGGCGCTGCTGCGCGCCGCGGCGGCCGCGGGGCACGGGCCCGCGCGGGTGCGGCTGGCCTCGTTCCTGACCCTGCAGTATTCCGGGGCCGGCACACGGTCCCACGCGGAGGCGATGCGGTTGCTCGGCGAGGCGGTGGCAGCGGATGTCCCGGGTGCCCGGAACATGCTCGGCCTGACGCTCTGGGACGACGGCCTGCTGGACGAGGCCGAGGTCTCGCTGCGGGCGGCGGTCGCGGCGGGAGACTCCGACGCGCCGGTGAACCTGGCGGCGCTCCTGCACCGGCGGGGCGCCGACGCGGAGGCGTTCGCGCTGCTGCGACGGGCGGCGGAGCGTGGTGACGGGCCCGCGTACCGGATCATCATGCGGCTGTTGCCGCCGCACGGCCGCGCCGCGCGGGAGGTGACCGGCGCCTACGAGGCGGCCACCGACCCGGCGGAGCGGCCGGTGTGCGTGCACGTCCCGGACTGGCGCCTCGACGCCTCCGTGATCCCGGCCGACTGAACCGGCCGGGCGGGGGCCGCTCGGGGTGCCGCGTTCTCACTCCGACTGGACCACGGTGAACGGTGGCCGTACGCCCTCGGTGAGCTCGGCCGCGGCGTCGAGTGCCATCTCCGCGCGCCGGCGGCTGCCGACCGGTGACCTGGCCGTGGAGTGCAGCGATCCCAGCGCGACCAGATAGCCGGAACCGACCGCGGCGTAACCGGAGATCGTGTGCCCGATCTGGTAGTCCTCGCCGACGACGTAGAGGCGTCCGTGAATGCCGACGAGGAACTGCCCGCCCTGTTCCTGCCCGTTCTCGATCCGGGCGTAGCCGCCCGCGGAGAGGCACCCGCGGACGGCCTCGATGAACGTGGTGACCATGAACCGGTCGACGTCCCAGGTGTCGGGCTCGCCGACGGTCAGGGAGTAGCGCAGCAGCTGACCCATCCGATAGCTGGTCGTGAAACCCATCAGATAGGGGCCCACCTGGAACACCTTGGAATCCGACCGCACCGCGACGTGCCATCCGTCGCTTCCGGCCGAGTCCCCTCCGATGGTGACGGTCCGCCCGTCCGTGATCCCCACGATGCACGTCATGCAGCCACTCTCCATGGCAGGCGGGTCCGTGCCAACCGGCGCCGGGCGCTCTCAGGCGATCGGCGACAACGTCACCAGTTCCTGGGTGCAGCGGGTCAGGGCCACGTAGAGCGCGTTGTGGCCGCGGGGTTCGGCCGCGATGCGGGCCGGGTCGACCAGCACGGTGGCGTCGAACTCGAGGCCCTTGGACTGGGTGGCGGTCAGCACGGGGGTGTCGTGGACCGCCGCGGTCAGCGCGGCGATCAGGGCGGTGGGGGCGATCACGCCGACGGTGCCGCCGGTCCAGCGGTGCCGGAGCGTGGCGACCGCCTCGGCCGCGGCGGCCGGCAACCGGTCCGCGGTGGTCTCGACGGTCCGCGGGGCGATGCCGGACGAGCGGACGGCGCGGGGCGGCGCGTTGCGGCTGCCGGCGGCGCGCAGTACCGGCGTGGTCAGCTCCATCACCTCGCGTGGGGTGCGGTAGCAGATGGTCAGCTCCGCGGCGGTCCACCGGTCGCCGAGCGTGGACCGCACCGCCTCCGCCCAGCCGGTGTGCCGGTGCGCGGCCTCGGCCTGGTCGATGTCGCCGACCGCGGTGATCGACCGGGACGGGCAGCGGCGCAGCACCATGTGCCACTGCATCTCGGACAGCTCCTGCGCCTCGTCGATCACGACGTGACCGTAGACCCAGCCGCGCTGCCGCCGGGCCCGCTCGGCGACGGACCCGGCGGCCGGTGCCGGGCCGTCGAGGTCACCGAGCAGGTCCGCGACCGCGTCGAGCAGCGGGACGTCGCTCGGCGCCCACCCGTCCGCGCCGGCGTCCGCCGCGACCAGCCCGGCCTCCTCCGGTGTCAGGTCCGGTGCGTACCGGGCCAGCAGTGCGGCGTCGGTCAGCAGGTTCCGCAGCACGGTCCGCGGGTCCCGGGCCGGCCACACGCTGTCGACGAAACGGGCGATCGTGGCGTCGGCGGCGATCCGGTCCCGCAGTTCGTCGATCTCCTCGTCGGACATCAGGCCGTCGACGTCGGAACCGGACCGGCCGTCGTCGCCGGGCTCGGGACGGAACCGGGCGAGGATGTCCTCGTAGCCCTCGTCCATCCGGTCCAGCAGCGCGGCCCGCTGCTCGGCCACGGCCTCGGCCAGGACGTGGTGCAGGTGCTCGGCGAAGACGGCCCGGGCCCGGTGGTGGGAGCGGCCCTGGACCGCGGAGGCGAGCAGGTGCCCGACCGCGTCCGCCCCGATCAGGTGGAACTCGCCGTCCCAGCGCAGTTTCAGCTCGCGCGCCCGCGGCAGCAGCGACCGTACGTACCGCTCCAGCGCGCCCTGCCAGAGCGCCCGGCCCTTGAGCTCGGCGATCCGCCGCGACTCGGCGCGGGTCACGGCCACGCCGGGGAGCAGCGTGTCGCAGGTCGCGGCGACGACCGCGGTCTCGCCGAGCGCGGGCAGCACCTGCGCGATGTAGTCCAGGAACCGCGTCGACGGGCCGAGCACCAGCACCGCCCGCTCGGCCATCTGCCGGTACGTGAACAGCAGGTACGCCACCCGGTGCAGCGCGACCACGGTCTTGCCGGTGCCGGGTCCGCCCTGGACGATCAGCGGCCCGGTCGCCTCGGCCCGGATGACGGCGTCCTGTTCGCGCTGCAACGTGGCGATCGCGGTCGACATCCGGCCGGTCCGTCGCTCGTTCAGTGCCGCCAGCAGCGCGCCCTCGCCGACCAGCGCACCGCCGTCGGCACCGTCCAGCGGCTCGTCGTCGACCCCGGCCACGACCGGCCCGTCCGTGCGGACGTGCCGGCGCCGGGCCTGGCCCTGCGGGTCGACCGGGGTCGCGGTGTAGAACGGCCGCGCGGCCGGTGCCCGCCAGTCGACCACGATCGGGTCGGCGGTCTCGTCGTCGTCGCGGATCCCGGTCCGGCCGATGTGCCGCACCGTGCCGTCCACGCCGTCGAGCCGGCCGAAGATCAGCCCGCCCGACGCCCGGCGCAGTTCCTCGAGTTGCGCCCGCAGGCCGCGCTGCCGGGCCCGGCCGGTGGCGTCCTCGGCCGGCACCGCCAGTTCCGCCGTCAGGCGCGCCGCGAGCCGGTCCCGCCGTGCGACCGCGGCGTCCAGGAACCGCTGTTCCTCCGCGATCGCGAGTGCGGCGCCGTCGCGAGTGGATTCCGAATCAGTGCTGAGCATACGAACCTCCCGGCTGTCCCGGCCGGGAATGCTAACGACACACAACCGCCCTGATCAGCGCCGGGAGACAGTAATCTCACCCGCTTGCGAAATGCGTTCCGATCGCATCTGTCGAATGCGAACACCGCCTTGACCGACGGCGCAAAGTGTGATCTCCAAAGCGGAATCGCCATTCAAGGATATGATGTGCGTCGATGTTTCGAGGAGGATTTCGTGCCGGCACACGACGCTCCACCCCGGCGACGGGTGATCATCGATACCGACGCCAAGAACGAGGCGGATGATCAGTTCGCCGTCGTGCATGCGCTGCTCTCGCCCAGTGTGGACGTGCGCGGCGTGATCGCGGCGCACTTCGGCATCCGGCCGGGCCGGGGCGAGCGGGGCATGCCGGACAGCCGGGCCGAGATCGATCTGCTGCTCGGCCACCTCGGCATGCGCGACACCGTCCGGGCCGAGAACGGTGCCGCGTTCGCGATGCCGGACGCGCACACCCCGGTCCCGTCGGCCGGCGCCGACCTGATCGTCGCGGAGGCGATGCGCGCGGACGGCCCGCTGTACGCCGCGTTCCTCGGGCCGCTCACCGACATGGCCTCGGCACTGCTCATCGAGCCGCGCATCGCCGAGCGCGACCTCGTCGTGGTCTGGATCGGCGGCCCCGGCTACGACGGGCTCGACCCGTCCCCCGGCCGGCCGGAGTTCAACCTCGCCAACGACGTCGTCGCGGCGAACGTGGTGTTCCGTTCCGCCCTCACGGTCTGGCAGATCCCCCGGTCGGTCTTCACACAGACCGCCGTCGGATACGCGGAACTGGAGGATCGGGTCGCCCCCTGCGGTCCGCTCGGCCGCTACCTCGTCGACCAGCTCGTCGAGTGGAACGCCGCACACGCCGACACGGTCATGGAGTACCGCTGCCTCGGCGACTCCCCCGCCGTGGCGGTCATCATCAACCCCACCGCCGGGCAGTACGAATCCCGCCCCGCGTACGGCTTCACCTGGGACGCCGAGTACGACACCCGCACCGCGTACCGCCCGATCCGGGTCTACCGCACCATCGACGCCCGGTTCATGTTCGAGGACCTGTTCGCCAAGCTGCGCCGGGCCGCCCGCGACGGCACGTGATCCCGCGGCCCGGTCAGATCAGTCGCAGGTGACGGGTGGCGACGGTGACGGTGACGCGCTGGCCCCAGGTCAGCTGGAGCGCGTCGGTCTCGAGGCCGTCGGCGAACGCGACCAGGCGCTCGGACTCGCTCGCCAGTTCCAGGGACTCGCCGGGGTGCAGCAGGCCGGCGGACTCGGTGACGCCGGTGGACGGGGACGGCCAGGCCTCCCGGACGTACCAGCAGAGGTGCGGGTCGGCCGGGCCGGGCATCGGCGGCGCGGTGGCCCGCTCACGGGCGATCGAGGCGCACCAGCCGGTCGCGCCGGTGCCGGTGCCGACGATCACGCCGGACGAGGACTGCCGTTCGCGGTGCCCGCCGGGCGTGGTGAGGACGTAGCGGGCGGACTGGTGGCCGGGCTGCCCGAGGTAGATCTCGTTGAGGCCGTGCAGTTCCTGACCGTCGTCGAGGCGTGCGGTGACCATGGTCCGGCGCGCGCCGCCACCGGCGTCGCGGTGCAGGCCGGCGAGCAGGCCGGGGACCGCGGCGGGGGCGTGCCGGACCAGGACGCCGGCGTTGCGGCCGGGTTCCGGGTCGACGCCGATGACGGGCTGGCCGTCGAGGTACTTCGCCACGTTCGCGACCAGGCCGTCCGGCCCGACCGCGATGATCACGTCTTCCGGGGCGAACAGGAAGCGGGGCAGGTCGGCGCGCTCCACGTGGCCGCGCCGCCAGTCGGCCGGGACGCCGGCGCTGACCGCGGTGAGGGCCGCGGTCAGCGCGGCGTGGCGGGCGGTGACGTCGTCGAGCGTGCGGCCGCGTTCACGGAGGAAGAACGCGGCCGCGCCGCGGGTGCCGTGCCGGGCGAGCAGCTCGTCGAGCTCGCTGCGCCGCGACACGATCACCACCCGGGGGTTGAGCGTGCTCACGACAGCCGCCCGAGGACCTTGCTGAGCAGGTCCGGCGTGACGGTCAGCTCGTTGATCGCGGGCAGCTGGCCGGCCAGTTCCTTGATCGCGAGCGCCTGCAGCACGCCCGGGGGCAGGTCACGGTACGCGGCCAGGCGCGCGGCCTCCGCCTCCGCCTCGGCCAGGCCGACGAGCCGGGCGCCGGCCGCGCGCGCCTCGTCCCGTACCCGTGCCGAATCCGCCTCCGCCGTTGCCTTCTGCCGCAGGCGATCCGCCTCGGCACCGCCGGCCACGCCCTGACGCTCGGCCTCGAGTTCCGCCTCGCGCCGGGTGTTCGCGCCGCGCTGCTCGACCAGCTGCTGCTCCCGCCGGGCCAGCTCGATCCTGCTCTGCAGCTCGTTCTCCGCGATCGACTGCTCCTGCTGGACCGCGTGCGCGCGCCGGGCGTACGTGGCCCGGTCCGCGTCCTGCTGCACCTGCTCGCGGGTCGGGGTCTGCAGCGCGCGTTCCATCTCCGGCTCCGGGCGCAGCGCGACGACGCGCGCGCTGACCACGGAGACGCCGGTCTCGGTCAGCCGCGGGTCGTCCGCGAGCGCGGTCGCGACCGCGGCCCGGATCGTGGCGATGCCGGTGGTCAGCGCGTCCGCCAGCGGCACCCGGGCGAGCAGGTCGAGCGCGGGCTGCTGGGCCAGCTCGGCGAGCATGCCGGCGACCTGGTCGAGCGGCTGACCGCGCCAGGTGCCCCGGTAGGGGTCGATGGAGAAGTCGAGGCGCGCGGCCGCCGCGGCCGGATCGCTCACCCGGTAGGTGACCGTGGCCTGCACGGTCACGTCCGCGAAGTCCTCGGTGCGGGCGTGGAACAGCAGCGGCAGCTCGCGGTCGTCGACCGGCACCTCGGACAGCGCGGCGGTGAGCGGCCGGTACCAGAACGACAGCCCGGTGCCGGCGCGCCGGACACGGCCGCCCACGGTGTGGCTGACCCAGCTGGTCGGTGCGGAGCGCAGGTGCCGCAGGTGGAAGCGGCGTGTCACGTCGGCCATGGTGGTCCTCCCCGATGTTTTCGTCACCATGACGATAAACCCCGGGCGCTATTATCGTCAACATGACGATTACGGTGGACCTGGTGCTGCTCACGATCCGCGACGGCGTGCTGCAGGTGCTGCTGGTCCGGCGCGGCATCCCGCCGTACCGGGGGAGGTGGGCCCTGCCCGGCGGTTTCGTGCTCGACGACGAGGATCTGGCCGACGCGGCGCTGCGCGAGCTGCGCGAGGAGACCGGGCTGGAACCGCGGCACCTGGAGCAGCTCGCCACCTACGGCACGCCGGGCCGCGACCCGCGCGGGCGGGTGGTCACGGTCGCCTACCTGGCGCTGCTGCCCGACCTGCCGTCCCCGGTCGCGGGCAGTGACGCGGCCGGCGCGGCGTGGCGGCCGTACGACGAGGTGGCCGGCGGCGGGCTCGCGTTCGACCACGACCGGATCCTGGCCGACGGCATCGAACGGGCCCGGTCCAAGCTGGAGTACACGCCGCTGGCGACCGCGTTCTGCCCGCCGGAGTTCACGATCGCGGACCTGCGCGGCGTGTACGAGACGGTGTGGCGCACCACGATCGACGCCCGCAACTTCCACCGCAAGGTGACCGGCGCGGAGGGCTTCGTCGAACCGACCGGCGGCACCGCCGAGCGCGACCGTGGCCGCCCGGCCCAGCTGTTCCGCCGCGGACCGGCCACGCTGCTGCACCCGCCGCTGTTGCGACCGCAACGCTAGGCCCTGTATCGACGTGGATGGCCGGGCTGCGGCGCGCTCCGACCCCACGTCGATACAGGTCCTAGCCGTTCGTACCGTCGACGCGGCTTTTCGGTCGTTGATGTACACCGTCCGGGTGACCCCGACGGCCCCACCTGCACCGAAGTCCACCGGCTCCGACTTGTCGGCGGATGTCGATGCGGGAAGACTGTCGCGGTGCGGGAGTACCAGGTGCTCGGTGGGCGATACCGGCTCGACGGTGAGGTCGGGCGCGGCGGCATGGCCGCGGTCTGGCGGGCCTACGACGAGGTGCTCGGCCGGCCCGTGGCCGTGAAGGTGCTGGCCGGGCCGTATGCGAGCGATCCACAGGCGCGGGTGCGCATCCGCGAGGAAGCGCGTGCGGCGGCCCGGCTGTCGCATCCGAACATCGCGCAGGTGCACGACTTCGGCGAGGTCACCGACGGCGACGAGGTCCTCCCGTTCGTGGTGATGGAACTGGTCAGCGGCGTGACGCTGGCCGCCCGGCTGCGCGCCGAGCCGCTGTCGCTCGACGAGGCGCTGCGCTGCTGCGCGGAGATCGCGGCCGCGCTGACCGCGGCCCACGAGGAAGGGCTGGTCCACCGCGACATCAAGCCGGCGAACGTGATGCTCACCCGGCAGGGCGCCAAGGTCGTCGACTTCGGCATCGCGGCCGCGGCCACGCCCGGCAGCGGCGGCGGGCCGGTCGAGGTGCCGGTCGGGACGCCGGGCTACATCGCGCCGGAGCGCCTGACCGGCGACGGCGTCTACCCGGCCACCGACGTGTACGCGCTGGGCGTGCTGCTCTACCTGCTGATCGCGGGCCGGGCGCCGTGGACGGCGGAGAGCATCACGGAGATGCTCGACGCGCACGTCTACACGGAACCGGACCCCCTGCCACCGCTGCCGCACGTGCCGCCCGCGGTGATCGCGCTCTGCGAGCGCTGCCTGCGAAAGGATCCGGCGGTACGGCCGACCGCGCGCGAGGCGGCGGTGGCGCTGGCGGAGGCGGCGGGCGTGCGGATCGTGACCGGCGGCCCGGGACCGGCCCTGGTGGACGAACCGTCCGTGTCGCTGAGGCCTCGGCCTGCGCTGGACCTGCCGTCCGTGCCGGACCCGTCGGCCGCGTCGGGTCTGTCAGCCGCCTCGGGTCTGTCAGCCGCCTCGGGTCTGTCAGCCGCGTCGGGCCTGTCAGCCGCGTCGGCCTCGTCGGCCGTGTCGGGTCTGTCGGCCGCGGCAGGTCGGCAAGGTGACTCGGATGACGCGTCCGGTCCGTCGGGCGCGCTGGGCCGGCACGGTGCGTGGGACCCGTCGGCCGCATCCGCCCAGCCGGGCTCGTCGGCCGCGTCGGGCCTGTCGGCCGCGTCGGGACAGGCAGGCGCGTCGGGACAGGCGGGCGCGTCCGGGCTCTCCGCCTCGTCGGACCGATCGGACGCGTTCGGTCCGTCGGCCGTGCCGGGCCGGCACGATGCGTCGAGTCCACCCGGCGCGCCAGAACAGCACCGCGCGTTCGACGTGTCGGGTGCACCGCCGGTGCCGGGCATGTCCGCCGCGCCGGATCAGCCGGTTCCGCCGGACGAGTCGACCACGTCCGGCGTGCCGGTCCGGTCACGCCCGACGGGCGCGCCGGCGGATGACCGCGCGGGTCCCGGCGCGGTGCCGGGCGGCCCGCCGGGTCGCCGCACACCGGCCCACCGCCGCACGCTCGCGATCGCCGCCGGCGCCCTCGCCCTGCTCGCCGCCGGTGGCCTGACCGCCGCGACGATCGGCGCCCGCGACGACGGCACCGACGTCACGCAGCCCGGCCCCTCGATCCCGCCCGGCATGACCGCCCCGCCCGGCACCGCCGGCGGCGCACCACCGCCCGGCACCGGCTCCGGCTCCGTGACCGGCGGCACTCCCGGCCCCGCGCAGGCCGGGCCGGGTGCGGTCCGGACCGGCTCGGCGCAGCCACCGGCCGGGCTCTCGCAGTCCTCCGGCACGGTCGTCGTGCCGAGCCGGGCCGCGCCGCCGGGCGCCGTCACCACCACCGGCGCGCCGCCGCCCCCGACCGCGGAGGAGCCGGCACCGGTACCGCAGCAGCGCACGTTCAGCTCGACCGGCGGGACCGTGGAGGCGACCTGCACCACCACGGACCAGGCCCGGCTGGTCACCTACGCCGCGGCCAAGCCGTACAAGGTGGACAGCGTCGACGCCGGTCCGGCCGTACCGGCGGAGATCGTCTTCCGGCACGGCAACCGGTACGTGACCATGGCCGTGACCTGCGCCGGTGGCGTGCCGTCCGCGGCGACCACGGAGGACTGACCGACCGGCTATACCGCTCGGTAGAGGAGCTTTTCCGCATTCCGGCCGACGAAACCGGCGCCCCGCCGCCCGTACCGTGATCTTCGATGTCGGCGAACACGGGGCGAGGAGCGGTGATGACGGAGCAGTTCACGGTCGGGAAGCGGCTGACGAGCTCGCTGCACAAGGTGCGCGGCATGGCGAACGGTCCGGTCGGCACCGGTGCGCTGCTGTGGTCGATCGCGGACGACCGGGAGGTCGCGCCGCTGCTGGACGCGTTCGACATCTCCGCGCGCGTCGTCTTCGCGGTGATGCGCACGCCCGGCCGGGTGTGGCGGGAGCCGGACACCGGCGCGATGTGGGATCCGGACGCGGAGCCGCGCACGGGACCGTTCGAGGGCGTGCCGGCCGTCCGGGACGAGACGACCGACCTGGTCATGTCCGTCTCCGTCGCCGCGGCCGAGGCGTTGCGCGGCGAGGTCGCGGACTCGCGCGTGCTGCTGCTGGCCGCGATGCTGGCGAACCCGGACTCGGAGGCGTCGGCGGTGATCCGCGACTGCGGCGAGGACCCGGCGCAGGTGCGCGCGGCCGCGCTGGCCGGTGCGGCGCCGGCACGCCCGGACCGGCTGGTGCCGGAGCTGCGGCCGGCCCGCGACGCGCTGCTCGGCCGGGTCCGCTACCGGGGTCGTGGCCTGCGCGACAGGCTGCTGCTCTCGGTGCTGGCCCGGCAGGTCAACCACGCGGACGAGCCGGTCTTCTGGGCCCGGCTGGAGGCGGACGAGCGCGCCCGAGAGCAGGGCCGGACGACCCGGACCGACGACCTGCTGCGGGCGCTGCTGGCCACGCACGAGGTGGTGCTGGCGTACCCGCATCTGGGCGTGCTCGGCAGGGACAAACGCGCCGGCGGGGACGCCCTGCTCGCCCAGGGCATAGATCATCAGCGGGTACGGTCGGTGGCGCCGGACGACCGGCCGGACGAGGTGCCGGTGAGCGTGCTCATCAAGCCGGGGCCGGACTTCCCGACGGACACCGGCGTGCTGCTCGACCGGCTGGCCGCGCATCCGGGCAACCGGTCGGCCCGGATCCTCGGCTCGCTCGGCTACCGGTCAGAGGTCTAGCACCAGGCGGGGGCCGGCCGCGCGCGAGACGCACAGCATCATGCAGGCGTTCGCGGCCCTCTCCCGGGCGGTCAGCACGTGGTCGCGGTGGTCGACCTCGCCGGCCAGGACCGTCGTCTCGCAGCTGCCGCAGATGCCCTCCTCGCAGTCGCGGAGCACGTCGACGCCGGCCTCGGTGACGACGTCGAGCGCGCTGCGGCCGGCGGGCACGGCCAGGTCGAGCCCGGAGCGTTCCAGCCGCAGCGTGAACGCGCCGGGCTCGGCCGCGTCCGCGTCGTCCGGGGCCCGGAAGTACTCGGCGCGCAGCCGCTCGCCCTGGCCCCGGGCGTCGAGCGCGTCCCGGACGGCCTCGATCAGCGTGCCGGGGCCGCAGACGTAGACCAGGCCCGGGCCGTCCAGGAGCCCGTCGATCGGCGGCCGGCCGGAGACGGCCGTCTCGTGGACGGTCGCGCGCGGACCGAGCGCCCGGATCCGTTCCAGGAACGGCATCCGGGCGGCGGTCCGTCCGATGTAGGCGAGGCGCCAGGCCCGGCCCTCGGCCGCCAGCCGTTCGGCCATCGGCAGCAGCGGGGTGATGCCGACGCCGCCGGCGATCAGCACGTACCCGTCGGCCCGCTCGAGCTCGAAGTGGTTCTTGACGCCGCGGATCGTGACCCGGTCGCCCGGCCGCAGCGCGCGGTGCACCCAGTCGGACCCGCCGCGGCCGCCGGGTTCGTGGCGCACCGCCACGGTCAGCGACGTGGCGTCCGGCGTGCCGCACAGCGAGTACTGCCGGACCGTACCGTCGTTGATGATCAGGTCGACGTGGGCGCCGGGTGTCCAGGCGGGCAGCCCGGCGCCGGTGAGCTCGACCGTCAGCACGTCCTCCGCCTCGAGGACCAGGCCGCGCACCGTGAGTTCGCGCACCGCGGGCTCGCGCCGGCCCGGTGGACCGGCGTCCTCCAGCGGATGGTCGACCAGCGTCACCGGCTCCCCCTTCACGCGGACCCAATATCCCTCGAATTGGATACAACAACTCTAGCTATGGATACCGCTATTGGCCAGGGGGTCGGGGGCCGGCCGCCGCCGAACGCCGGGGCGGCCACCGCGCCCGCGCCGCCGGCCGGGACGTACGCGTATGCGGGAGGTTCAACCGGCCATGGTGACGTGCCCGGCGCGCGGATGTACTCGACGGTGTGCGGAACAATCTCATGCGACTCCTGAACGGCCTGGTCGACCCGCTGCTCGACCCGCTCGGCGACCTTCCGGCCGGCGCGCACGTCGTGCAGCTCGCCTGCGGCACCGGCGGGCTCGCCCTCGCCCTCGCGCAGCGCCGGCCCGACCTGCGGATCACCGCGATCGACATCGACCCGGTCGCGCTCACCACCGGCCGGGCGGACGCGGCGCGCCTGGGGCTGACCGTCGACTTCCGCGAGATGTCGATGGCCGCGCTCGCGCTCGACGACGGCAGCGCGGACGCGATCATCTCCCGGATGGGGCTGTTCCTGCCCGGCACGGCACCGTTCGGCGCGGCGGCCCGGGAGGCCGCGCGCGTCCTGCGTCGCGGCGGCGTCCTGAGCGCGGCGGCCTGGCCCGGGCCGGACGACAGCCCGTACACCCGGTTCGGCACCGCGGTCCTGCGCCGCTTCCGGCCGGTGCCGAACTTCGCCGCACCGTTCGCCGAGGCCGGCCGGCCCGGGGCGCTCGAGGGCCACCTGACCGCCGCCGGGTTCCGGGACGTGGCGGCGACCCGGTTCCACTGGGACACCGAGTATCCCGACTTCGACGCGTGGTGGGCGTTCGTCGCCGAGTTCGGCCCGCTCGCGCCCCTGTTCGCCGCCGTCGACACGGCCGACGCCCGGGCCGCGACGGCGGAGGAAGTCCGTCCGTACCGCACGGCCGCCGGCGGCTATCGCCTGCCCGCCGCCGCACACCTCCTCACCGCCCACCGCTGACCCGGCACGCGGCGCGGCCCCACGGGACGGTCCGGCTACCGGTCGCCGCGGAGGTAGCGGGTGATCATGTCGACGAGTTCGGTCTCGACGGTGTCGACCGGGATGCCGCGGGGGTCGGCCATCAGCTTGTGGGTGTTCATCTCGACGGTGAACAGGATCAGCTCGGCGGCGGTGGTGAGGTCGCGCACCCCGACGTCCGGGTGGCGGCCGAGCAGGTCGCGGATCTGGGCGGTGCGGGTCTCGCCGTGCCGGTTGATCGCGTCGAGCAGGTCCGGCGAGAACGGCGCCTGCTCGATCATGATGCGGAGCAGCTGCGGGTCGTCGCTGTGGTTGTCGATCGCGTCCCGGACCATCGCGTGCACCATCGCGCGCAGGCTGCCCGGCGCCAGGTCGACCCGGTCCGCCTGGGTCCAGGTGCCGCGGTCGATGTGCCGGACCAGCAGCTGGGCCAGGATCGCGTCCTTGTTCGGGAAGTACTGGTACAGCGAGCCGATCGAGATACGGGCGCGCTCGGCGATCCGGTTCGTGGTGCCGGCGGCGTAGCCGTACTCGGTGAAAACGTGAGCAGCCGCGGTCAGGATGCGCTCGCGGGTGAGCTCCGCGCGCACCTGCCGGGGCTCGCGACGTGGCTGAAGACGGCGGGCGGCGGGCGGCATCCGGGTGTCCTTCCGAGGCGGCAAAAGCGAGTAGCCAGAGACCTGAGCTATTGTTCACAATAGTGCGGTGAGCTGGGAAAACAAGACATGATGCCCAAGGTGCACACCCCCGGGGCCCGGAAGATGATCACACTGGAGGTGCGCCGCCGGGAGTTCCTCTCGCCGAGTTTCGCGAGCGTCACGCTCGGCGGCCCGGACGTGCGGGACCTGGTGCCGGCCGGCAACGACCAGGCCGTCCGGCTGTTCTTCCCGCGGGCCGGGCAGACCGGCCTGCGCATGCCGACGCTGTCGAGCGAGGCGTGGATGGCCCAGGTGCTGCTGATGCCGAAATCGGTGCGGCCCTGGGTGCGGAACCTGACGATCCGCCGGGTACGGCCGGCGGACGACGAGGTCGACATCGAGTTCGCGGTGCACGGCGACTCGCCGATGTCGGACTGGGTGCGCCGCGCCGGGCCGGGCAGCCCGGCCGGGATCTTCGACATCGGCACCGTGTATCACCGGCCGGCGCACACGGCGGCACAGTTGCTGGTCGGCGACGAGACCGCGCTGCCGGCGATCCTGTCCATCCTGGACGGCACACCGCCCGGGCTGCCGACCGAGGTGTTCCTCGAGGTGCCGTCCCGGGACGACGTGCGGGACGTCGGCGCGCACTGGTGCAGCCGCGACGACCCGGGCCTGCGCCCCGGCGAGCTGGTGCTGGACGCGCTCCGGCGGGCCGAGCTGCCGGCCGGCCGGTTCTACACCTGGGTCGCCGGCGAATCCCAGCTGGCCACGTCGGTGCGGCGGCATCTGGTGAACGACCGCGGCGTACCCAAGCAGGACATCTCGTTCGTCGGCTACTGGCGTCTGGGCCGGTCCGCTCCCGGCTGAGAGGAACTCTCGTGCGACAGACTCATTTCCGCCGGCTGACGACCGTGGACGAGGTCGAGTCCGCCGTCGGCCGCGCCCCGGCCGTGATCATGCTGAAGCAGATCGGCGCGCTCGACGAGGGCTGCCGGACCGTCCTGGCCCGCAGCCCGGTCGCGGCGTTCGGCTACCGCGACGCCGACGGCGTCGGCCGGACCACGTTCGTCGGGGGTACGCCCGGGTTCGCCCGCGTGCACTCCCCCACGCGCATCTCGTTCGCCGCGCCGGACGTACCCCCGGGCCCGGTGTCGTTGTTCTTCCTGCTGCCGGGCGTCGGCGAGGTGCTGCGCGTCAACGGCACGATGTCCGGCCGTGCGGTCCGGGTCGACGAGGCCTACGTCCACTGCGCGCAGGCCGTGCTGCGGTCCCGGCTGTGGCAGCCGCCCGCCCCCGCACCGCCGGCCGACCCGGTTCCGGGTCCGGACGACGGACCGCTGCATCGGCCGGGCGTCGCCGAGTTCCTGGCCGCGGCACCGTTCCTCGCGCTGTCCACCTGGGACGGTGCCGGCGGCAGCGACACCAGCCCGCGCGGCGACCGGGAGACGGTCGCGCGGATCCTCGACGGGCGCACGCTGGCGATCCCGGACCGGAAGGGCAACCGGCGCGCGGACACGCTGCACAACCTGCTGCGCGACGACCGGCTGGCGTTCGCCGCGCTGGTGCCGGGCCGCACCGGTGTGCTGCACGTCAGCGGCCGGGGCACGATCACGGACGACCCGGCGCTGCTGGAGACGATGGCGCTGCGCGGCACGCCCCCGCACGCGGCGCTGCTGATCGACGTCGAGCACGCCGAGGTGCGCGGCAACGACGCGGTCACCCGGTCCCGGATGTGGCACGCCGGCACCCACCTCGGTCGGGACGCGGCGCCGGACCTGATGGTCCTGGCCGGCCGGCACCTCGCGGCGAACACCCGCGGCGGATTCCTGCTGCGCGCGGTCGGCGCGATCCCGGGCATCGGCCGGCTGCTGCGGCCGCTGGTGAACCGCGCCTACCGGTCCGGGCTGCGCAACGAGGGGTACGCGGACGTCACCACCGCCTCGGTCACCGGCGCACCGGTCACGGACCCGCTGCGGGAGGTGCGGATCGCCGAGATCCGCCGGGAGACGCCGAGCGCGGTCACGCTGGTGCTGGAGGATCCCGGCGGCACGTTCGAGTTCCGGCCCGGTCAGTTCTTCACGCTGGTCGCCGACGTCGGCGGGCGGCCGGTGCGACGCGCCTACTCGGCCTCGTCCGCGCCCGGCTCGTCCCGGCTGGAGGTCACGGTCAAGCACGTCGACGGCGGCCGGTTCTCCGGGCACGCGCACCGCGGCCTGCGCGCCGGGGACCGGATCTCGGTGCTCGGCCCGTCCGGCACGTTCCACCTGCCCGACCCGCCGCCGGAGGAGATCGTGCTGATCGCGGCCGGCAGCGGGGTGACGCCGATGATGAGCATGATCCGGGCGTACCGTGGCCGGGTCTCGCTGCTCTACAGCAGCCGCACCGAGGAGGAGATCATCTTCGGGGCGGAGCTGTCCGCGGCCGGCCACGTGTCCGTCACGCACGTCCTGACCGGCCGGGACGGGCGGCTCGACGCGCACGGCGTACACCGGTGGGTCTCCGGCCGGTCCGTGTCCCCGGACGCGCACTACTTCGTCTGCGGGCCGGACGCGCTGATGGACACCGTCCGGAGCGTCCTGTCCGGACTCGGGGTCCCGGCGACGCACGTGCACCAGGAGCGCTACACCAGCGCCCCGGACGCCGCCACCGGCTCGTCCGTCCCACAGCGGATGACCGTGTGGGAGCACGGGCACCCGATCGGTACGGCGGTGGTCGAACCCGGGCAGACGCTGCTCGACGCCGGGCTCGCCGCCGGCCTGCCGATGCCCTACTCGTGCACGATCGGCACCTGCGGCGACTGCCTGGTCCGCCTCCGCACCGGCGAGGTCACCACGACCGACCCGAACGACCTGACCCGCCCGGGGTACGTGCTGGCGTGCCGGAGCTGCCCGCTGTCCCCGGTCACGGTGGACGTAGCGGAGCCCTGATCACCACCGCCGGCCGAGGCCGGGCCCGCCACCGCGCCGGAGCCGGATCAGGGCCGCCCGTCCCTGCACGCGGCTCACCTGCGCGGCGGTCAGCCGGCGGGCCTCCCACAGCAGCGCGGCCGCCTCGGCCGCACCCGGATGGACCCGCCGGCCGGCGCCGGTCACGTCGACGCCGGTCAGCACGCCGAGGTCCGCGGCCGCCATCCCCAGGACCGCGGCGAACCCGGCCACCAGGTCCGGCGTCAGCGCCTTCCGGCCACGGCCGATCACGCCGATCGTGGCCGCCGACAGCGGTCCGGCGCCGCCCAGGCCGTAGAGGCACCTGGTCGCGCCGGACCAGTCCAGGTTCCGGTTGTGCAGCAGACGCACTACCAGGCCGCCGGCGCCGTCCGGATACCGGTGGTACACCGGCGTCGGCCGCGGATCCGGCGGCCGCGGCCGCTGCGGCAGCGCCCGGACGAACGCACGCTACTCCGGGACGGCGTCCGGCAGGTACGTCAGCGTCCACGCGAGCCCGCCGACGTGCCCGGCCGCGCCCGGATCCAGCGGCGCGAGGTCGTCCGGCACCGGCCGACCGGCGATGATGAACAGGTCACTGCGGTGCAACCCGAGCACCGGCGCGAGCCGCCGCAGCACCGCCGGATCCGGCGCGTCCACGGTCTCGCCCACCGGCCCGCCGGCACGGTCCGCGAACACCTCCGGTCCGATCCCCCGCGCCGCCATCAGCCGCCGCAACGCACTCTCCGCCTCCACCGCGCCACCCTACGACCCGCGCCCGCCGCGCCGCGGTCGATGGTGTGGTGCCCCGGCTCCCCCCGGGCCGGGGCACCACGATGCCGGTCGCGGGCCGCGGCCGGCCGGTGACCGCGACGCGGCGAGGAGTGGACGACGTCGGGTGCCGGCCGGTGGGCCGGCCCGGCACGGTGCCGGGACCGGGTCAGGTCTCCGGGTCGGTGGCACACGTGAACATGCTGCTCATCGGCGTGCGTGCCCGCCGTGTCCGGCGGACGGGCCGGACCGGTGCGGGCGGGTACGCGGCACGGCCGGCGTGCGGGCCGGCGCGGCCGCGCCCGAGTGCGCGGAACGCGGCCGTCAGCAGTGCCCCGATGACGGCCGCCGTCGTGCGTGACGCGTCGCCGGCCCGTGCCGGCTCGACCGGTGATCTCCGAAGGCTCACCTGGACCCCTTTCGCGGTACGACGCCGGGTTGCCCGGATGGGACGAGCCAAACCGACGCGGCCGTCACCGGGAAGGGGCCCGGCCCGCATCCGTACGGATCCCGTACAGCCGCGCCCGGCCGTACCCACAGGTCAGCGGCATGGCGGCTGGTAGGCGACGCCGGGTGCGTAGCGGGTCCACTCGTCCTCGCTGATCGGGTGCCCGGCGGTCGCGCAGACCCGGTCCGCGACCCGTGCCGGGTCGATGTCCCACAGCCGGGTCAGCCGGTCGCTGCCGGCGCCGGCGAGGACCCGGCCGTCCGGGCTGAACGCGACCGCGTAGACGGCGTTGGCGGACCGGGACAGCACGGCGACCGGTGCCGGTGCCGCGTGGTCGGCGAGGTCCCACAGCCACACGGTGCCGTCGGTCGCGGCGACGGCGAGCCGGCCGCCGTCCGGGTGGAAGGCCACGAAGTAGGCGTAACTGGACGGGCCGGACAGCGGCGGCCCGGCCGGGACGGGAGCGGCCGGGACGGTGACGTCGAACAACCGGACCGTGCTGTCCGCACTGGACACGGCCAGGAACCTGCCGTCCGGGCGGAACGCCACACCGTAGGTGTATCCGGCGAACCCGGTCAGCGTGCCGATCGGTGCGGGCCCGCCGCCCGCCGTGACCCGCCACAGCCGTGCGACGTTGTCGGTGCCGGTCGACGCCAGGGTGGTGCTGTCGGGGCTGAACGCGACCGTCAGCACGATGGTGGTGCCCAGGTCCCGGCTGCCGAGGAGGCGGCCGGTGGTGTCCCACAGCGACAGCCGGTGGTCGTCGCCGCCCGCCGCGAACAGGCGGCCGTCCGGGCTGAACGCCACCGACTGCACCAGCGCCGAGCCGGCGGTGACGGTGCGCCCGAGGGCCGGACGGTCCGGACGCCGCAGGTCCCAGAACTGGATCCGCCCGGTCCGGGTGCCGATCGCGATGGTCCGGCCGTCCGGGGCGAAGGCCAGGGTCCCGCTGAACCGGTCACCGGTCGGTGAGCGCAGCGGCGCGCCCAGCGGCACCGGGCTCGGCCGGCTCATGTCCCAGAACCGGACCGTCTCGTCGCGGCTGGCCACCGCGAGCGTGCGACCGTCCGCGCTGTACACGGCGTTGAACACCGCGTCGGTCGGGCCGGCGAGCAGCGGGCCGGGGTGCGCCGCCCAGACGCGTACCGTGCCGTCGGTGCTGCTGGTGGCGAGGCTGCCGCCGTCCGGGCTGAGGGCCACGCCGGTGACCGGTGCCGGCTGCGGCAGCACGGCCGTGACCTGACCGGTGCCGGCGTCCCAGGTGGTGACCGTGTTGTCCGAGCTGCCACCGATCACCGTCCGCCCGTCCCGGCTGAACGTGACCGCGTTGATCCAGCTCGCCGGCCCGGTCAGCGGAGCGCCGCGCACCCGTGGCCGCCGGGGGTCGGAGACGTCGGCCAGCCGGACCGTCTTGTCCGCGTTCCCGGCGGCCAGCGTGGTGCCGTCCGGGCTGAACGCGACCGCGAACATCTTGCCGTCGACGCCCTCGACGGCCGTGGGCAGCGCGGCCGGCCGCCGCGGATCGCGGGTGTCCCACAGTCGCACCGCACCGTTCGCCCCGCCGGCGGCCAGCAGCGAGCCGTCCGGCGCGAACGCGAGCGAGTGCGTCGCTGAGCCGGCCGCGATCTCCGGCAGGGCGGCCGGCGGGCCGGTGACCGTGGTGTCCCACCGCCGGATCCGGCCGTCGATGCCGGCGGCGGCGAGCACGCCGTGGCGGTCGAACGCCAGCGCGTAGACGGTGCCGGCCGGCCCGGTCAGCGGCGGGAGCGCGACCGGCCGACGCGGGTCGCGCACGTCCCACAGCAGGATCCGCCCGCTCGCGCCGGCGGCCGCCAGCAGCCGCCCGCCGGCGTTGAACGCCAGTCCGAAGATGTCCTGGTCGACGCCGGGCAGCGGTGTGCCGTCCAGGACCGGGGCGGGCCGGCCGAGCGGCCAGAGCCGGACGGTGTTGCCGGTCCCGGCCGCGGCCAGCAGCCCGCCGTCCGCGCTGAAGGCGACCGCCTGCACGGCACCGTCCAGCGGGGCCAGCCGGGTGGACGGCACCAGGTTCGACGAGTCGAGCAGGCTGGAGCGTGCCTCCAGGGTCGGCGCGATCCGGTAGGCGGCCAGGCTCAGCTGCATCGCCAGCGACACGTCGGTGTCGCGGAGCTTGTCGGCCCGGCCCGCGATCAGCCGGGAGACCGCCTCGTTGCGCTCGCGGAGCGCCACCCGCCGCTGCCCGTCGGCCTCGGCGCGCAGTTGCAGCGCGGCGCCGGCCAGCGTCACGGTCAGCACCACCAGGGCGGTGAGCACGGCGACGAGCTGCGTCACGCGCCGCGCGCGACGGCGGGAGTGCCGCACGCTCGCCTGGAGGAACTCGGCCGCCTGCGCGGTGAGATCACCGTCGGCGGACGCCGCCCACGCCTGGGCCGCGGCCAGCCTGGTGCCTCCGTAGAGCAGCGCCCGGTCGTGGCCGTCGTCCTTCCACGCCGCCGCGGCCAGGTGCAGCTGCCGGGCGACCAGCAGCCCGGCCCGGTCGCTGTCGAGCCAGCCGCGCAGCCGCGACCACGCCGTGACCAGCGCCTCGTGGCTGAGCTCGATCGTGTCCGCGCCGGTGGTGATCAGTCGTTGCGCGACGTACCGGTCGAGCACCGTCATGATCTCCACGCCGGTGCCGCGGCCGAGCTCCGTCAGTTCCGCCCAGGTGATGCGCTGCCGGGTGTCGGCCGTGCCGGGCGAGACGTGCACCAGACGCAGGAACAGGCGTCGCGCCAGCACCCGCTGCGCCGCCGTCAACGACTCGTAGATCGACTCCGCGGTCTCGGTCACCGCACCGGAGATGCCGCCGATCTGCCGGTAGACCTCGACGCTCATCCGGCCGCCGCTGCGCTGCCAGGTCGCCAGCAGCGCGTGCGACAGCAGCGGCAGCGAGTTGGAGCCCGGGCTGAGGTCGCGCAGCAGCACCTCGACGAGCCCCTCGTCGACGTGGGCGCCGGCCCGGCGCGCCGGCGCCGTGATCACCTCACGGAGCTCGGCGGGCGTCATCGGACCGACCGTCAGCTGATGGCCACCGGCGGCCGCCAGCAACGCCGGGAAGCGCAGCGCCTGCGCGTAGAAGTCGGCGCGCAACCCGATGACGACCACCGCGCGCCGCGGCCCCTCGGCCAGGGCGAGCAGCCGGTCGACGAACCGCTGCCGGACGTCCTCGCCGAGGCTGTCGGCGAACAACTCCTCGAACTGGTCGACGACGACCAGCAGCCGGCGGCCGGGCGGCGCGGCGCGGGCCGCGGCCAGCAGCGACATCGGGTCGGCGCCCGGCGTGCCCAGCACGATCTCCCAGTCCGGCTCGCCACCGAGGCCGCCGGACTCCACCCGCGGCGAGACACCGGCGCGCAGCAACGACGACTTCCCGGCGCCGGACACGCCGACGACCAGTTCCACGCCGCCGGTGCCGGCCATCGCGGCCAGCCTGCCCAGCAGCGTCTCGATCAGGGCTTCCCGGCCGAAGTACCAGGCGGCGTCCTCGGACTGGTAGGCGCTCAGTCCCCGGTACGGTTCCGGCCCGGTCGCCCGCCGGCCGCTCGCGCGGGCCCGCCGCCAGCCGGCCAGCCACGGGCCCGACTGCGCGTCGCCCTCGACACCGCAGGCGGCCAGCACCCTGACGAACAGGTCCAGTGACGACGGTGACGGCAGCCCGCGGCCGGCGAACCAGTCGCCCACCGTGCTGTGCGAACCGAACGCCTGCGCCCGGTCGGCCACCTCGCGCACGGTGAGCGGCTTGCGCAGCCGCAGTGCGGTCAGCTCGCGGCCGAAGGAACGGCGGTCCTGGATCGCGTCGGGATTCGGCTCGTGAGCTGACATCCGGTGACTCCGCTGCGACAGGGGGCGAAACACCGACAGTAGTCCGCGCGACCGCACGGAGTTGTCGCCTAGGCGACCGGCGGCCGGGCCGACGCGACGCCGGCACCGGGCGCTCCACCGGTCCCGGGCCCGCCGTGCCGGAGCCGCCGTGCCGGAGCCGTCAGGTGTCGGCGATCGCGGTGCGCTCGCCGGCGAAGACCGTGAGGTGCCGGCCGGCCGGGCGCAGGATCAGCCGCTGGTGTTCGTCGGCGCCGAGGTCGGCGCGCACGCGCAGGCCGTGGCCGGCGAGGTGCCGGGCGATCTCCGGCGGGTCGAGGGCGGTGCGCCAGGCCAGCCGCCGGGACCAGCCGGCGTGGCGCGGGTCGTCGCGGACGTCACGCGGCAGGTAGGTCAGCACGAGCCGGCTGCCGGGCGGCAGGCCACCCGCGTACCGGAGCAGGTTGTCGGTCGCGGCGGCCGGCAGGTACATCAGGACCGCCTCGCAGAGCACCAGCGTCGGCAGCGTACGGCCGGCGCCGGCCCGTGCCAGCACGTCGTCCAGCCGGTCCGTGGTCAGGTCGACCGGCGCGTACCGGACGTGGCCGGGTGGCTCGGTAAGCACCCGCGCCAGCGCCGCCCGCTTCCCGGCCTGCACCGCGGGCAGGTCGAGTTCCCACACGCGGGCTGCGGACATCTCCGGCATCCGGTACGGCCGGGTGTCCATCCCCGCACCGACGATCACCACCTGCCGGACGCCACCGGCCAGCGCGTCCCGGCAGGCGTCGTCGATCGCCCGGGTCCGGCACACGACCGCGCCGTAGAAGCCGGGACCGGCCCGGTCCAGCGCGCGCAGGAACGCCCCGCGCAGCACCCGGTTCGCCACCATGACCGCGGTCCATCCGGTGAGCAGCCGCCCGGCGAGCGGATCGTCGAACAGCGGCCGTTCGGCGTGCTGCTCCAGCGCCCGCATCACGCCGGCGCCGGCGGCCGTCCTCTTCGCTCCGTCCGCTGCCACGACAGACCTCCCGACCGGGAGCATATCGACACTCACGGATTCCATGTGCGTCGATCACCGGTCGCGGTGCTCAGAAGTCGTCCGGGGTACGGATGCGGTCGCGGATCCAGGCGCCGGCCGGCTTGAGGCGGGACGTGCCGGAGAAGGCGCCGGACGCGCAGGTGCCCGGGGTGAACACGGCACCGGAACGCATGTCGTCGGAGTAGTTCCAGTTCACCCAGCTGATCTTCTGCTGGGCCATCAGGTCGAGGTACCGCTGGGCACGGCCGAAGTCGTTCGGGCCGTCGCCTGAGGATTCCTGGGTGCCGAACTCGGTGACGAACAGCGGCAGGCGCGCGGCCGCGTCGCGGAACGTGGTCAGGTAGTAGTCGTCATGCGAGGCCGCGTAGAAGTGGAACGTGTACATGACGTTCGGGGCGGTGACCGGGTTGGCGAGGATGCGGTCGACGCCCCGGCCGTCGCCGGACGCGCCGAGCGAGGACCAGTCCTCCGTGCCGACCAGCACGACGCCGTCCGGGTCCTGCGCGCGGATGACCGGGATGACCTGGTCGGCGTAGGACTTGATGGTGTCCCAGTGGACGCCGTTCGGCTCGTTCGCGATCTCGTAGATGATGTTGTTCTTGGTCCCGTGGCGCGCCGCGACATGCCGGAAGAACGTCCTGGCACGGTCCAGGTTGTACATCGGGTCGCCGGGCGTGAGCATGTGCCAGTCGACGACGGCGTAGAGGCCGCGCGCGGTCGCCTTCTCGATGAAGTCGTCGACCCTGGCGGTGAAGCCGGCCGGGTCGGTCTCGTAGCCGTCCTCCTGGATGTACATGGAGATGCGCAGGACGTCGGCGTTCCACTCGGTCGCGAGCACGTCGAGCGACGCGTCGGTGACGCACTGGGCGTACCACTGGATGCCGTGCGTGCTCATGCCGCGCAGCTGGATCGGCTTGCCCCGGCCGTTGCACAGCTGCCGGCCGCAGACGGAGAGCCGGCCGTTGCGCGCGACCGGGGTGGCGGCCGGCGGCACGGTCGTCGGCGGCACAGTTGTCGGCGGCGGGACGGTGGGGGTGCCGCCGGCGCAGGGGGCGCCGTTGAGCGTGCAGCCGGCCGGCGTGCCCGGGCCGGTGCCGATGAAGCCGAACGTGGCGGACGCACCGGGGGCGATCGTGCCGTTGTGGCCGCGGTTCGTGACCACGACGTGCTGCCCTGCGGTGGTCAGCAGCCCGTCCCAGTACGATCCGACGCCGGTCCCGGCCGGCAGGTCGAACTCGACGCGCCAGGACGTGAGCGCGGCCGTCCCACCGTTGGTGATCGTGTACCTGCCCTCGAACCCGGTCCCCCAGTCGGAGACCTTGGCGAAGGTGGCGGTCGGCGCGGTGGCCGCGGATGCGGTGCCGTCGGCGAGGGTCATGCCGGCAGCAACGACTGCGGCGGCGACGAGTGTCGCCAGAAGGCCTGAGCGGCGCATGGACGTCCTCCAACGGATCGACGTCCAGTAATCATTAAGGGTTATTTACCGAAGTGTCAACGCCACGGCCGTGCCCTACGCGGGATCGATCCGCAGCGTGGTCGCCGCCGCCGTGCCGGTCACCATGGAATCGGCGCCCCGGCCGTACTTGGCCACGTACGCCGCGTCGACGTCCGCGCCCGGCCCGCCTCCGACGTCGTCGACGGTGACGTCCGCCTCCAGGCCGGGCACGCGGACCCGGGCCCGCCGCGAGCGCAGGACCTGGCCGTACCAGCCGGTGTCCCGCCGATACCAGGTCCGCACGAA
This sequence comes from Catenuloplanes niger, assembly GCF_031458255.1. Lineage (NCBI taxonomy): Bacteria > Bacillati > Actinomycetota > Actinomycetes > Micromonosporales > Micromonosporaceae > Catenuloplanes > Catenuloplanes niger. Next base: position 303,785 of record NZ_JAVDYC010000001.1, read on the forward strand.
CACCTGGCCGCCCGCGCACACGACCCAGATCGGCACCCACCGCCGCGGATCGTCGTCGGACCGGCGCCGGACCGCGATCTCCAGCTCCACCGCCGCGTCGATGCGCCGCAGATCGTCCGCGGACCACTGTGCGGTCACGCCCGGCACCTCCTCGGCACGGCCGTCGAGGCCGGGTGCACCGTGCACCGCTCCCGGCACCCGGTCGAGCCGACGGACCCGGCCGGCACGATCGTACCGCCGGCCGGCGGTCCGGCGACGCGCGACGTTGGATCACGCCCACCCGGCGGACCCGGCCCGGCCGGGGGCCGCGACCGTCACGCGGGCGCGCGGTGGCCGTCGACCCTGACCCGGAACGACAGCGCGGGACCAGGGGTCGGGGTGACCTTGGTGGCCAGTTCGTAGTCCGGCGACTCCAGGCGCATGTCCAGGCGGTGGAACATCCGGGCCATGGTGACCAGCATCTGCACGTCGGCCAGCGTCTTGCCGAGGCAGACGTGCTGACCACGACCGTACGGCGAGTACGCCCCGGCCTGCAGGTGCTCGGCGCGGGGCTTCTCGTACCGGTCGATGTCGAACCGGTACGGGTCGGGGTAGAACTCCTCGAGGAAGTGCGGCACGGTGGTGCCGATGTAGAGCGTCTCGCCCGCCGCGATCCGGTGCCCCTGGAACGTGAAGTCGCGGGTGGCCGTGCGCATCTGCACGACCGCGGTCGGGTAGAGCCGCATCGTCTCCATCAGCGCGCCGCGGATCGCCGGGATGCCCCGCAGGTCACGCTCGGTCAGCGTCGGCTTCGCGAACAGCTCGTCGGCCTCCGCCCGTACCCGCTGATGCACGTCGGGGTGCTTGAGCACGGCGTAGACGAACGCGCCGATGGTGTTCGCCACCGTGTCCAGGCCGGCGACGTAGGGGCCGGTGACGCTGATCATGAGGTCGGAGTCCGGCATCGCGCGCGGGTTCTCCCGGTTCGCGCGGAGCAGGTCGTCGAGCAGGATCGCCGGTTTCGCGTCCGCGCCGGGCCGCGACCGATCCTCGATCATGACGCGGCTCAGCTCGGCGACGCGGGCCTTCGCCCGCCGGTAGCGCGGGTCGCGCAGCAGCAGGCGCGGGCGCTGCCGGGTGACCAGCACGTTCAGGATGTACATGGTGACGCGCCGGACGTCGTCGACGAACTCCGGGCGGGACGCGCCGGTCATCAGCTCGCCGAGCTGGTCCGTGACGAGCGCCTGCATCGAGCGCAGCACCGGCACGGTCGCACCCGGGCGCCAGGTGCGGTCGATGTTGCGGTCGGTGATCGCGACGACCTCGTCCAGCCGGCTCGCGATCGCCTCGCGGGAGTAGCCGCGGCGCATGATGTCGCGCAACTCCTTGTGCGCGTCACCGTCCTCACCGGACAGCGTGCGGGTCGCACCGTACTCCTCGACGAGCCCGTGCCAGAACTCCCGCGAGCGCAGGCACTCCCGCCCCTCCTTGGTGCCCATGAACTCGGCCGCCTCCGGCCCGGCGAGCACCGCGTGCTCCCGGCCGAGGATCCGCACCCGGAAGACCGGCCCGTGCTCGCGGTAGCGCTCCACGAAGAACCGCGCCGGATCCTTGCTCATCGGCAGCAGATTGCCCACCACGGGTAGGCCGCGCACGATCGGGGTCCGCACCACACTGTCCGTAGTCACGACCCCGAATCGTATCGACGTTTATGATCGTCTTCGACCCCGCTCGCAGGAGACGGGACAACACCCAAAAGACCTTTCAGCCGCGGTACGGGCGAGAGCAGCAGGATCACCGTGGGCAGCAGCAGCCCGGCCGCGCCGACGAACAGGCCGGTGCGCACGCCGAACGCGGTCGCGACGACGCCGGTCACGGCCGCGCCGAGCGGGATCGCGGCGTAGCTCGCCAGCCGCATCACCGCGTTGACCCGGCCGAGCAGGTGCGGCGGCGCCACGCCCTGCCGCAGCGTGACCGATCCGATCACGGAGATCGTCACGCCGAAGCCGGTGATCAGGTATGCCGCCGCGATCAGCGCACCGGCCGCGAGCGGCGAGGCGCCGGCGCCGGCGCCGGCGAGCGGGACCAGGACGGGCGCGGCGCAGCCGAGCGCGGTGCCGCCGGTGAACGTGGGCCCGAACCCGAACCGGCGCACCGCGCGCGGCGCGAGCACGGCCCCGGCCAGGCCGCCGAGGCTACCCGCGCCGATGCAGAGGCCGAGCGTGCCGGCGGTCAGGCCGAGCACGGTGAGCGCGTAGAGCGCGACCAGCGTCTCACCGAACTGGACGAAGAAGTTGTAGGTGAACGACTCCAAACAGATCGTCCGCAGGTACGGGTCCCGCGCCACCACCGCGACACCGTCGCGCACCTGCCGGGCCGGCGAGACCACCGCCCGCCGCGGCACCGCCGTGCCGTGCGGCGCCGCCGTGCCGGCCCGCGGTGTCGTGCCGGGCGGCGGGGTGTCCGGCGTGCGGATCGCCAGCAGTGTGCCGGCGGAGATCAGGTAGGAGGCCGCGTCGAGCAGCAGCGTGACCGGCGCGGTCAGCACCTGGACCAGCCCGCCGGCCAGGCCCGGGCCGGCGACGTCCGCGACCGAGGCGCTGACCGAGAGCCGGCTGTTGCCGTCGACGAGCTGGTCCCGGCCGGCGATCACCGGCAGGTAGGACAGGTAGGCGACGTCGAACACCACCGTGGCCGCGCCGATCAGCAGCAGGGCGACGGCCAGCCCGGTCAGGTGCAGCACGCCGGCGATCCCGGCGAGCGCGACGGCCGCGACGAGCGCGGCGCGCAGCAGGTTCGCGGCGATCATGGCGGGCCGGGGCGGGTGCCGGTCGACCCACAGCCCGGCCGGCAGCGTGAGGACCAGGAACGGCAGGAACTCCACGGCCCGCAGCAGGCCGAGCCGCGCCGGGTCCGCGCCGAGCGCGGTGATGGCCAGCACCGGCACCGCGAACGTGGTCACCTGACTGCCGACCATGGAGACCGACTGCCCGGCCCAGAACCACCGGAAGTCCCGATTCCGCCAGATCGTCATGTAACCCTCATTGCCCCGATGACAGTTACGTAACCATCCTACGAACGATGGTGGTTAACTGGCGGGGTGAGTACCGGCCGCACCGCCCCCGCCGCCGCACCCGGCCGGCTCGGGACGGTCCAGGACTTCCTGAACACGCTGCACGTCGAGCGGGGCACCGACCTGCTCGACGCGTCCGCCACCGCGTACGACTGGCTGCCCGGCGACGACCTGCCGGTCCCCGGCCCGCGGGCGCTGGACCGGCTGCGCGCGCTGCGCCGGGAACTGCGGGCCCGCTGCGGCGACGGCACCCCCGACGACGACCTGCTGGCCCGCCTCGCCGACCACGCCCCACTGCGCTTCGCCCCGGCACCGGACGGCACGATCCGCCTGGCCCCGGCCGAGGACGGCCACCGCGGCATCCTCGCCACGCTGCTCGCCATCGCCTACCAGGCACAGCGCGACGGCACCTGGTCCCGGCTCAAGGTCTGCCACCACGACGACTGCCGCTGGGTCTTCTACGACCACTCCCGCAGCCGCACCGCCACCTGGTGCGCCATGGGCATCTGCGGCAACCGCACCAAGGTCGCCGCCTACCGCCGCCGCCGGGCCGCCTCTTCCTGACACCTGCTCAGCCCCGCGACGATATCGGAGCCGGTTCCGCCCGGCGCCGGAGAACAACCACGCGACCCTCCGATCGCGGTACGGACCCGGGCGGAAGCTAGGCGAGTTCCGCGGTCACGCCGTAGTGGTCGGACAGGAATCCGGAGCGGCCGTGGGACAGCGGGACCGCCTCCTGGAGGACCAGGTCGGCGTGGCCGTGCAGGCCGCGGACCAGCACGTGGTCGAATGCGGGCGGTGTCGGCCACCGTGGGGTGGGCCGGTAGGTGGGGCGCGGGTCGCCGGCCAGGACGTCGTGCAGGCCGGTGGCGGACAGGAAGTCGCGCAACGCGGGCTTGCCGCGTGGCACGTTCAGGTCACCGGTCACGATCACCGGGCGGTCCGGGCCTGCCTCGGCGGCCAGCCAGGACGCCAGCCGGTCCAGTTCGGCTCGGTGCACGGCGGTGTATCGGTTGCCGGCGGACCAGTCGCCGTCCCGGTTCGCGGACAGGTGTGTGTTGACCACGAGCACGCCGTCGACCGTGGCGGCCTGGAAACCCTTCCGCATCAGCCACTCCGCCCGCGCCGGGCCGGTCGTCGGGTAGGGCACGAACCGGGGCGCCGTGACCGGCCGGCGGGACAGCAGCACCAGCCCGCCGCGGAGCAGCACCGGTCCGGTGTGGAACACGTGGCGGAAACCGCGGCGCAGCAGCGTCGCGTGCCGGCGGAACATGACCTCCTGCAGACACACCACGTCGTACGTGGAGCGTTCCAGCAGCGAGCCGAGCGCGGTCAGCCGCGCGGTCACGTCACCCCTGATCAGCGTGTTGAACGTCAGCAGTCGCATCGCCGCTCCCCGGCCGGCCGGTCATGATCCGCTCCGACGGTAACCGCCTTCCGCACGGACGCGGTTGCCGATGAGCAGCGCGACCGGCCAAATGATCAGGACGAGCGGGATGATCAGCAGGTACTCGACCATCGGGATCCGGGTGATCTCGTGGATCTCGCCGAGGCCGCGCCACGAGTAGACCGCGATCGCGGCGGCCGCGTAGACCCCGAGGATCCCCCAGCGGGTGCCGGAGCCCAGCCCCAGCCCGTGCATCTGGGTGATGACGAAGACGGCGAGGAAGCCGAACAGGAACATCGGCCACGCGCCGCCGGGGCCGGAGTTCATCACCGCGACCAGCGTGCCGTGCACCGCGACCAGCAGCTCCAGGCTGACCGTCCACCAGCGGTTCGCGTGCGCGGTGGTGAAGATCAGGCTGCTCTGGAGCAGCAGCAGGAACACGTAGAAGAAGCCGATCAGGTGGCCGCTGGTGACCTCCATCGGGTGGTACCAGAACGTGTAGACGACCGCCCAGCTGAACAGGTAACCGTGGTAGCGGCGGGCGAAGTCGACCACGGTGGCCGGGATCGGGGCGCGCCGGCCGGCGACCAGCCCGCGACGACGGTTCTCCATCAGCAGCACCACGACCAGCAGCAGTACGACCGAGCCCTGCGAGCTGAAGATCGACACGTCCTGCGCGAGCCCGTCGTAGAACAGGTGTGTCTGCACCAGGTGCAGCGCGACGAAACCGAGGTTGGCCGCGAGCGCGAGCACGTTGAACCGGGTGAGGCCCCGGCTGTACCGCCGCACCCGGGTCTGCGCCCACCGGATCAGCCCCCAGGACACGATCTGGTGCGCGGCGTAGCCGAGCCAGGCGGACAGCCGGGTCCACGCGGTCGGCTCGGGCAGCTGCCAGTAGTACCAGCTCGCGCCGGTGTCCGGCAGGAACGCGATCGGGCGCAGCCCCTGCCCGGCCAGCCAGACCAGCCCGGTCAGCAGTGCCACGGCCGGGACACCGATCAGCAGCGCGCGCTCACTTCGTAGCGCCGAGTCGTTGACCACGGGAGGGAGTATGCCGGATATTCAGTAAGCTGAACAATGGACGCCGTTCGATGGGAGCCATCATGGGCCGGTACCGGTTGCGGGTCAACGGCAGACGCAGGACCGTGGACGTCCCCGGCGACACGCCGCTGCTCTGGGCGCTGCGTGACGAGCTGGGCGTCACCGGCCCTCGCTACGGCTGCGGCGTCGGCGCGTGCGGCGCCTGCACGTCGCTGATCGACGGCGCCGCCGCCCGGCCCTGCGTGCGCACGGTCGCCGAGTCGCAGCACGCGGCGATCACCACGATCGAGGGGTTGTCCGAGCGCGGCGACCACCCGGTGCAGCGGGCCTGGCTGGAGCTGGACGTCGCGCAGTGCGGCTACTGCCAGCCCGGCCAGATCATGACCGTGGTCGCACTGCTCGCGAGCGTGCCCGACCCGACCGACGCCCAGGTGGACGCCGCGCTGCGGGACAACGTCTGCCGCTGCGGTACGTACCCGCGCATCCGGGCGGCCGTGCGCCGCGCCGCCGAACTCGCCCGGGAGGCATGATGGTCACCCGCCGCACCCTGCTCGGCGCCGCGCTGGTGGTCGCCGCGCCGCTGCCGTCCACCGGGTCGACGCTGAAACCCACGGTGTTCGTGCGCGTCGAGCCGGACGGGCGCGTCGTGGCCACCGTTCCCAAACCGGACAGCGGCCAGGGGGTACGCACCATGGCCGCGATCCTGGTCGCCGAGGAGCTCGCGGTCGAGGTCGCGGACGTCACGCTGGAACAGGCGCCCGGCGACACCGCCGCCTACGGCCCGCAGGGCGTGGCGAACTCGGCCTCCAGCCGCCAGCTCGCCGAGCCGCTGCGCACCGCGGCCGCGACCGCCCGCTGCCTGCTCGTCGCGGCCGCCGCCGCGCGCTGGCGGGTCCCCGCCACGGAGTGCACGGCCCGCCGTGGCCGCGTCGAGCACCCCCGCCGCGGCGCGCTGCCCTACCGCGCGCTGGTCCCGGACGCGGCCGCGCTCGACCCGGCCACGGTCCCGGTCACGCTGACCCCACCGGCGGCGTGGCGGCTGATCGGCCGCACCGGCGCCGGCCGCGCCGACGCGCGCGACATCGTCACCGGCCGGGCCCGCTACGGCACGGAGTCCGCACCGGCCGGCCGCCTGGTCGCGGTGGTCGCCCGGCCGCCGTGGATCGGCGCGACCGTGTCCACGGTGGACGACGCGGCCGCCCGGGCGGTCGACGGCGTGGTCACCGTGGTCCGGCTGACCGCGCCGGGCGACGGGCAGGGCGGGGTCGCGGTCGTGGCCCGGTCCACCGCCGCGGCACTGCGCGGACGTGAGGCGCTGCGGGTCACCTGGACCGGCGGCACCCCGGACGCGGACAGCCGCGCGTGGCTGTCCGACCTGGAGGCGGCCCTCCCACCCACGCCCCCGGCGGCCTCCGCCGCGCCGCGGGCCGGGGCGGGGGTGGGGGCGGGAGTGTCGCTGGAGCGGGTGTACCGGCTGCCGTTGCTGGCGCACGCGCCGATGGAGCCGGCGAACGCGACCGCGCACGTCACGGCCGACCGGCTGCGGGTGTGGGCGCCGGTCCAGGATCCCGGCTCGCTGCGCACCCAGCTGGCCCGCCAGTTCGGGCTGGCCGACGCGGCCGTCGAGGTGACCCCGACGCTGACCGGGGGCGCGTTCGGGCGGCGCATCGAACCGGACCCCGTCCTGGAGGCGATCGCCTGCTCGCGCGCGGCCGGCGCGCCGGTGACCGTGCGCTGGACGCGCGACGACGACACCCGGCACGACTCGTACCGCCCGATGTCCGTGCACCGGCTCACCGCCGAGCTGGACCCGGACGGGCTGCCCGTCTCCCGTACCCACGCGGTCGTGACCTGGCCGTTGACCGTGTTGCCGGTGTTCGGCACCCCCGCGTTCGTGAAGGCCAGCGGCGACCACTTCCCCTACGCGGTGCCCGGTGAGGTGACGGTGACGCTGCGGCCCGCGCCGCTGCGGACCGGGTTCTGGCGCGCGGTCTACGCGGGACAGTTCGGCTACGCGGAGGAGTGCTTCCTCAGCGAGATCGCCCGGCGCGGCGGCCACGACCAGGTCGCGCTGCGCCGCCGGCTGCTCCCGGCGGACTCGCGGCTGCACCGGGTGCTGGACGCGGCCGCCGCCCGCGACGGCTGGACCGACGGGCCCGGCCGCGGCGTCGCCTGCCACCTCGACTACGGGTCCGCGATCGCGGTCCTGGTCACCGCGGACCCGGCCACCCGGCGCGTACGGCGGGTCACCGCGGCCGTCGACGTCGGCATCCCGATCCACCCGTCCGGCGTGCGCGCGCAGGTCGAGGGCGGCATCCTGGACGCGCTCTCCACCGTGCTCGGCGCCCAGATCACGGTGCGCGACGGCGCGGTGGTGCAGTCGTCGTTCCGGGACTACACGTGGGCGCGGATCGGCGACTGCCCGGAGATCGACGTGGTGCTGGTGCCGTCCGAGGCGCCGATCGGCGGTCTCGGTGAGCTGGCCTACCCGCCGGCCGCGGCCGCGATCGCGTCCGCGCTGGCCGTGGACGGCGCGCCGGTCACCGGCATGCCGTACGGGGTGCCGGTGGGCTGACGCGGCTCAGCCCCGGGCGGTCAGGTACAGCAGGAACGGCAGGACGGCGAGGGTGAGGCGGATGATGCGGCTGATGCGGCGGCGGGACTCGTAGGCGTGCCACCACGCGATCGACGCCTCGGCGAGGGCGGCGGACCCCGGGCGTACCGTCGAGTCCAGAACCGCCGCCCGGCGCAGCGCGACGCTGACCCGCCGGTCACGGGCGGGCGGCACGACCCCGATCGGCTCGACGGCCCGCGCGGTTTCGGTGATCCCGGCGGGCTCGGCGGTTCCGGCGGGCTCGGCGGACCAGGTCGTCCGGGTGGCCGGCTCGGAGGTGTCCCAGACGACCAGGTCCACCGGGTAGATCTGCCGCTCCCGCCAGCCGCGGGCCGCGCGGTGCACGGCACGGTCGAGGTAGCGGTCGGTGAGGGTCGCGCGTCCGCGCAGGACCGCCGCGGCGCGCAGCACCGCCCAGCGGCCGGCCAGGCCGGACAGCACCTCGGTGAGCACCTCCGCCCGCGGGGCTCCCGGCGCCGGGACCTCCCGCGCGACGTGGGCGCGCAACGCCGGCAGTCGCCGGTCGACGAACGCCACGTAGTCGGCCGGCGGCGCGGACGACATCCACATCCCTCCATGGTTGCCCCGCCGGGCCGCCGGGTAAAGCGGCGCACTCCGGCCGCGTACCCCGTGGGAGAATGATCGAATGCGTGCGGACGTCGACTCCTGGCCGACCGGCCGGCTGCTGTCCGTGGCCGCCCGCATGGTCGAGGCGCGTTTCGACGACTTCCTGACCGGGCTCGACCTCACCCACGCCGGCCTGATCACGCTGCACCACCTGGCCGGCGGGCCGCTCACCCAGCGCGACCTGGCCCGACGGTCCCGGGTCACGGACCAGACCATCAGCCGCACCGTCGACCGTCTGGCCCGGACCGGTCACATCGCGCGCACCACGGACGCGTCGGACCGCCGCCGGACCCTGGTCGCGATCACCCCGCTCGGCGCGGACGCGCTCGCCGCCGCCCGCGACGAGGAACGCCGCTCCGACCGCTTCTTCGGCGCCGTCGACGACTACGACCACTTCCGCGGCCAGCTCATCCGCCTGATCGAGGCCGCCGGCGAGTGACGCCCGCCGGCAACCGGGCCGGGTGGTCGGGCCGGGCCGGGTGGTCAGGCCGCGAGCGGGCGGGCGAGGCTGCGCTCGGTCACCCAGAAGTGGGCGGCCTGGAGGACGGTCTTGATCGGCTGGATGTCGGTGCCGGCCGTGCGGATGGCGCGGGCCGGGACCAGCGGGCCGGCCTCGGTGTCGGTCATCTCGCGCAGCCAGTGCCGCAGGTGGGACAGCAGGTTCTCCGCCGCGAAGATGCGGATCAGCTCGGTGCCGGCGGCGAGCCGGACGACCGTGCGGGCGGGGTCGGGCGCGGGGGCACCGGCCCGCCAGGCGTCCAGCTCGGCGACCGTGTCGGCACCGGCGAGGTAGGCGGTCAGCTCCTCCCCCAGCGCGGCCGCACACCGGCCGGCGAGGACGGGCAGCTCGATCGTGGCGTGAAGGACCATGCCACCGAGGGTACCCATCGATACCCGCTCACGAAACGGCCGAAGGTCCCGGATCGCCGCGGTACCAGAGAGTGGCCTGGTCGGCGAGGACCGCGAGCGCGGGTGCGCCGCCGTCCAGCGCGGCCATGAAGTCCGCCCACGAGTCCAGCACGTAGCCGCCGGTCTCCGGGGGCGCGGTCCCGGTCAGGTAGTTCGGCAGCAGCACCGCGTTCTGCAGCAGCCAGGACACGTACCGGCCGTCGGCGTCCCAGCCGGGGACCGCGCACGTCTCGGCCAGGTGCTCGCGCAGCGACTCGGCGTCGTCCCAGCGGAGCATCTCCGACTTGTGGGTGAGGCTGGAGATGTGCGGGTTGTACAGCTGCGCGATCCCGAACCGGTACATCTCCCGCCACTGCTGCCAGAACAGCGCGTCGTCCCGGGTGCCCAGCGTCATGATCGAGTGAGCGGGGCGATCCAGGAGCAGATGATGCAGGTACGCCCACATCGTCATCGGCGTGAGCAGCCGGTTCGTGTTGCGGCGCAGCAACGCCTGGACGATCTCCCAGGCGCGCGGCTCCAGCTCGTGCGCGGCCACGTTCGGCACCGCCTTGATCGCGGACAGCACGCTGTACAGCGACGGGTTGTGCTCGCCGTAGAAGTCGCGCGCCACGGTCCACGGGTCGACCGGCCGGAGCAGCTGCTCCACGCCGGGTGACTCGCGCTGCTGCAGGATGAACTCGGACAGCGACACGAACTCCACGTCCAGGTCCGGGGCGGTCGCGCCGATCCAGCGGCGCAGGTCGGCCTCGAACCCGGCGCCGGTCACCCGCGGGTCGCGGATGCCGAAGTCGTCCAGGCAGACCAGCAGGCTCGCGCCCCGGGTGGCGAGCGCGCCCGCGACCAGCGCCTGTGCCATGTGGATCACGGAGGTACGGGCGCGAAGCCGTACCGGCCAGAAGATCAGTGACGGGGTGCCGGTGTCCGCCGGGGCGAACTGCCAGCCGAACCGGCGTTCCAGCTGCCGGATCAGGCCGAGGAAGTCGTCCGGCGGCGTCGCGGCCGGATGCGAGACGAACTCCCGCTCCCAGATCGGGTGCCGGTGCCGGTGCCGCGGACCGGACGTGCGCGGCACCACGGTCACGCCGACGCGCGCGGCCAGCCCGGACAGCAGCCGTTCCGCGTCCACGCCGGCGAAGCACTCGACCTGGGTGATGCCCTCGCCGCGCAGCTGCTCGGCACGGCGCACCGCGCCCTCCGGGTCGTCCGGGTGCAGCGCCCACAGCACCGTGACCGGCCGGTGCCGGGCCACCTCGGCCAGCGCGGACGTGATCGTGCCGGCCCAGTCGCTGCTGCCGATCACGCACACGGTGTCGCCGGTGATCAGGTCCGCGACCGGGCCGATCGTGGGCTTGCGGGCGAACCGGGCCGGGTCGTGCACCAGCGGCGTGCGGTCGCCGGTCACCACCGGGCGCCAGAAGCCGTGCAGGTGGAACACGCGCACCGCGCCGTCGTAGGCGTTGTTGCGGTCCCAGCGGCCGTCCACGTCCAGCGGCGTGGTGATCGCCCGGCCGCTGGCGGTGCGGATCGCGACCTCCAGCTGCGGGTCGAAGTTCGTGGTCAGCACCCGGTTGTCGAACGCGCCGGGCAGCCCGGCCAGCACCGCGCCGAGCGCCTCGACCGCGGGCGACAGCGTCCACGAACCCAGGTCGTTCTCCAGGTCCTCGCCGAGCTCCGCGGTGACGCGCTGCCACAGCCCGTGCGTGGCCAGCGGGCCGGCCAGCCGGTCCGGCGGCCGGTACTTCTCCAGCACGGCCTGCTGCGCGATCACGTCGAAGCCGTCACCGCCGACCCAGTTCGCGAAGATCCGCCGGTACTCCGTGTACAGCTCCGTCGGGGCGCCGTCGCCGCGCCGGGCCCGGGCCAGCGCCAGCATGCGGGTCAGGTCGCCACCGTCGCTGCGGCCCACCGCGTACTGCTCGGCCAGCCGCAGCACGTCCGCGACACCGGGGGTGGCGTCCGCGCCGATACCGGAGCCGAGGATCAGCGTGATCTGCTCCTCCCGGCGGAACGATTCGTACAGCCGGTCCGCGAGGATCTGCTCGGACATCACAGCTCTCCGCTCACGCCGGTGGTCTTTCCTGGGTACGGACGAGGGCCCCGCTGTCGAGGTAGGACTCCAGCTCACCGGGCGCCCAGCCGAGGTAGCCGCTGAACACGCGGATCCAGGCGAACGTGTGCCGCAGGTCGTCCGGCGGCGCGGCCAGCGACAGCACGCCGAGCCGGTCCCGGATCGGCGTGAACCGCGGCGGCGGCGTCGCCTGCGGGCGCACCTGGGCCAGCGCGATGTAGCCGTCCCGGGCGACCGGGCCGCCGTACCGCACGGACTGGTCGGCCATCAGGTCCCGCCACGCCGGCCCGAACTCGTCCGGCAGCGGCGCACGCCGCCCGTAGAGGTCGACGCCGATCGCACCGGACTCGTCATGCGCCAGCACCAGGATCCGGCCGCCGGCCAGGTCGCGGTCCGCGACGCCGGGACCGCCGCGCAGCACCCGGCCGGCCAGGTTCTCCTTGCTCAGCGCCGCGTTGCGGACCAGGCCGAGGCTGCCACCGGCATTGCGTTCCCGCAGCTCCGGGCGTTCGAAGCCGCGCGCGGTGAGCGCGGTGCGGACCTTGCGCCAGATCGCGGCCATGGTCAGCACCGGCTCGCCGCCCGGGATGCCGTCGCGCAGCACGTGCAGCAGCTCACCGGTGAACGCGGTGTACGGCTCGCCCTCCGGTGCGGCGGCCCGCCGGTTCGACGGCGCGGACACGAACAGGCAGGTCCGGTCCAGCTCGGCGACGTCCGCGACCTCGTCGGTGCCGGCCGGGGCCTCGGCCGACATCAGGTTCCCGGCACGGCCGGCGTAGCAGCAGTCCAGGATGACCGCGCGCCGGCCGGCCGGGCTGCCGGCCAGGGCCCGGCCGATCCAGTCGTACGGCAGGCCGGCCTCGTCCGGCACCTCCGGCTCGCACTCGGCCAGCGCCAGGACCAGCTGGCCGTTGAGCGGGTCGATCAGCCCGTGCCCGGCGTAGTAGACCAGCAGCAGCCCGCCCTCCGCGACCGAGGCCGCGGCGGTCCGGATCACCCGGCCGACCTCGCGCGGACTCGCCTCGTCCAGCACCACGTGGCAGTTCTCCGCGGGGACACCCCACAGTGCCTCGTCCCGCAGCACCTCGGCCAGCGCGGCCACGTTCCCGGCGACGGCCGGCAGCGGTGGCAGCCGCGCGTACGTAGTGGCCCCGATCAACACCACCTGCGAGGCCCCCGGATCGGCCAGGTCCGACCGGGTCATGCCGGACGTCCGGCTCGCCTGCGGTCACGCCGCGGCCGGCGCCGAGTTGATGACCCGCTCATGAACTGCCGAGCTCGCGCATCGCCGTGGCGATCGCGTCCGGGTCGGACGTCTCCAGGGTGACCGTGCGGCCGTCCTCGGTCTCGCGCGTGATCGTGACGACCGGGGCCGGGCGCCGGGTGTCCCGCCACTGGGCGACGGCCAGGCCGAGCTGGACCAGCGTCAGTCCACTGCCGACGATCAGGCTGAGCATCTCGACGCCCACGCCCATCTCGTTGCCGCCGACCGTCTCCGCGTACCGCAGGTCGCCGTGCGCGCGCACGTCACGCTCCTGCTGCAGCCACGATCGAAGATTCCGTACCTCGTCGGGGTCGTCGCCCTGCACCCGGAGCCGTACCCGCACCGCGTCGCTCTCCATCCGGCCACTGTATGGAAATCCGACAATAGCCGCCGCCCCGGGGTACCCACCACATCGGCAGAAGTCAGTGCGTCCGCCGGCCGTGGCGGAGACGTCGTAGGGTGGTGGACGCGCACATGGTGACAGATGGAACAGAGGCCGTCCGGTGTCCGGGCGCGGCGGGGTGACCGGCCCGGCCGTCGCACTCGGCGCGCAGGTCCGCGCGGGCATCCGTACCGCCGCGGAGGTCGTCGAGGAGGCGCTGGACGCCGCGGCGCGGCTGGATCCGGTGCTGCACTTCCTCGCGTCGCTCGACGCGGCCGGTGCCCGCGCCGCCGCGGCCCGGCTGGTCCCCACCGGACCGCTGGCCGGCGTGCCCTTCCTGATCAAATCGGGTACGCCACGGGACGCGCCGATCGTGGCGCGGCTGGTCGCGGCCGGTGCGATCCCGATCGGCGAGTCCACCCGCTCCCGCCCGGGCTCCGCGGCGCAGACGCACGGCTGGAACGGCACCGACCACACCCGCAACCCCTGGGACGTGACCCGCTCCTCCGGCGGCTCGTCCGCCGGTGCCGCCGCGGCCGTCGCCGCGGGCGTGGTCCCGATCGCCACCGGCGGCGACAGCGGCGGATCGCTGCGGATCCCGGCCGCGTTCTGCGGCGTGACCGGCCTCAAGGGCACCGCGGGCCGCATCCCCCGCTCCCGGCCCGGCCTGAGCGGCCTGCTCACGCCCGGCATCATCGGCGCGGACCTCGCCGACGTGGTCACCGCGACCGTGATCGCCTCCGGCCCGCACCGCCTCGACCCGACCGCGCTTCCCCGGTGGACCGCGCCACCCGCGGACGGCGGTGCGCCCGGCCGGCGGGTCGCCTACCTGCCCGGCCTCGGTGGTGTGCACGCGACGCCGGAGGTCGACGCGGTGGTGCGGTCGCGTCTGGTGGTGCCGGGGATCGACGTGGCCGACGTGTCGCCGGATCTGCTGCCGGTCGCGCGGGCGTGGGAGGCGTTGTACGCGGCCGACCACGGCCGGGGCGCGGCGACCGGCCCGGCCCTGCGGGCCGCCATCGAGGTGCGCAACCACAACGCGACCGCGCTCGCCGACCTCTTCGAGACCGTGGACGCGCTGGTCACGCCGGCCACGCTCACGGTCGCGCACGGCTTCGCGGGCCCGCCCGCGGGTGACTTCGTGGGCGATCCGTGCTGGCATCTCAACGTGACCGGCAACCCGGCGGTCAGCGTCCCGGCCGGCCTGGCCGCGGGCCTGCCGGTGGGCCTGCAGGTGGTGGCCGCGCACGGCCGCGACGACATCGCGGTGACGGTCGCCGGCCTCCTGACCGCACGCCTGCCCCGGCCACCCGTGCACGCCTGAACCAGCTCTGATGCCCGCACCGGCCGGCACACGCCGGTCCCACCGGTCCCCACCGGTGAGACCGGTGCACGCCGGTCCGGTGGGCGTGGGCCGGTCAGCCGGCGGTGAAATTGTCGCTGACGTCGCGGCGCAGGTGCGTGATGGTCTCCTCGAGCAGCGTGCGCAGCCGTTTCTCGCTCACCGGCGCGGTCACCTCGGCACGCAGCTCGCTGCCACCGGCCGGCGCGTCACCGACCCGCGCGGAGGCCTGTGGCCCGGTGTCGCCCGCGGCGCGGCAGCGCAGCTCCATCCGCTCGGGGTCGATCTCCACGTCGTACTCGGTCTCGGCGTGCCCGGTGCGCACCCGCACCCGGCCGCCGGGCACGGACTCGGCCGTCACGCCCACCGGCAGCCACCGCGTCAACCGATCCGGGTCGGTGAGCACCCCGAACACCACCTCCGCCGGGGCGTTGAATCCGTATGTCTCGCGTACCAGCGTCGTCATCGTCGCCCTCCCGGCGTGCCCGTTCGTCACCCCACGAGCTTCCCCACCGATCCGGCTTCACACCCGATCTTCACCGCCCGGCCCGTGCCGACGGCGGGCGCGAGCCGGGCGGCCCAGCGCCCGGGTCCGGGGCCGGGTCCGTGCCGCGTCGCCTGAGCCGGGCGGTCGCCGTGCCATGCGGTCGGTCGGGACCGGCCCTCTCGCGGACGTCGTCCGTGCCGGTCAGCGGACGCCGCTCATCAGGCGCCGGAGCATCGGGGCGAGCGCGGCCAGCGCCAGGCCGAGCACGATCGCGACCGCGCCCAGGATGCCGAAGTACGCGGTCTCGCGGTCCGGGTCGTAGTAGCCGGCGAGCGTGCCGGACAGCGCGGTGCCGAGCGCCACGGACAGGAAGAACAACGCGACCATCTGGGTGTGGAACGCGTGCGGCGCGAGCTTCGTGGCCACGGACAGGCCGACCGGGGACAGCAGCAGCTCCGCGATCGTGAAGACGAACAGGATGCCGGTCAACGCGAGCAGCGGCGCGCTCGCCGGCCCGCCACCGGCCAGCGGCAGGAACAGCAGGAACGCCACACCCATGATCGCGGTGCCGGCCGCGAACTTGACCGGCGTGCCCGGCTGGCGGTCGCCGAGCCGGCTCCACAGCGCGGCGAACACGCCGGAGAGCAGGATGATGAACACCGGGTTGATCGACTGGACCCAGGAGACCGGCATCTCCCAGCCGAACAGGTTCCGGTCCAGGCGCTGGTCCGCGTAGATCGTGACGACCGTGAACTGCTGCTGGTAGAGCGACCAGAACGCGGCGCTCGCGACGAACAGCGGGATGAACGCGAGCACCCGGCGCCGCTCGACCGGCGTGACCGTGCGCGCGGTCAGGATCACCACGAAGTACGCGACCGCGGCGAGCACGCTGGCCGCGACCACCACGTCGGAGAGCCGGTCGGTGAACAGCACGATCACTGCCGCGACCAGCGCGGCCACCACGACGCCGGCGACCACCACGAGCGGGCGGGCGCGGGCCGGCAGCGGGTTCGGCACCTCGCGGGAGGCGGCCGGGAGCCGGCGGCGGCCGAACCAGTACTGGACCAGGCCGGCCGCCATGCCGACCGCGGCCAGGCCGAAGCCCCAGTGGAACCCGGCGCGCTGCTGCAGCAGGCCGGTGGCCAGCGGGCCGATCAGCGCGCCCACGTTGATGCCGAGGTAGAACAGCGAGAACCCGGCGTCGCGGCGTTCGTCGCCCTCCGCGTAGAGCGTGCCGACCAGTGACGTGGCCGTGGCCTTGACGCCGCCGCTGCCGATCGCGACCAGGATCAGGCCGGTCGCGACGCCGGCCAGGCCGGGCAGCACCGCGAGCGCGACGTGGCCGGCCATCACCACGACCGCGCTGGCGAACAGCGTGCGTTCCGCGCCGAGCACCCGGTCGGCCAGCCACGCGCCGAGGATCGTGGAGAGATAGACCGAGCCGCCGTACGCGCCGACGATGCCGGTCGCGGTGTCCTGGTCGATGCCGAGTCCACCCTCGGCCGCGGAGTAGTACAGGTAGATCAGCAGGATGCCCTGCATACCGTAGAACGAGAACCGTTCCCACAGCTCCACCCCGAACAGGTTCGCCAGCGCACCCGGCTGCCCGAAGAAGCCGCGCCGCTGCTCCGTCTGCTGCGTCATACCGCCCGCATACCCCGCACGGGTGACGGTCACCCTCGATGGGCGAAAACCGCGTTCCTGCGGTATCCGGTCGCCACACCGCGGTCGCCACGCCGCCGCCGACCGTGGTGCCGGTGGGGTCGGCCGCCCGGGGCCACGTCACGCCACCGTGCGGGCCGAGCGGCCCGCACGGTGGCCGGCCGGGCGTCGTGCGCGTCGGTCCGGTGACCATGGATGACGTGGCCGACGTGGCCGACGCCCGGATCGCCCGATCGCCGGAGAGGCGGGCGGCGTCAGGCGCGCGGGTCGAGGGCGGCGCGGACCATCGCGAGGTGCGCCGCGACCTTCGGGGCGGCGGTGGCGGCGGCCTCGCGGACCTCCGGGGCGCAGCCGCCGTCCAGTTCGCGCGCGATGAAGTCGAGCGACTGCAGGTGCGCCTTCTCCTGCGCGGCGAGCCAGGCCGCGTCGAACGCGGCGCCGTCCTGGGCCACGACCGCGGCCAGCTCGTCGCGCTGCTTCTGGTTCGGCTTCGGCGGCAGCGCCACCCCGTGGTCCCGGGCCAGGTGCCGGACCGCGCGGTCGAGGCGCGCGTGGTCCGGGATCAGCATGGCCGCGATGTGCCGGACCTCCTCGGAGTCCGACTCGGCCAGCGCGGCCCGGCCGGCGGCCTGCTCGGCCAGGTTGCCGCGGTGCGCGCGGACCAGGTACTTCGCGTCCTCGGCGCAGACCTTCCCGGGCGTGCCCGCGGGCTCGGCGGACGCGGCGGCCGCGGGTGCGCCGGCGGTCAGCACGGCACCGGCCAGCAGCGCGGCGGTCGTCGTGGCGGTGATTCGCATGATGTGTTCCCCCGTTGTACGGGCGGCGTGCCGACCACGCCGCCGCGCCGCGAGTACCCGCGTTCGCGCAGGTCAACCCGGCCAACCGGCGGCGAGCCGGCCCGACGCCGAGCACGGCCGGGGGTGGTGGTGACCACCACGCGGCAGACAGGGAGGCCGCCCGCGGCCGACCGGTGCCCGCGGGAGCGTGCGGACGGCGACCACGCCGGAAGCGGGAAATCCGCTTTATTGGACGTGAGTCGATGTGTCGTGAGCCGGGTCCGGGATCATTCCGTTGGTCACGGGTGTGAATACTTTTCGGAGGAAGGCACTGCTCGCCGCGCTGGCCGTGGCGCTCGTGCTGGGACCGGCCGGACTCGTGATGATCACCCGGGACGGTGCGGTCGCGGCGGTCGCGGACCTGGACGATCCCGCGCTGAAGGACGTCGCGATGCGGCTGGTGTCCAGCGCGGAGAACTCGTCGCTGGAGTGGACGGAACAGTACGGCTACATCGAGGACATCGGGGACGGGCGCGGGTACACGGCCGGGATCATCGGGTTCTGCTCGGGGACCGGCGACATGCTGGACGTGGTCGAGCGGTACACCGAGGCCGCGCCGGACAACGCGCTCGCGGCGTACCTGCCGGCGCTGCGCGCGGTGAACGGCACCGACTCGCACGACGGGCTCGACCCGGGATTCACCGCGGCGTGGCGGGCGGCGGCCGCGGATCCGGTGTTCCGGGCGGCGCAGGACGCGGCACGGGACGAGACGTACTTCGGGCCCGCGGTCGCGCAGGCGAAGGAGGACGGGCTGCGGGCACTGGGGCAGTTCGCGTACTACGACGCGATCGTGATGCACGGGCCGGGCGCCGGGCTCGGGGACATCCGGGCGTCGGCGCTGGAGGTGGCGGAACCGCCGTCGCGGGGCGGGGACGAGACCGCGTACCTGGAGGCGTTCCTGGACGCGCGGGCCGCGGCGATGCGGACCGAGGCGGCGCATCACGACACCAGCCGGGTCGACACGGCGCAACGGGTGTTCCTGCGGGACGGCAACCTGGATCTGGAGCCGCCGCTGCGGTGGGAGGTGTACGGGACGCCGTTCGAGATCACCGCGTTCGGCCCGGCGGCCTCCGACGGCGCGTTCGTCCACCCGGGCGTGCTGGTGGACGCGGACCGGCTGGACGCCGTGCGCGCGCGGGTGGGCACGCCGGCCTTCGAGGAGATGATGTCCAGCCGGTACGCGTCGCTGGACCGGACGCCGAAGCCGCGCGCGACCGTGGAGTGCGGGTCGCACTCGCGGCCGAACCACGGGTGCACGGACGAGCGGGAGGACGCGATCGCGGCGTACACGCTCGCGCTGGCCTGGTACGCCACCCGCGACGACCGGTACGCGGCCAAGGCCATCGAGATCATGGACGCGTGGTCGGCGGTGCTGTCCGGCCACGGCAACAGCAACGCGCCGCTGCAGGCCGGCTGGGCCGGATCGGTCTGGCCGCGCGCCGCGGAGATCATCCGGTACGGTGGCGCGGAGTGGCCGGCGGCGGACCGGTTCGCGACCATGCTGCGTGACGTCTACCTGCCGACCGTGATCAAAGGCTCGTGCAGCAACGGCAACTGGGAACTGAGCATGATCGAGGCCGCGGCCGGCATCTCGGTGTTCCTGGAGGACAGGTTCAACTTCGAGCGGGCGATGGCGATGTTCGCGGAACGCGTACCGGCGTACCTGTACCTCACGTCGGACGGGCCCACGCCGGCCGCGGTCGCGCGCTGCGGGGACCGCGACTGGCACGGGCAGCGGACGTACGTCGACGGCCTGTCCCAGGAGACGTGCCGCGACCTCACGCACACCGGTTACGGGATCTCCGCGATCACCCACGTCCTCGAGACCGCACGCATCCAGGGCCAGAACCTGTGGCCACGGTACGGGGGGCGGGTGCGGGCGGCGCTGGAGTTCCACGCGTCGTACCAACTCGGCGCGGACGTCCCGGACAGCCTCTGCGGCGGGGAACTGACGCTCGGGCTCGGGCCGGTCGCGGAGGTGGGGTACGCGGCGCTGCGAACCGCCCCCGGTGCCGAGATGCCGCACACCGCCTCTCTCGTCACGCGCGGCCGGCCGGCCGGCAGCAACAACCTGTTCGTGGCGTGGGAGACGCTCACCCACGGCGAGTAGCGCACCGCCCGCCCCCTCCCGACGCCGGCGACCGGGAAGGGGCGGGCGGCCGTTTTCGGCAGTTCGGCGATCGGCGAGGGCGCGCGGCCGTTTTCGGCCGTTGGCGATCGAAAGGGGCGCGCGGGCGTTTTCGGCAGTTCGGGTGTGTTGGGGGTCTCCGTGGCTTCTGCTCGGATCCGCGGTGTCCGGGGCGATAGGCCGTCAGCATCCCCCTGCACGTCGGCCTTACATGCCCTGGAGGCATTGACATGGATTCGTCCCGGCGCAACCGGTTCGACGATATGAGCCTGAACAAGAAGATCCTGACCGCGGCCGTCGCCGGCGTCGTGGCCGCCGGCGTGGTCGGCGGCGTCGGCCTGCTGAAGCTGCACGAGGCCGCGCAGTCCGCCGAGCTGATCTACCAGAGCAGCGTCGCCAACATCAAGTCGGTCAGCGAGATCAAGTCGGAGATCTACAAGGCCCGGCTGGCCGCCGCGAACGAGGCGATCTCGCAGACCCCCGCCGACCGCGAGAAGTACGCCGCCGAGTTCCAGGAGCACGTGGACGCGTACGCCGCCGCGATGGCCGGCTACCGCGACGGCGACCCGGCCGGCAGCCCCGACACGATCGACGACCTCGACGCCGCCTGGACCCAGTACCTGACCGTGGCCGAGAAGGATCTGCTGCCCGCCGCCACCCGCGGCGACGTGGCCACCTGGGCCGCCGTCCGCGACGCCAACGTCAGCCCGCTGATGAAGGAGGTCGACTCGAACCTGGCCGAACTGGACGCCGCCGAGACCGCCGACGCCGCCGCCAAGGCCGAGGCCGCCACCGCCGGCTACGAATCCGGCCGCCTGACCTCGATCATCGTGATGATCGTCGGCGCCGTGATCGCGCTCGGCCTCGGCGTGCTCGTCTCCCGCCGGATCGTGCGCGCGCTGGTCAGCGTGAAATCCGTCGCCGAGGGCCTCGCCATCGGCGACCTGACCCGCTCCACCGGCGTCACCTCCCGCGACGAGACCGGCGCGATGGCCGCCGCCCTGGACACCGCCGTCGGCAACCTGCGCCGCACGGTCGAGACCATCGACGGTTCCGCGACGTCGCTGGCCGGCGCAGCCGAACAGATGACCAGCACGGCCGCGCAGATCGAGGACTCCGCCACCGAGGCGTCGGTGCAGGCCAAGGCCGTGTCGGCCGCGGCCGAGGAGGTGTCCCGCAGCGTCGAGACGGTGTCGGCCGGCGGCGAGGAGATGGGCGCGTCCATCCGGGAGATCTCGCAGAACGCGGCCGAAGCCGCGCGGGTGGCGGCGGAGGCGGTCAGCATCACCGCGGTCACGTCGGAGACGATGAACAAGCTGGGCGAGTCGTCGGCGGAGATCGGCAACGTCATCAAGGTGATCACGTCGATCGCGGCGCAGACGAACCTGCTCGCGCTGAACGCGACCATCGAGGCGGCGCGGGCCGGGGACGCCGGCAAGGGATTCGCGGTGGTGGCGTCCGAGGTCAAGGACCTGGCGCAGGAAACGGCGCGGGCGACCGAGGACATCGGCAAGCGGGTCGAGGCGATCCAGGCGGACACGACCGGGGCGGTGGAGGCGATCGCGCAGATCTCCGCGGTGATCGCCCGGATCAGCGACTTCCAGACGACGATCGCGTCGGCGGTGGAGGAGCAGACGGCGACGACGGCGGAGATGAACCGCAGCGTCAGCGAGGCGTCCGGCGGCACGAACGAGATCGCCGCGAACATCACCATGGTCGCCCAGGCAGCGGAGACCACGAGCCGCGGCGTGGCCGAAACCCGCCAGGCGACCGGCGAACTGGCCCGCATGTCCAGCGAGCTGAACGCTCTGGTGGCGGGATTCCACTACTGACGTAAGTAACACGGCGCTGTGGCACCGTCTTCTGACGGTGCCACAGCGCCGTATACGGCTGCCCGCTGCGGCTCGTAACCGAAGCGGGCAGGTCCTGATAGCGACTGGGACCAACGAGGCTTTTTCATCCTGCGTAGCGGTTTGCCTCGACGTGGTGCAGGGCGAGGATGGCCTGCACTATCGCGGTCGCGCGGGGGTGGGCAGCAGCGCAGTTTGGCCAGGATCTTCCAGGTTTGAGGGTGGCGATTGCGCGTTCGCCGCCGGCGCGGATCTTCGCGTGGGCGCGGTTGACAACCTTCTGCCGGCGTGACAGCTTCGGCCGGCGGTGGTGGCGTTTGAACGGCGTCCGGATGGCGCCACCGGCGCCCTGGTCGGCGAAGGTCATCACGTTCGCGCTGTTCAGCGCCTTGATGATGCCGTGGTGCGGGCGGCGGTCAGGTCAAGAACGGCGCCGGGCAGCACAGCCGACGCCCACACCAGACGCTCGGCCGCGTCGGCGACGACCTGCACGTTCATCCCATGACGTTAGTGTTTTCCGCCAGTAGTAGGGCTTCTGGTCCGCGACCCGGTCGATCAGGACCAGGGTGCCGTCCAGGATGACGTAGGTCAGCAACCGGATGCGCCGCATCGCGGCCTCTAGGCCGTCGGCGGCCGTGCTGAGCAGGAGAATTGCTTCCTGGACGTAGCGCCAAACGGTCGCGATCACGATCTCGAACCCGGCGGCGAGGCGGGAGTAGGTGTCACCGTTGCGAAGGTGAGCCAGCGCGAGCAGGGCCTGGCGGCCCGGGGTCAATCGTCTCCACCGGGACTTGCGCTGCTGGCGGTGATCGCGGATGGGGTCGGCGAGGTGGTTCAGGGTCCGGCTGGACAACGAGATCGGGGACTGTACAAATAACGGCTGATCGACCGATCAAGGGAGAGACGCCAGATGACGACCGAGATCACCTCGGGGCAGGAGCCGGCCGCCAGGCCGGCGGATGCGGTCACGGATGAGCAGTTGATCGCGATGCTGGTCGATCGGGCTCGTGGTGACGGGCTGAAGCTGACCGGTGAGGGTGGGCTGCTGCAGCAGCTGACCAAGCGGGTGCTGGAGTCAGCGCTGGACGGTGAGATCACCGACCACGTCGGCTACGACAAGCACGACCCGGCAGGTCGTGGCAGCGGGAACACCCGTAACGGCAGCCGAACCAAGACCGTGCTCACCGACGTCGGGCCGGTCGAGGTGCGAGTCCCACGCGATGCCGCGGGCACGTTCGAGCCGCAGATCGTGCGTAAGCGGCAGCGGCGGCTGACCGGCGTCGACGACATGGTGTTGTCGTTGTCGGCCAAGGGGTTGACCCACGGCGAGATCGCCGCGCACCTGGCCGAGGTCTACGGCGCTGAGGTGTCCAAGCAGACCATCTCCACCATCACCGACAAGGTCATGGACGGCATGGCGGAGTGGCAGAACCGGCCTCTGGACCGGGTCTACCCGGTCGTGTTCATCGATGCCATCAACGTCAAGATCCGCGATGGGCAGGTCGCGAACCGGCCGATCTACCTCGCCATGGCGGTCACCGTCGACGGGCACCGCGACATCCTTGGCATCTGGGCCGGTGACGGCGGTGAGGGCGCCAAGCACTGGCTGCACGTGCTGACCGAGCTGAAGAACCGCGGCGTCGCCGACGTGCTGATGCTCGTCTGCGACGGGCTCAAGGGCCTGCCGGAGGCGGTCGAGACCGTCTGGCCTCGCACGATCGTGCAGACGTGTGTGGTGCACCTGCTGCGCAACTCGTTCCGCTACGCCGCGCGCCAGGACTGGGACAAGATCGCCAAGGCGCTGCGGCCGGTCTACACCGCACCGACCGAGGACGCCGCGGCCGAGCGGTTCCTCGAGTTCGCCGAGGCGTGGGGCCGTAAGTATCCGGCGATCGTGAAGCTGTGGGAAAACGCCTGGGCCGAGTTCGTGCCGTTCCTCGCCTTCGACGCCGAGATCCGCAAGGTCATCTGCTCCACGAACGCGATCGAGTCGGTCAACGCCCGTATCCGCAAGGCCGTGCGAGCTCGCGGCCACTTCCCGAATGAGCAGGCCGCGCTCAAGTGCGTCTACATGGCCTTGATGAGCCTCGACCCCACCGGCGCGGGCCGAAGGCGCTGGACCATGCGCTGGAAGGCACCCCTGAACGCCTTCCAGATCGCCTTCGAAGGCCGGCTCACCCCGGCCGACAACTGACCACCTCAACAACCAAGATCAGCCGTTAACTTGACACTCCCCCCGCTGAGCCGCACTCCGCGTGTCGGCAGAGTGCTTCTGCACAGACTCGCCCGCTCGATGCGCTTTCCGGTGAGAGCCACCCGCAGTAGCAACGCTCAACAGCTCATCAGCAGTGGCATTGTCGAGGTTGCAGTTGTGCACCAGCACCGGCTCGTTGCCGGCGAGGGACTGTAAGAACAACGGCTCTGGCGCAGAAACGGTGGTCGGTCGACCGTCGTCCTCTGTGGTCGCCGAGGTAAGCGATCATGATGCCCGCGCGATGTGTTCGAGACCGTCTTCCCGCAGTTGTCTTCGCTGGTTATTGAGCAGGTCATCGATCTGGGGGTGACCGTGGGTGTCGTTGCTCGAACACCGGCTGCGGTTTCGGCCTGCCCGGACTGCGGGCAGCTCAGCGACCGGGTGCACGCCTATCACCAGCGACGCCTGGCTGATCTACCGGTCGGTGGTCGTGCCGTTGTGGTGCACCTGCGTGTCCGGCGCCTGGTCTGTGCGGCGCGGTCCTGCTCGCGGCGGACCTTTCGGGAGCAGGTGCCTGCGGTGACCCAGCGGTGGGCGCGGCGGACTCGGCAGTTGACCGCTCTGGTCGCTGACCTGGCCGTTGTCACCGCGGGCCGGGCCGGCGCGGCGGTGCTGGCCCGGGTCGGCGCCCGGGTCTCGCGTAGCACGGTGCTGCGGGTGCTGATGGCCCAGCCGATCCCTGACCGTGCGGTGCCGGCCGTGCTGAGCGTGGATGACTTCGCGCTGCGCCGGGGCCGCCGCTATGCGACGTTGCTGATCGACGCGGTCACCCATCGCCGTGTCGATGTGCTGCCCGACCGCAAAGCGGACACGCTCGCCGGGTGGCTGCGCGACCATCCTGGCGTGCAGGTCGTGTGCCGTGACGGCTCGGCAGCCTATGCCGAGGCGATCCGCACCGGGGCTCCCCAGGCAGTGCAGGTCAGCGACCGCTGGCATCTGTGGGCGAACCTGGCCAAGGCCGTCGAGAAGACCGTGATCGCCCACTCCGGCTGCTGGCGTGACGGCCCGGTCCGCCCGGACCGGGCCGGTGACGAACGCACCCGCGACCGTCACCGGGCCGTGCACACGCTCCTCGATCAAGGCCACGGCCTGCTGGAATGCGCCCGCCGTCTCGGCTGGGCGCTGAACACCGTGAAGCGTTACGCCCGCGCGACCTCAGCGGAGGAACTGAAACGCCCACCGCGCTACCGGGAGACCTTGGTCGACCCGTTCCGGGAACATCTGCGGCGGCGCCGCGCCGAGGAACCCGGCGTGGCAGTGACCAAGCTACTGGCCGAGATCCGCGAGCTCGGCTACACCGGCAGCGCCAACCTGCTGGTCCGCTACCTGAACCAGGGCCGTGCGGACGCGCTTCGCACACCGCCTTCGCCACGCAGACTGGTCTCGTGGCTCATGAGCAGGCCCGCCGACCTACCCGCTGCGCACCAGCAACAGCTGGCCGACCTCCTCGCGTCCTGCGCACATCTGTGCGTCCTTGCCGAGCGCGTGCAGCAGTTCGCAGACCTGCTTACCGGCCGCCGCGGCGAAGACCTCGACGCCTGGATGACCTGCGCCGACGCCGACGACCTGCCCGCCCTGCACGGATTCGTCCATGGCCTGCGCAGAGACTTGCCCGCCGTCGTGGCAGGCCTGACCCTGCCCTACAGCAACGGCCCAATCGAGGGCGCCAACACCAAGGTCAAATACCTAAAACGGCAGATGTACGGCCGCGCCGGTTTCGACCTGCTCCGGCACCGCGTCCTGCTCGCATAGGCCGACCACCGTTTCTGCGCCAGAGCCGTTTTCTTGACAGACCCCATCGACGACGCGATCAAATACCACGCCGACCACGGCAACTACGCCAAGCAGCCCGCGCACCTGATCCGCGTCGACGCCCCTAGTACTCCAGCAGGAGATCCGTTCTATGGCTCGGTGAGTGCTTGCCGGGCGTAGTGGCTGATCTTGGCGGCGTCTTGGTGGCGGCGGCGGAAGATGGACCAGGCGATGACGTCGGCGGCGGGTCGTGCCGGCTCGAGTATCAGGGCGTGGAAGAGCCGGCGTAGTTCGTTGACGGTGATGTCGATCAGGCCGTCTGGGCTGCTGGTGCTGATTGCCGTGGCGGCGGCGAGGAAGGCGTGAGCGGCGATGACCAGGGTGGTCCAGCGGTGCCAGGCTTTCCAGCGGCGGTGCTGGTGCTGATCCAGGCCGAGGCCGGTTTTGGTGGCCTGGAACGATTCCTCGATGCTCCACCGCCGTCCGGCGACCGCGACGAGTTGGCGCAGGGCGACAAGTTCGGGTGACCAGCAGCGGTAAAAGGCAAGCTCGCCAGTGCCGCGGTTGCGGCGGATCAGCAGCCAGTGATGGCCTTGATGCTGATCGACGGCATGCGGCAGGGCGATGAATGCCCAGTCGTAGTAACGCAATCCTTTCGCGCCGACTCCGGCGGAGAGTCGTTGCCAGGCCCGTTTCGGCAGGCCGGCTGCGAGCCGGTCAGCCCGGAAGATGCCGAGGCCGGTCGGGACGTGGTGCGAGCACGCGACCGCGAGGACGTAGCCGAGCCGGTGGCCGCGAAGTGCCGCGGCCAGGCGTGGATCGCCGCCGTAGGCTTCGTCGCCGGCGACCCACCGACACGGCAGACCACCGGCCAGAGCGGTCTCGATCAGCCGGCGGGCCAGCTGCGGTTTGGTGGCAAAGCCGATGGTGTTGGGCACTCCTGCCTCGGCGCGTCGCTCGGGGTCTTCCGTCCAGGATTTCGGCAGGTAGAGAGCGACGTCGAGCAGGGTGTGGCCGAGTGGGGAGGCATAGGAAAGGTGCACGGCGAGCTGGCAGTTTTCGATCTTTCCGGCGGTGCCGGAGTACTGCCGTTGGACTCCGACGGTGCGGGTTCCCTTTTTCAGATCGCCGGCTTCGTCGACCAGCAACACCCCGTCCGGGTGTCCGAGTCGGGCGGCCACGAAGTCACGCACGTCAGCGCGGACTCCGGCGTCGTCCCAACTGGCTCGGCCGATCAGGTCCTGCATCCCGCCCGGCCCGTCGTCACCGGCGTGTTCGGCGATCGTCCAACAGTTCTTGACCGGTAACGGCGCCAGCAACCCGGCGATGAAGTCGCGCACCCGACGCCGTGGTTCTGGCCGGCCGAAGCGTGCCCCGATCGTGTCCATCAACGTCTCGAACAACTCAGACCATCGTCGGGCGTCTACTCTGTAGGCGGCAGCCACCGCCGAATCTTGGGTCCACACAACCTTCGAGACTCAGCGGTGGCTGCTCGCTGTCCACGGACAAAACCGCACCATCACCGCAGCTCGGAACGGATCTCCTGCTGGAGTACTAGCAACGCGACGGAGGAGCCGACCGCGGAGCCGCCGGCCGCCAAGAAAACCCGTCGCCCCCGCAAGCCGACAACCTGACCACGGGTGACGCTGGTCCAAAACTGCTTCACGTAATCAAGAGAAGCGGCCCGGCCGAAGCCGGGCCGCGCGCACGCACTCAAAGCCTACGGCCCCGCGCGCACGCCCCCCACCAACGAGCCCTCCTGATATCCCCCGAAGGCGGATGCGCCGCGCAGGCTGCAAAGACGCGACGAAATTGATCGACAGGGAGGAATTCGTCGAATCGGCTGACGGCAACGATGACGGCAACGCGGAGCACCCACCGCGAACGAGTGCAACCATCCGCTACGCTGCGTCACCAACTACGACGAGCCGCGACCTGAGAGCGCAAGCCAGCGGTTAACCGCCGCAGCATCCGCTGGGTGATATATATCAGTCGTCACAATCCATTCCGCAAACCTTCGGAGAGTAATCGATCGGCTCGGCTCCTTAATCACAAAGATGCTGACTGCAGACTCACCTGTTGTCCCGCAGCAGAGCACGGAACCATCCAACGAAAGCATGCGGAATTCCGGTCTACACCACCCGCTTCCGAGCGCCCCCGACGCTCCATCGCCGAGGATATCCCACTGGCCTTGCAGCCTTACGCGAATCCACCGTGAGGGCCCGTCATCACCTAGGGATTGGGCCAAAAGAAACCGTCTGTCACCATCAGCGAAAAGCCCAGAATCGATCGACTGTCGATACCATCCCTGGTTCATTGTGTGCAGTATCTCTGGATCGTTGGTGTCCGAGTTCATCTCGGTCCAACGTTCTTCAATAGGACAACTAGGGGCCTGACCAGCAACAACTGGGGGGATCAATCTGTCCCAGCCGCTACAGTCACCCAGGAAAGAGATACCCGCCGCGTTAAGCGATTCATCAAAGTCCATTTTGCTAACTCCAGCCCTGCGGCGGCGCGACATAACGTTGGGGAAGTTTGGCGTAGCCATATTCCGTTATCTTGTTGTAGTTGTGGCCAGTCACAAATCCAACAACTCCATCACTACGCACAAGCACGCGAGTTTGAGTCGTAGCGGAGCCCACTCCGGTGAAGATGGTCGCGCCACGCCACGGACTTCCAGTATTTCCGTTAGCCCTATACCAGTCAGGCCCTGCACTAGTAACCCGCTGAGTTACTGCACCCGATTCGATACCGTTAACAGTGCTGTGAACCTCCCTAGGAATTGTTGCCCATGCCTGACGTCCAGCGTCGATCCGCTTTTGCACCTCATCCGGATGATACGGATCGTTCTTGAACGCGGGCGAGCCACCGCAGTTGTGCACCAGCACCGGCTCGTTGCCGGCGAGCACATAGTACGTGTGGAGGCGATCCACGGTGAGGTTGTACGCCGCCGCATCGAACGCATGCCACGACGTAAGCGAGCCGATCGTCGCGCGTTCGCCCTCTGCGGTCAAGAGAGTGTCACCCGCATCCAAGGCGTCCACTCGCTGCCACTGCCGGTCGGTGTGGTTCCAGAACAGGTGGTCTTCCGTCGTCTCGATCAGGCCACCGTCAACTTCTAAGGTGACCAAGTCGTCGCGATGTGGCCAGATGTGAGTTACGAGCTGCGGACCCTTTTCTCCGGTTGTCGGGTCTTCGGCAAGAACCTCGTCCCCGACTACGACGTCTTGAATGGGCTTGGCGGAGCCATCGGCCATGAGGACGAGGGTCGCGCCGGAGAAGCTGTCCTCACACGTCGTCGGGCGTGACGAAGGAGCATCCTCGGTCGCGGCGGCCGGTGACGGGTCTCTGGCAGGCCTTGGTGTAGCCCTCGGCGCCTTGACTGGGAGGCGCAGGCCGACAACCGAGAGGACAGCGACACCGATTTCGATGCCCTTACCGGCAACCACCTCGGTCATTCCTGCGACATCACCGGCCCGCGCAGCGTCGATGAAGTCTGCTGCCCGACCAAGGTCCGCCATTCCCTGGTTGTACATTGTGCAGAGCTGGCAGGTAACACTCTGCAAATTGTCAACAGCAAATTTACCCAGCGACGCTAGGCCAGCACCCGCACCTTTGTTTTTGAAGTCGTTGTAGACGGTTACGACTGGGGCGATGCTGTCCTTGACAAAATTCTTTCCGGCGTTCCAGATCCCACTACCTATCTGGTTCCAGACGCCTCCGCCACCACCAGAGCTGCCGCCGCCTGAGTTGCCCCCGCCGCCGGAGCCGGACGGGGTGCTGCCGCCTCCGGAGGTGGTGCCGCCGGGGGTGCCGCCGCCCTTGGTGCCCGCGTGCGTGTGGGAGTAGTCGAATTTGTTCTTGCCGCCGATGCCGCAGTCGAGGAAGTCGCAGGGGCGCAGGCCGGTGGGGTCGGAGTTGGTGATGGGGCTGTTGTAGGCGTAGGAGTAGGCGTTCCACTGTTGTGGGTCGGCCAGGTCCATGACCGGGTCGACGGAGATGAACCGGCCGAGGTCGGCGTCGTACTCGCGGGCGCCGATGTGGATCAGGCCGTTCG
The DNA here is from genome assembly GCF_031458255.1 of Catenuloplanes niger. Classification (NCBI taxonomy): domain Bacteria; kingdom Bacillati; phylum Actinomycetota; class Actinomycetes; order Micromonosporales; family Micromonosporaceae; genus Catenuloplanes; species Catenuloplanes niger. The sequence goes on from NZ_JAVDYC010000001.1 coordinate 333,497, forward strand.
GGTCGTTATCGCCGCCGACGAAGCTCTTCTGGTTCGGCCACGCGACCGCGGCACCGCGCTGCTCGCCGTACGGCGTCTGCCGCCGGATCGAGACGGCGTAGCTGCCGGCGTTGATGCTGAGGTTCTGGGTGCCCTGGTGGTCGCCGTAGATCCAGGAGAGGCCGTCGAGGTTGGGACCGTTACGGGAGGCGACCGCGCTGCCGGCGAAGCTGTAGTACCGGGTGGCGGTGATGGCGCCGTCCGAGGCGGCCTTGCGGACCTCCATGCCGGGCAGGTAGAGCGTGGTGCCGGTCGCGTCGCGACGGATCAGGCGGCTGCCGTTGGCGTCGTAGACGTTGGTGAAGGTCTTGTCGCCCTCGACGGTACTGGTCAGCTTGCCCTCGGCGTTCCAGGTCAGGGCCTGGCCGGCGGCGCCACCAGGCCGGGTGACGGTGTTGCCCGCATTGTCGTAGGTGAAGCTACGGGTGGCCGGTGCGGCGACCGGTGCCGTGGTGGTGGCGCTGGTGACAGAGTGCGGCCGGACGGAGTTCGGGCCGGACGCCGGGATCTGGTAGGTCGTGGTGGTGTCACCGGACGCGGTGTGGTGCGTCTCCTTGGTGCGGTTGCCGATGTCGTCGATGGTCCAGTCGGTCCAGTACGGGGCCGGGCCACCGAGACCCGCGACGCTGGGCGCTGCCTTGCACTCGGGATCGTTCGCCGGCGTCCAGGCGGAGGTGAGCCGCCGTAGCGCGTCGTAGCCGAAGCACTGGTTCTCCGCGTCGCCGGTGCCGGGCCGGTCGTTGATGGAGAGGATGTTGCCGGCGTCGTCGTAGTCGTAGTGGATGTTCGTGACGGTCGGGCCGGTCTCCGGCCGGATGCCGACGTCGGTGACACGGCGGGTGGCGGCGTCGTACAGGATGCTGTTCTCGACGTAGTGGTCGCGCTGTGCGCTCTTCCGGCGAGCCATCGTTGGTTCGCCGTATGCGGTATACATCTGGTTGACGACGTACGAACCGACGGTACTCATGGTGGTCTTCAGCGCGTTGGGCAGACCGTTGCTCTTGTGAAATTCGGTGGTGACGGTCTCCTGTACCAGACCGGCGACTTCCGGGTAGAAGACGGAGTCCGGCGTGCCGTCCTGCTGGGCATATCCGACATGGGACTCCCAGATGCCGGCCAATCCGGGGCCTTCCACATCCGGAATGATGTATTCGGAGGTCGAGACCTGGTCGCGGAGGGTGTAGTTGGTCGCCTGCCACGTGTAGGGGGCGTTCACCCGGCCGGGATTGTTGTCGTCGTAGCGGGTCGCTTCGACGAGGAGGCCTTTCGCGGACACACCGGTCCACAGGGTGTCGTACTTCCACTGCGCGCGCAGCTTGCCGGTGGCTGAGTCGTCACGCAGGGCGGTCCGGCGGCCGAGAAGGTCGTAGGTGTTGTGCAGCATCTTCCCGGCGCCGTTGGTACTCGTCTCGACCTCGCCGAAGGCGTTGTACACGGTGCTGGAGGTCCCGGCGTCCGGGTCCTTCCGCGACGTTTCACGGCCCTTGATGTCGTAGGTGAACAGCCACTCGTTCTTGCCCGGGTCGGTGACCTTGGTGAGCTGGCCCTTCCGGTTGTACGTGTAGCTGGTCGTGAGGTACGGCCCGTCGACGCCCGCGGCGGTGTTGTGCGCCCGCACCTCGGTGGTGCGTCCCTGGTAGTCGGTGTAGACAGTGGCGGCGGTCCCACCCTCCGGCGGAATCGTCAGCGTGCGGTCGCCCTCGGGGACGGTGACCGTGCCCCACTGCTTGACCAGGTTGGTGTCGTTCTCACTGGCCCAGAGCGCGGTCTCCCGCGTACGGCCGGCCAAGTCATAGGTGATCTTCGTTACCGCCGGAACGGACCACTCGGGCTCGTACCAGTAGGTCCCGGAGGGCGCGTCGGGTTCGACGTGCGCCTGGTAGGTGGTGGCGACGCGCCCGTACTCGTCGTAGTTGGAGTCGGTGATGACACGCCGGTTCGTGCCGTCGAGCGCCGCGCTCTGCGTCTGGCGTGCGCGCAGCAGACCGTCGAGGATCGTGTATCCCACCCGGTAGTCGACACCCGCGTGCAGGGTCTCGGTCTTGATGTACGGGTAGGCGTTGCGGTCGGGCGCGAAGACGTACGTGTTGCGGACGGTGGGGAATTCGGCTGTCGTGGCGTTCTTCACCCAGCCCGCGTCCCAGCCGCGGACGAACCGGCCCAGCGCGTCGTACTCGCGCCTGGTGACTCGTTTGTTCGGGTTGGTGCTGACCGTCGGGCTGCCCCAGTACGGGGCGAACTCGATCGTGGAGACCCACTTGAGCGGGTTGGTGGAGGTGATCTTGGTGGTCGGGCCACCCTCCGCCGGGGTGTACGCGGTCGTGGTCTGCCCGCCCTTGATGTCGGTCACCACGGAGACTCGGCCGAACTTGTCGTAGGTGGTCTGGCCGCCGTTCTCCCACTCCGTACCGCCGGCCGGGGTCCAGTTCTTGAGGTTCTCGGCCTTGGTGACCATGCCACGCGTCGGTGCGGTGTCGACGCTGGTGGCGCCGTCGTAGTACGACCGGGCGTCCGCGACGATGTGGTCGCTGCTGGTGGGTGCGGTGCCGCAGGGCAGCGCGACGGACGTGGTCCGCTTCACCACGTGCAGCAGGTTCTTGGCGATGTTGCGGTTGTATTCGAACGTCGTGCAGCTCTCGTCGCCGGTCACCGCGAGGTCACCGTCGGAGTGCTCGGACTTGACCGTGCCGTACGTGTCGTCATAGGTGGTGTGCGTGCGCCCGCTGCGCCAGCCACGGGCGCCGTCCCTGCCGATGGCGACGGCGGTGTAGGTGGTCTGGTTGCGCAGGTAGCGCGCCTCAACGAGGTCACCGTTGATGGTGCGGGACGCAGTCGCGGGAGATCGCCAGGGCACGTGGACGGTCTTCGACACCGGCAGGTTCACCGTGCCGTTGTAGACGATCGTCTCGCGAACCATGCCGGCGAACTGGTCCTCGTCGTAGACGGTCTCGTTGCCGAGGGACGCGTCCACGATGACGGTACGGGTGCCGCCGGTGTAGGACGCGCGGTCGCCGTGCATGCCGCGCAGGTACCGGGTCTTGGTGAGCGTCTTGGCCGCTCCCGCGCCCACCTCGGTGGTCACCCACTCGTACCCGCGGAACTGGCTCCAGGTCTTGCGGTTGCTCTTGCTCATGCCGTCGTCGTCGGCGAAGTGCCAGGCCGGGCCCTTCGGGTCGTACGTGTACCGGGTGACCATCGGCGGAGACTGGGCGCCGTTGCTGAGCGGCACGTCGTTTTCCGTGATCGATTCGACCATGTACTTGTGCCACCACTCGACCATGTCCACCTGGGGGTTGGCCGGGTCGGGGCCGAGCACCGGGTAGCAGCGCATGTTGTTGGCCGGCGCCCGCTCGGGCACGTTCGTGGCGGTGCATTCCGGCAGCGTGTAGCGGATGTGGGTGGACGCGCCGGTCTCGGAGACGATCTTCGACAGGCGCTGCCAGCTGTTCGTGGTGTTGTTCTTGGTCAGTACCCGGTTCGGCAGCGGCTCGTGCTCGAACGTCACCGGCGGCATCGTGATCTCGCCGCCGACCAGACCGGTTTTGACGATCGACTTCAGCCACAGACCCGGATCGCCACCGTCGCCGGGCGAGGGGAAGCTGTGGGAGAAGTCCCAGCGGGTGACGTCCTGCCAGCCGGGCGTGGTGCGCGTGGTGTCCCAGACCTTCGTTGTGATCCTGGTCAGGCGCTTCTTGGACCAGAACGTCGGTGAGAAGTTGTCCTTGCACTCGGTCGCGGCCTGGAGACATTCCTGGTCCAAGGGAGTGTCGTACCAGTTGGCCTCGACACCGCAATCGGCCAGGCAGCGGTCGCCGGTGTCGAAGACGACCTGCGCGACCGCGGTGGTCGAGCGGCCGTCGGCACGGTCCCAGGTGCCGTAGTCGATGCGCTTGAGCGTGCCGCCGCGCGTGTACTCGCGCTTCGCGGTCGCCGTGACGCGGGTGCCGTAGAAGTTGTTCTCCTTGGCGTACCAGTACGACTGCGTGTTGCCGTACACGTCGACGACGTAGTCGAGGTTCCACCGGTAGATCAGGGAGCATTCCGATTCCGCGAACGCGGGCTTGTTGCACGGCTCGTTCTTGTGGTTGCCGTATACCGGCACCTTCCACGCCGAGTCGGTCGTGCTCGTGTGGCCGGGCAGCGACTCACGGCCGAAGTAGTACTCGGTCCCGTCGGTGCCGGTGACCTTCCAGTACTCGCTGCCGGTCCACTTGTTGACCTGCTCGATCTTCGAGCCGTCCTCGTTTCGGCTGCGCCAGGTCGCCTTGTCCTTGTCCCAGACCAGCTCGGTGGAGTTGCCGTTGAGGCTCATCACCGCGTTGTCGGTCCGCCAGCACAGGTCACCGGTCAGCGTCGTGTCGGTGTTGTTCGCACCGTCCTTCGTGTCCTCAGCGCAGGAGACGTAGCGGCGCTCGATTGAGCCGACACCCAGGTCGAAGCCTTCACCGATCCAGGACGGCTGGCTGTTGCTGGCGTTCGACCGTCCGTCGACCGATGACGACGAGTACGACACCGCCACACCGGGCGCCTTGCCGGCATGCGCGGGCGGGGAGGTGATGCCGTACGACCAGTTGAACGATCCCGAGTTCCCGCCGACGCTCCAGTTCGAGGTCGGCGACAGGGACGTGGCGGTGAAGTCGCCCGAAGGGCCGGACGGGGCCGCGGCCAGCGCGATCAGCGTGCCGGCCGGAGACGCCACCGCAGCGTCGCCGGCGAGCTGCGCACGGCTGGTCGCAGCACCGGTGCCGCCGATCGGCTCGATCGTCGCGTCCGCCGTGACCGTGCTGGTCGCGGTGTCGTTCACGCTCGGCAGCCGCCGGGGCGAGCACCGCGACTGGTCGGTGGCGGTCAGCGCGCACTGCGGCAGCTGCCACAGCTGCAGCCGCGAGGACCATCCGGCTCCGTAGGCGTGCCGGAAGCCGCTGTAGTCGACGGACACCGACGCGGTGCCCGACGTCGTCGCACCGCGCGCGCCGCCGACGCGCAGGACCACGCCGTCGCGCCACTGACCGGGCACCTGCCCGCGGTCGATCACTTCGACGGTCAGTTCGGACGGCAGCCGCTTGCCGGCCTCACCGCCCGCGCGCGCCACGGACACCGGTGTCCCAGCGGCTTTCGCCGACTCGGACGACTTCAGCACCGCGCGCGCCGAGCCCGCGGTCGGCCACACCGGGTCCGGCAGGTCGGGCAGGGGATCATCCTGCGGTACGGGAGCGGTGCCGGTCACCTCGCCGCCGTGCGCGTCGACCGCGTCCACCTGTCCACGCAGCGGTTCCGGGGGCGTCTGCACCGCCAGTGCCGGCGGTACGGCGAGCAGGGTGCCCGCCATGACGGCGCCGAGCGTCGCTGCCAGCAGCCGTCCGGCCGTGCCCATCGTCGACCTGCCCACGCTGTTCCCCATCCGTTTCACGTCGGCGTTGCGTCCAGAAGTCATTTGGTCAGTCCACCGGGGTCGTCTGCTCGCGCAGGAACAGCGCGCGGACGTGGGCGTCGTTGAGCGCGCCCTGGTAGGTATGCACATCGTCGATGCCGCCGTGCCAGGCGTCGGTGCGCTGGCCGTTGAACAGGGCGCCGCCGACGGTCAGCGGCCCGGATGCCTGCCAGGCGGGCATGTTCGCGGTGGTGCTCCCCTGGAGCACACCGTTGACGTACAGCCGGACCTGCTTGCGCTCCGCGTCGTAGACACCGACCAAGTGCGTCCATCCGGCCGTGTCCTCGGCGGTGACCGCCGCGGTCGATCGCACCGCGTCCGCGCCGTCACCGGATGACGGCAATCTCGAGAACGCCCAGCGATCGACGGCGACGCCGTTGACCGTCTCGGTCCGGAGCGAGAGGACGAACGGGGTACGGTCCGGGCCGTCCTGGGAGACGACGGTACGTACGCCGGTGCCGAGCGCGTCCGGGTCGGCCCAGGCCGACACCGTGAAAGACTGATCGGTACGCAGCACCGGCGTGTATTCGGCCGCGGTGCCGGTGCTCTGCCGGCTTTGACCGTACTCGCGCTTCGGGTTCGGGGTGCTGCCGTCGACCAGCGTGGCGTCGAGGAACATGCTGCTGCCGTCCCGCCCGTAGTCGATCATCGTGCCGAGGGTGGTCCGCAGCTCGCGCTGGAAGTCGTCATCCGCCGGAACGTTGCACAGCCGCGCGTTCGACTCGTCGCCGCACGGCACACCGCGGTCGAATCTCCATAGGCCAACCTCGACCGGGTCGAGGATGCCGGGCTCGTCCACCTCGCCGTCGTCGGTGCGGACCGCGGTCGCGCCGGTGAAGTCGTCCGGCACGAGGAGACGGTCGAAGATCTGGACGTCGGCGATGTTGCCGCGGAATCGCTCGACGAAGCCGGTGCTGGCTGCATCCTGGCCGCGGCCGATGACGATCGGGTTGGTGTTGGTCGTCGGCGCGCTGAACCCGGCCGACGTCTCCACGCCGTCCACCCAGACCTTGATCCGCTTGTCCGCGCTGTCGTAGCCGGCCGCGACGTGCGTCCACTGGTTGACCGTGTTGAGCCTGTTCGAGCACACTTCGGTGCCGACGGTGGTCGTAGTGGACGGGATCAGCAGGCACCAGGAGTTGCCGGCGGTCAGCGGGCGGGCCCGCAGCCGGAACGGGCTGGACACCCCGGCCGGGGCCTCCTTCGCGATGGCCGTCGACGTCACGGTCAGGTCGGTCAGCCGCACCCACGCCGCCACCGAGTATGACTTCGTCGTGTCCAGTGCCACTCCGGTAGCGACCGCGCCCTGGGTGGCGGTGCCGGTGAACGTGGCGGTCTTCCCGCCCAGGATCCGCACATCGTCGGTCCAGGTCAGATCCGTCGTGGCGAGCGCACCTCCGCCCGCTGCCGCGCTGTTCTGCAGCGCCGTGGCTTGGTCGACGCCCGGGTAGGCCTGGAGGCCGAAGTCGGCGATCGGGCCCCGCGGGGCGTTGACGATCAGGCTGACGCTGGTAGCCCGCCCGTTGTTCAGCGTGTTGTCGATGCCGTACGCGGTGAAGATGTTCTCGCCGTACTTAACCGTCGACAGCTTCACCGACGCCGTCATCGACTTGCTGCCGTCCGCGGCCGTCGTCAGCGTCGCCGTGATCTCCTTGTCCGGCGGGTTCTTCCACCCGTACCGGAACTTCGTCACGTCCAGAGACGGCGTGCTGATCGTGAACGCCGCCTCACCACCCGGCCCCGGCACCCCCGACGTCCGCGTCACCGACGGCTCGGCCGGCACGCTCGTGTCCGGATAGAACTCACACCACCCCGACCACGGACTCGACTGGTTGTACGGCGCCGGATCCTTCGTCTGCACCCGGAACGCGTACCGCTTGCCGTTCTGGATCGTCACCTGCACCGGTGAGGACTGCGCGTTCGCGGACTGGTTCGACACCGTCGACGTCGACACCGGGAATGTGCCGTCGTTGACCTGGCCCGCGGCCGGGATCTGCTTCCACTGGAACGTCGCCGTCAGTTTCTGCGTCGTGTCCGCGTCCGGCAGCCGCGCGTACAACCGCGGGGTCAGCGTCCCGGTCGAGATCGGCACACTGCAGTCGGTGTTCGGCTCGACCATCAGCCGCTCCGGCGTACCCGGAATGCTGTCGTACTCGACGATCAACCTCGCGTCATCGGCGATGAACGTCTTCCAGCGAACCGCGTAACCCTCCATCGCGCCGCTGAGGTCACACGCACAGAATCCGAACGTGATGTCCGTCTTCCGCGCCGACGCGAACGACTGCACCTGGTTCTTCACCGCGGCGTTGTCGAACTGCACGATCATGTCGTGCCGGTTCTGCCCACAGCCACCGGCGTCGTTCGCGTGCGAAGACGCCGCGACCAGCCCGGTCCGCAGAATCGTCCACCACGTCACCCGGTCGCCGTTCTTCTGCGCGCCGTTGATCGCATCCGACACCCACATCGACGTCGGCGTGAAATCACACGACCACGAGTGGTCCAGATTCATCTGCACCCGTGCCGAGTGCACGTACTTCCCGGCCAGGTCCGTCGTCATGAACTTGAAGAACGACCGGTGCAGCTTCTCCGATCCCGGGTTCCAGCCGACCCGAGCCCGGTCACTGTAGTTGTCGGCCTGATTGTTCGTCGCGTACGCCCACCGCGCTGCCTTCTTGTCCCACGCCGGGTCGATGAACAGCGGGAAATGCTGCTCCGGCGCACCGAGCATGCCCGCGTCCGGGATCAGCCGCAGATCCCCCTGCCCGGTCACCTCGGTCCGCACCGCCGCCGTGTTCGACGCATCTCCCGGCCCGGCCGGCGACGACGGCACACCCGAGGTCGCCATCCGCGCCATCAACCCCAACGGCGGCGCCGCCGAATCCCACATCGTCGGCGCGTCCGCGGTCGCCAGCACCGTACGACCCGCCACCGCCCGCAACCCACCATCCGGCAACGCCGACACCGACGCGTCACCACCGACATCGATCGTCACCGACCGAACCGACTCCACCGCCTCCGGCGTGTTCACCACCAGCACATGCGTGAACCCCGTCCACGTCGCCCGCAACACCAGATCAACACCATCGAGCACGCCACGGTACGTCGCGGAATCCCCACTCACCTCCGGCACCGGCAGATCCCCCGGCCACGACAACGTCAACGTCTTCCCCGCGTCGACCAGCGTCACCATCGGCGCGTCACCACCACCGGAGAACCGCACGTCCGCGATGGACGCACCCGGACGCACCGTCCCGTCCGGCCGCACCGACAGATCCAGATCCGTCTCCGACCACGACCCGTCCGCGTGCCGCACATGCTTCGGCACCACCGTCGACTCCATCACGAACCGACCCGACGGCTCCGCGAACACCTGCGAATACTCGGTCCGCTCGGACAGCACCTCGACCCGTTCGCCGGTGTCCGCCGCCCGCTCTGCTTCGGACAGCGGTCGCGCCGCCTCGGCGGCCTGCGGCAGCACGGGATGCAGTGTCAGACCCACCACACCGGACAGAATGAGCGCGAGCCTACGCCGCGACGACGAACGGAACGCGCGCGGCATGACACCACGTGACACAGTGGTCTCCCCCGGTGATCAAGATTGGCCCGAGGGACTCTAGAGCATCGATACTCAGGAAGTAAACAGCAATTACAAAGGGTGTTCACAGAACGGGCAAATCCAGTTGATCATGACGCTGTGCGACCGTCGACGTCACCCATCTACCGCAACCGGGCGGGGGCACTCTCCACACACGCGGACCGGCGCGGTTCGCGCCGGTCCGCGTGAGTTCGATCGTCGGGTCAGGGGGCCGGGGTGAGGCGGCGGCCGATCGTGGTGAGGCTCCAGCCGATCATCGCGAACAGCAGCCCCAGCCCCATCGCCATGGCCGCGATGCCGAACGACACCACGGACGTGAACAGCGACGAGCGCAGGAACGACCCGGTCATCACGGTCTCGCGGGTCGGGTCCGTGCGGTCGAGTTCAGCGTACGTCTTGCCGCCGCTGGCCTCGAGCGCGTGCTTCTCGATCACCTGCGCCTCCGCGTACGCGGTCAGCGGGCCGTCGATCTTCTCGCCGGCGAACCATTCCGCGTCGGCCGAGACGGTGATCCGCTCGTCGGCGAGCTGGCTCTGCACCGTGAACCACACCGCCGCGCCCGCGATCAGCAGCACCGCACCGCCCAGCATGGTCAGCAGCCCGAGCAGCCGCACCGCTCCCCCGCCGGCCGCGGAACGCTCCGTCGCCACGACGCCCTCGTTCTTCTCAGCCATGACCCGCTCCTCAGCGTCGCTCTGCCACTTCCCGGCCGGCCCGCCCGTTCGCACGGCGGCCCGCCGCGACACCAGAATGCGCCGGTCACCTGCCGCACCACAGGTGCCGGAGGGCCCTACGACCCGGGATCAACGGCCTTCGACGGTACGGCGTGCGCCGCGCGACCGGGCGGTCAACCGCAGCAGCAGCACGTCGTCCCGGCCGTACTTGGCCCGGAACAGCACGCCCGCCCGCGCACCGCCCTCCGGTCCCGGCTCCACCGCCCGGTAGCGCACCCCACCGGCGGTGACGTCACCGCGTGGGCGGTCGCCGCCCAGGTCCACCCACGGCTCGTCATCGCAGACCACGTACGGCACGTCGCGCTCGACGGTCTCGGCACCGGCCACGAACCGGACGCGCAGCCGGTAGTGCTCCGCGATCGGCCGCGCCGCGTTCCACCGGCCGTCGAACGCCTCCAGGGCCAGCGCGCCCACGTCGCCGTGCACCTGCACCTCGCGCTGCTGGTTCTCGCTGACCCGTCGGGCGCCGAACCGGCCGTAGGACAGCCAGTCGTCGACGCGGTAGATCGCGTGTGCCGGCCCGACCGGGCTGATCCCGACCGCGAACAGCTCCCGGCGCTTCTCCGGCAGCGCGGCGATCAGCGCGTCCAGCCGTTCGATGTTCTGCCGGATCAGCGCGACCGCGTCCGTCGGCGCGGTCTGCCGGCCACGCGCGGCCGCGTCCGCCGACGCCGGGTCCGTCAGCATGATCCGGAACCGCACGTCCCGGTCCAGCGCGCCGTGCACCGCAGCCGTGAACGCCCGCTCGTACCGCGGCTCCAGCAGCCCGGTCCAGAACTTCCAGATGTCCACCCGGTACTGCGCCCGCTCGATCCGCCGGATCACGTCCCGGTAGTCGAGGCTGTTGCGCCGCCGGACCGCGTTCCGGTTCAGCGCCAGCACCGCCGGCTGCAGCACCAGCACGGCCAGCACCAGGTCGATCAGGTTCGACCCGATGTTGATGCGCAGCTGCGTCCCCAGCCCCGGCGTGTCCCGGATCGGCCACAACGTCACCACGGCACCGAGCACCAGCCCCGCACCGACCAGCACGTACACATAGGACAGCCGCCGCCACATGACCCCATCATGACAACATATGTCGATGTCCGGGCGCCCGTGACGCACGGATGCCCGGACTATCCGGCACCGTCGAGTGCGAGCCGGATCCCCGCCTCAGGCGCAGAGGTCGGCCAGCGGGATGCGGCGGACGTAGTCCGGGGTGCCGTAGGCGCCGGGGTCGAGGGCGGCGATCCGGGTGCCGTCGGGGGAGAACGCGGCGGGGGTGTCGACGGTGGTGAGGCAGGCGGCGCCGTCGGGGAGCGTGATCAGGTGGGTGGCGTGGGTGCCGGCGACGCGGGCGCGGAGCAGCACGGCCGTGGTGGTCGGTGCGGCGGTCAGCGCGTCGACGTCGCTGACCTGGCGGACGACCGGACGCACGCCGGACGCCGTGGCGAGGTGGAGCGCGCCCTCCTGGTCGTCGCGGGACCGGTCGCCGTCGGGCGGTGCGGCGAAGAAGACGAACGCGTCCGGGCCGGCGGAGACCGGGGTGTCCAGGCGGTCGTGGTCGGGGCCGCACTCCCCCTGGCCGGGCCGGAAGTTGCGAAGGCCGGCCTCGGTGATCGCGGCGAGCGGGTCCCCGGGGCCGGTGGTGGTCAGGTAGTCGCAGGTGCCCTCGCTCTGCGGGACGACCGCGTAATTCCGCCCGGGGAGCCAGGCCATCGAGGTGGCGCGGCCGGCGACCGCGGTGACCGGCGTGATGCCGGCGCCCGAGATCGCGAGCAGCAGCGTCTTGGTGACGTCGCAGGTGGCGGTGAGGCCGACGTCGGCGACGGCGCCGGCGAAACCGGCGGGCGTGGGCGGGAACGGGCAGTCCGGCACCGTGGGCACGGTGATCGGGCTCAGGCGGCCGTCGTCGGTGATCCGGGCCAAGCCGGCCGACGCGGACCCCTCGTAGGTGATCGCGTAGACGGTGCCGTCCGGCGCCCACGCCACCTGCAGCACGGCCGGTGCCTCGTCGCCGGTGTCGCCGCCGAGCGCACCGCACCCGCTCAACGCGACCACGACGGCCACCGTGGCCGCCAGCGCGCGGCTTCGCCTCACCAGAACCTCCGAGCGACGGGAGGCGGGCCGACGGCACACCGCCGGCCCGCGGGAACAGTCAGCCTACTTGTAGACGTAGAGGCACTGGCCGCACCCGTCGCTCCGAGCCGCGATGATCAGCTGGTCGATGACCAGGGCCTGGTTCGCGCGTTCCTGGTAGTACTCGGAGTTCCTGATGTTCTGGCCGAGCTTCACCCCGACCAGGTTGTTGTGCAGGTCGATCTTGCTCTCGCCGGAGCCCCACGCGTTCTCGCCGGTACCGTCCATCTCGTGGGCGACGCCGAGGGTCAGCGCCTGTTCCTCGGTCAACCCGTAGTCGGTCACCACCAGCGCCATCCAGGAGGCGTGCCGGATCGCGTTGGTCTGGCCGAGGGACATCGTGCCGTGATCGCTCGCGCCCGCGGTCAGCTGTTGTGCGGCTCCCTGGGTGGCGACCGCGGCGAGCATCGCGTTCGCGCACACCTCGTGGTTGCGGTAGCACCAGGCCAGCTGCGCCTTGCCGAGCGTGGAGCAGTTGATCTGCAGGCAGACGTCGGCGAGCTGCGCCCGCACGTTCGGCGGCATGCCCTCCTGATACCGGTACGACTCCGCGACCAGCCAGGAGTACAGCTCCTCCTCGTCCTGGGACTGGGTGCAGGCGTCCTTGGTGCAGGTGAGCGAGTAGTCGGGCGCGGGCGGACGCTGACGGTCGCCGCCGCCGCGGCCGTCGTTGGTCTTCCGCCCGCCGCCGGGCTTGCCGCCGCCGGGCTTCGGTGGGTCCGGCGTACCGTCGTGGTTGTCGTCGAGGTTCTTGCTGTTGCCGTGGCCGTCGCAGTCGGCGTAGTCGCAGTCGCGCAGGCCGCTCGGGTCGCTGAACGTCACCGGGCTGTTGTGCGCGTACGCGTACGCGTTCCACTGCTGCGGATCCCGTAGGTCCATCACCGGGTCCGCGGAGAGGAACCGGCCGAGGACCGCGTCGTAGTCGCGCGCGCCGATGTGCACGAGCCCGGTCGGGTCACCGTCGCCGCCGACGAAGCCCTTCTGGTTCGGCCAGGCGACCGCTGCGCCCCGGGCCGTGCCGTACGGCGTCTGCCGCCGGCTGGTGACCGCCTGCCCGGCCGCGGCGACCGTCAGGTTCTGGGTGCCCTGGTGGTCGCTGTACAGCCAGGTGAGGCTGCCGTTCGTGTTCGACCCGGTACGCGAGGCGACGATCTTTCCGGCGAATTCGTAGTACCGGGTCGCGGTGCTGCTGGTCGCGCCGGTCGCCCGGCGGACCTCCATGCCGGGCAGGTAGAGCGTGGCCCCGGTGGGATCGCGGCGGATCAACCGGACGCCTCCGGCGTCGTACACGTCGGTGTGCGTGGCCGTGCCCTCCACCGTCTTGACCAGCCGGCCCTCCGCGTCCCAGGTGAGCGTCTGCCCCGGCCGGGTCACGGTGTTGCCGGCGCCGTCGTACGCGTACGCCTGGGTGACCGGGGACGCACCGGGCGCGGTCCTGGTCGTACCGGTCACCGCGTGCGGGCGTACCGCCGTGGCACCGGCGGCGGGAACCGCGTAGGTCGTGCTCACGTCCCCGGCCGCGGTGTGACCGACCTCCTTCGTGCGGTTGCCGATCGCGTCGATCGTCCAGTCCGTCCAGTACGGCGCGGCACCCCCGAGGTTCGCGACGCTCGGCGCGGTCTCGCACCCGGTCCCGCTCCCCGGCGTCCAGGCGGAGGTGAGCTGCCGCATCGTGTCATAGCCGAAGCACTGGGTGTCGGCCGTGCCGACGGCGGGGGCGTCCGCGACGGACACGATGTTGCCGGCCGGGTCGTATCCGTAGGAGGTGTTCGCGACGGTGCCGGCCGCGCTCTCCGGCCGCACGGTGGTGCCGGTGACCCGGCGGGTGGCGGTGTCGTAGAGCGTGTTGTCCTCGACGTAGGCGCCGTACTTCGTCTTGCGGCGGTGGAAGGTCGGCTCGCCGTACGCGGTGTACTGCTGGTTGACCACGTAGGAGTCGACGTCGATCAGGTTCGTCCTGAGCGCGTTCGGCAGGCCGTTGCCCGCGTGGAACTCGGTCTCCACCAGCTCCGTGGTCATGCCGCCCGCGGGCGGATAGGACGTGCTGACCCGGCTGCCGTCGTACGGCGAGTAGCCGACGCCGACGACCCAGGTGCCGGCCAGACCGGTCTCCACCGCCGGGATGACGTAGTTCGCGCTGGTCACGTTGTAGCGCAGGTCGAACACGCGGACCTGCCACCTGTACTCGGCGGTCGTGGCGGGGTCCCTGCTGTTGTCGTAGCGGACCGTCTGGGTCAGCTGGCCCCGCACGACCTGGCCGCTGTAGAGCGTGTCGAACGTCCACCCGGCCCGGAGAGCACCGGTGGCCGAGTCGTCGCGCAGCTGCGTCTGCCGGCCCAGCGAGTCGTACCCGCGCCAGAGCGTCTCGCCGGCGCCGTTCGTGGTCGTCTCGACGTCGCCGAACGCGTTGTACGTGGTCAGCGACGTGCCCGAGTCCGGGTCCCGGCGGGACAGTTCGCGTCCCTTGGCGTCGTACGTGTAGGTCCACTCGTTGCCGCCCGCATCGGTGACCCTGACCAGCAGGTCCCGGCGGTCGTACGCGTACGACGTGGCCCGGTAGTCGCCGGCGACCCCGGCGGCCGTGGTGTGCTGCCGCAACTCCGTCGTCCGGTCCCGCAGGTCGCGCAGCGCCGTGGTCGGGGTGCCACCGGCCGGTGGCGTGGTCAGCGTGCGGTCGCCCTCGTCCGTGACGTGCGTGCGCCACTTCTCGACCAGGTTGGTCACGCCGTCACCGGCCAGCAGGATCGTGTCGGTGGTGCGGCCCGCGAGGTCGTAGACGGTCCGGTTGACCGCCGGCACCGACCACTGCGGCTCGTACCAGTAGACGCCGGACGCGGTGCCGGGTTCGACGTGCTGCTGGTAGGTCGTGCTCACCCGGCCGTACTCGTCGTAGTGGGTGTCGGTGAGCACCCGGTTGCCGCTGCCGTCCCGCGCGGCGGTCTGCGTCTGCCGGGTGCGGAGAAAGCCGTCGAGGATCTCGAACGTGGCGGTGTAGGCCCGGCCCGCGTGCAGCCGCTCGGTCTTGACGTAGGGGTAGGCGTCGCGGTTCGGGGCGTACACGTAGGTGTAGCGCACCTGCGGGCTGTTCGGCTGTGCCGCCTTCGTCCACCCGGCGTCCCAGGTGCGCGCGACCCGGCCGAGCGCGTCGTACTCACGCGTCTCGACCCGGTTGTTCGGGTCGGTGGTGACGGCGGGCACGCCCCAGTACGGCGCGGTGTCGATCGTGGTGGTCCAGCCGAGCGGGTTCGTGGTGGTGACCTTCGTGACCGGTCCGCCGGACGCCGGGGTGTACGCGGTCGTGGTGACGCCGCCCCGCACGTCGGTGGTGCGGACCGTGCGGCCGAACGCGTCGTAGCCGGTCTGCCCGGCGTCCTCCCACTCCGTACCGCCGGCCTTGGTCCAGTTCTTCAGGACCTCGGTCCTCGTCGCGGAGCCGTAGGCGGGCACGGCGTCGACGCCGGCGGCGCCGTCGTAGTAGGTACGGGTGTCGGAGATGACGTCGTCGATCGTGGCCGGCGCGGTGCCGCAACTCAGCGCGGTCCGGGTCACCCGCTTGTACAGTCCGACCAGGTTCTTGGCGGTGTTGCGGCTGTAGGTGTAGGTCGTGCAGTCCTCGTCGCCGGTGACCCCGAGGTCGCCGTCGGACTGCGCGGACGTCACCAGCCCGTAGACGTCGTCGAACGTGGTGTGGTCGCGGCCGGTGCGCCAGCCGCGCTCCCCGGCGACGCCCAGTGCCACTCCGGTGTACGTGGTCTGCGTCTTCACGTGGCGTGCGCTGACCGTGTCGCCGTTGATGGTCCGGGACGCGGTCGGCGGGGACTGCCAGGGCACGGAGACGGTCTTGGACACCGGCCGGTCCAGCGTGCCGTTGTACACGACGCTCTCGCGCGTCATGCCGGCGAACGCGTCCTCGTCGTGGACGGTCTCGTCGCCGAGCGACGCGCCCACCGTGACCGTACGCGTGCCACCGGAGGCCGACGCCCGGTCGCCGTGCATGCCGCGCAGGTACGTGGTGCGGCTGAGCGTCCTTGCGTCGCCCGCACCGACCCGGGTGGTGACGGCCGCGTACCCCCGGTACTGGCTCCAGGTCTTGCGTTTCGCCTGGATCAGGCCGTCGTCGTCGGCGTAGTGCCAGGCCGGTGCGCCCTCGTAGGTATAGGTGGTGACCTTCTGCGGTGACTGCACGCCACCGGTCAGCTGCACGTCGGTCTCGGTGACGGACTCGACCACGTACTTGTGCCACCACTCGGTGATGTCCCGGGTCGGGGCGGACGGGTCCGGGCCGATCACCGGGTAGCAGCGCATGCCGTTACCCGCCGCGGACGCCGGCAGGTTCGACGCGGTGCACTGCGGCAGCGAGTAGCGCACATGCGTGGTGGCGCCCGTCTCACTGACCACCTTGGACAGACGTTGCCAGCTGTTCGTGGTGTTGTGCGCGGTCAACACCCGGTTCGGCAGTGGCTCATGCAGGAACGTCACCGGCGGCATCTCGATCGCGGTACCGACCAGCCCGGTCCTGACGATCGAGGACAGCCACAGGCCCGCGCTGCCGCCGTCGCCCGGCGACGGGAAACTGTGCGTGAACGTCCACGACGCGACGTCCTGCCAGCCCGGCGTCGCCTTCGTGGTGTCCCAGAGCCGGGTGGTGATCTTCGACAGGCGCTTGGTGGACCAGAACGTCGGCTGGTTCACGTCCGGGCAGGTCGCGGCGGAGACGGCGCATTCCTGATCCCACGGTACGTCCGGCCAGTTCTGCGCGTCGTGCGTGCCGCACGACGCGGTCACACACCGGTCGGCGCTGTCCAGGACGACCCGGGCCACCGGCGTCACCGACCGGTCGGCCGCGCCCCGGTCCCAGGTGCCGTAGTCGATGCGGGTGAGCGTGCCGCCGCGCACGTAGTCGACCGGCGTGGTCGCGGTCGCCCGGGTGGCGTACTGGTTGAGCTCCTTGGCGTACCAGTAGGAGCGGGTGTTGCCGCGTACGTCCACCACGTAGTCGAGGTTCCAGCGGTAGACCTGGTCGCACATCGAGTCGGCGAACGCGGCCCGATGGCACGGCTCGCCGGCATGGTTGCCGTAGACCGGCACGGTCCAGGCCGACTCCGTGGTGCCGGCGTGCCCGGGCAGCGTGTTGCGGCCGAAGTAGTACTCGGTGCCGTCGGTGCCGGTCACCTTCCAGTACTCGCCGGTCTTCTCGATCGTCGAGCCGTTCTCGGCGCGACCGTGCCAGCCCCGGCCGGCCTCGTAGATCAGCTCGGTGGTGGCGCCGTTGAGGTTGAGCACCGCGTTGTCGTTGCGCCAGCACAGATCGCCCGTCCGGGTGGACTCGCCGTTGTTCGCGCCACCGTCCGTGTCGTCCGCGCAGCCGACGTAGCGGCGCTCGACGTAGCCGATGCCGAGCTCGAAACCCTCTCCGAGCCAGGACGGCTGGTTGTTCGTGGCGCTGGACCGGCCGTCCACCGACGAGGAGTTGTAGGTGACCGACAGGGCCGGCGAGCCACCCGCGTGCACCGGCGGCGTGGCGATGTCGTACGCCCAGGTGAACGCGCCGGAGTTGCCGCCGGCGCTCCAGATCGACGACGGTGCCAGCGACGTGGCCCCGAAGTCACCGGACGGGCCGGACGCGACGGCAGCCACCGCGAACAGCGTACCCGCCGTGGTGGTCACGGCCACGTCACCGGCCAGCTCGGCCCGCGTGGTCGCGGCGCCGGTCCCGCCGATCGGCACGATCGTGGCGTCGGCGGTGACCGTACCGACGGCCGGGTCGTTCACGCTCGGCAGCTCGCGCGGCGCGCACCGGGGCTCGCCCGGCGTGGTCAGCGCACACTGCGGCAGCTGCCACAGACGCAGGCGATCGGACCAGCCACCACCGTACGCGTGCCGGAAGCCGCGGTAGTCGACGGAGACCGTGGCGGCCCCGGAGGCCGTCGCGCCGCGTGCGCCACCGACCCGCAGCACCACGCCGTCCCGCCAGGCCGCCGGCACCCGGGACCGGTCCAGCACCTCGACCGTGAGGTCGGACGGCAGGCTCGCGCTCGCCCGGGCGACCGTCACCGGCGCACCGCCGGCCCTGGCCACGCCCGAGTCGCGCAGCACCACACGGGCGGACGACGCGCCCGGCCACACCGGGTCGGGCAGGTCGGCCGCACGGGCCTCGGCGCCGGCCGGCGCGGTACCGCGTACCTCGCCGCCGTCCGCGTCGACGTGCTCCACCTGACCTCTCAACGGCTCCGGTGCGGCCGCCACGGCCGGCGCCGGGGGCACCGCGAGCAGCGTGCCCACCAGGACGACGCCGAGTACCGACGCCGGCGCCCGGCCGGGCCGCCGGAGCATCATCGCGCTCATGCCACTCCGGTGCGCTGGGTGTCGAACAGGTCCTTGACCCGGGCGTCGGTGAGCGCGCCCTGGTAGGTCTGCACGTCGTCGATGCCGCCGTACCAGCGGTCGGTCCGCTGTCCGTTGAACAGCGCGCCGCCGACGATCAGCGGACCGGCGGCCTGCCACACCGCCATGTGGTTGGTCGTCGTGCCCTGAAGCACGCCGTTGACGTACAGCCGGAGCTGCTTGCGCGGGGCGTCGTAGACCGCGACGACGTGCGTCCAGCCCGCGGTGTCGTCGTAGCTGACCGGCGTCTTCGACGCCACCACGTCGCCACCCTCGCCGGACGGCGGCATCATCGAGAACGTCCAGTGGTTCGACGTGACGCCCTTGACCGTCCACGGCCGCAGGGACAGCGCGAACGGCGTGCGGTCCGGGCCGTCCTGCGACACGACGGTGTGCGCGCCGGTGTCGATGTCCAGCGGATCGGCCCATGCGGACACGGTGAAGGACTGGTCGGTCCGCAGCACCGGCGCGTCCTGCCAGGCCCCGTCGCCGCCCCGGCGCTGGGACCGCCCGTACTCCCGGGTCGGCGTGGGCCCGTCGGTGCCGTCCGCGAGCGCGGTGTCCAGGAAGAGGCTGGCGCCGTCGCGTCCCGCGTCGACCACGGAGCCGAGCGTGGTGGCCAGCCGCCGCTGGAACATGTCGTCCGCGGGGACCTCACAGGTGTCCGCGATCGATTCGTCGAAGCACGGGATGCCGGAGTTGAACGTCCACTGACCGACCCGGATCGGGTCGAGGATGCCGGCCTCGTCGACCTCGCCGTCCTCGGTGCGGACCGCGATCACGCCGGTGAAGTCCTCGGTGACCAGCGGACGGTTGAAGATCTGCACGTCGGCGACGTTGCCGCGGAGCCGCTCGACCGAGACGGCACCGGCGGCGTCCTGCCCGCGGCCGATCACGTTCAGGTTCGAGTTGGTGGTGGGTGCGTCGAACGCGGCCGAGGTGGCGGCGCCACCGACCCAGATCGTGATGCGCCGGTCGACGCTGTCGAACCCGGCGGCCACGTGGGTCCACTGCCCGGCGGTGTTCAGCGTGCCGGAACACACCTCGGCGCCGGACTGCATCAGCAGGCACCAGGCGTTGCCGCCGGTGCTCAGCGGACGGGCCCGGACCCGGAACGGGTTCGACTGCCCGGCCGCGGCGCCCTTGGCGATGAGCGTCTGCGGCGTGCTCAGGTCGGTCAGCCGAACCCAGGCGGCGACGGAGTACGACTTCGTCGTGTCCAGCATCGTGCCGATCGTCACCGCGCCCTGCCCGGCGGTGCCGGTGAACGTCGCGGTCTGCCCGCCGATCACCCGTACGTCGTCGGTCCAGGTGAGGTCCGTGGTGCTGAGCGTGTTCGCGGTGCCGGGGTGAAGGTCGTCCTGCACCGCGAGGTCCCGGCCCACGCCGGGGTACGCCTGGAGTCCGTAGCGGGCGATCGGCCCGGACGGGCGGTTCACGATCAGGCTGATGCTGGTGGACCGGCCGAGGTTGCCGGTGCCGTCGATCGCGTGCGCGGTGAAGATGTTCTCGCCGTACTGGACCGTGGTCAGCTTCACCTGCGCGGTCATCGACTTCGTGCCGTCCGCCGCGGTCGTCAGCGTCGGGGTTATCTCCTTCTCCGGCGGGTTCTTCCACCCGTACCGGAACTTCGTCACGTCGAGTTCGGGCGTGCTGATCGTGAACGCGGCCTCGCCGCCCGGTTCGGGCACGGCTGACGTCCGGGTGACCGTCGGTTCCTGCGGGACCGCGGTGTCCGCGTAGAACTCGCACCATCGCGACCACGGGCTGGACTGGTTGTACGGTGCGGGGTCACGGGTCTGTACCCGGAACGCGTACCGCTTGGCGTTCTGGATCGTGATCGTGACCGGGGTCGACAGCGCGCCCGCGGATTGGTCCGACACGGTCGCGGTGGAGACCGGGAACGTGGTGTCGTCGACGCGGCCGGGACCCGGGATCTCCTTCCACTGGAACGTTCCGGTGAGCTTCTGCGTGCCGTCCGCGTCCAGCAGGCGGGCGTACAGGCGCGGCGTCAGCGTGCCGGTCGAGATCGGCGCGCCGCAGTCGGTGTTCGGCTCGACCATCAGCCGCTCCGGCGTGCCCGGGATGCTGTCGTACTCCACCACCAGCGTGGCGTCCGCGGCGAAGAACGTCTTCCAGCGGATCGCGTAGCCCTCCATCGCGCCACTCGGCTCGCAGGCGCAGAACCCGAACGTGACGTCCTGCCAGCCGCTGTTCGCGCCGGACTGCACCTGGTTGCGCACCGCGCCGTTGTCGAACTGCACGATCATGTCGGGACGGTTCTGGCCGCATCCGTTCGCGTTGTTCGCGTGCGACGACGCCGACACCAGGTGGGTGCGCAGTCTCGTGTTCCAGGCGACCCGGCCGCCGCTGTTCCCGGTGCCGATCGCGTCCGCGAACCACATCGACGTCGGCGTGAAGTCACACGACCAGGAGTGGTCCAGGTTCATCTGCACCCGGGCCGTGTGGATGTACTTCCCGCCCAGGCCGGTCATCGGGAACTTGAAGAACGACCGGTGCAGGAAACCGGATCCGGGGTTGTAGCCGACCCGCGCCCGGTCGTGGTGGTTGTCACCGTTGTTGCTGGTCGCGTACGCCCACTTCGCCGGCTTCCTGTCCCAGGCGGGGTCGATGTAAAGCGGGAAGCGTGGTTCGGGCGACTCCAGGAGGCCGGTGTCCGGGATCAGGCGCAGGTCGCCCTCGCCGGTCAGCTCGGTCTGCACGGTCGCGGTGTTCGCCGCGGCGCCCGGGCCGGCCGGCGTCGACTGGTCCGTGGTCTGCGCCGCCGTGCGCGCCCGTGCGCCGGCGGCCGGGGCGGACGAGTCCCACATCGTCGGCGCGGCCGCGGTCGCGAGCACGGTCCGGCCGGCGACCGCCTGGAGACCGCCGCCGGGCAGCTCCTGCACGGACGCGTCGCCGCCGATCCCGATCGTGACCGTGCGCAGCGACTCCGCCGCCTCCGGCGTCCTGACCACCAGCACGTGCGTGAAACCGGTCCACGTCGCGCGCAGCACCAGGTCCACATCGGGCAGCACGCCGGGATAGGTCGCGGAGTCCCCGCTCACCGACGGCTCGGGCAGGTCGCCCGGCCAGGTGAGCTCCAGCGTCTTTCCGGCCTCGGTCAGCGTCACCATCGGCCCGTCACCGCCACCGGAGAAGCTGACGTCCGCGATCGACGCGCCCGGGCGCACCGTGCCGTCGGTGTGCACGGCGAGGTTCAGGTCGGTCTCGGACCAGGAGCCGTCGGCCTGACGGACGCGTTTCGGGACGACGGTCGACTCCAGCACCAGGCGGCCGGATGGTTCCGCGAACACCTGTGAGTACTCGGTGCGCTCGGACAGCACCTCGACCCGGCGGCCGGACTCCACCGCCTGCTCCACTTCGGACTGCGGTCGTGCCGCCGCCGAGGGCTGTGCGAACAACGGGATCAGCGACAGACCGGTCACACCGGACAGAAGAAGGGCGAGTCTGCGTCGCGACGACGAACGAAAACGGTGCGGCATGACGCCACGTGACACGACAGTCTCCCCCGGTGATCACGATGAGCCGGACGGACTGTAGAGCCTCAACACTCAGGAAGTAAACAGGAAACACGAACTGTATTCACAGAACGGATATAGTGGCACACATAGCTACTAAGAGTGACGTACGAACCGGCGTGCGACGCTGTTGATCACACGACTCGGTGGGGAGTGCTCACGTACGTACCATCGAGGGGTTGTTGATCGTTTGAGCCGGTGAGGAAGCCATGCCTGAGTATGCGACCGTCGTCGTCATCGGGGGTGGGCAGGCGGGGCTGTCGGCCGGGTATCACCTGAAACGGCGTGGGTTCGTCAGCGCGGTGGAGGAACCGGGGGCGGCGCGGACGTTCGTGGTGCTGGACGCGGAGCCGGCGGCGGGTGGGGCGTGGCGGCACCGGTGGGAGTCGCTGCGGATGGCGACGGTGAACGGGATCTTCGATCTGCCGGGGTTCGCGAAGCCACCGATCGATCCGGACGAGCCGAGCCGCACCGCGGTCCCGCGGTACTTCGCGGCGTTCGAGGAGCGGGCGGGGCTGCCGATCCTGCGGCCGGTCACGGTGTCGCGGGTGCTGCCGGGCGACGAGTTCACGGTGGAGACGGACCGGGGGCACTGGCGGGCCCGGGCGATCATCAACGCCACCGGTACGTGGACGAACCCGGTCCGGCCGCGCTACCCGGGGCAGGAGACGTTCACGGGCGTTCAACTGCACACGCACGAGTACGTGGACGCGGCGCGATTCGCCGGGCGGCGGGTCGCGGTCGTCGGTGGCGGGATCTCGGCGGTGCAGCTGCTCGAGGAGATCTCCCGGGCGTCGGTCACGTTCTGGTACACCCGCCGGGAACCGGTCTTCCGGGACGGCGACTTCACGCCGGAGGTGGCCGGGCGCGAGGTGATCGCGAAGGTGGTCGCGGACGTGGCTGCCGGGCGGCCGACCGGCAGCGTCGTCTCCTACACGGACCTGATCTGGACGCCGTACGCGCTGGCCGCGAAGGCGCGCGGCGCGCTGGAACGGCGGCCGATGTTCACCGCGATCGAGCCGGACGGCGTCCGCGAGGCGGACGGCACGGTCACCCCGGTCGACGTGATCCTGTGGGCGACCGGGTTCAAGGCCGCGCTCGCCCACCTGGAACCGCTCGGGTTGCGCACCGCGGCGGGCGGTATCAGGCTGGCCGGCACCCAGGTGGCCGGCGAACCGCGCGTACACCTGATCGGGTTCGGCCCGTCACAGTCCACCGTGGGGGCGAACCGGGCCGGCCGGGAAGCGGTCCGCGCACTCGACACGTACCTCGGCCGGCCCTGATCCGGTGCTCACCCGGCCGCGTCCGGTGCCTTCTTGACCGCGTCGTAGGCGAGCTGCAGGAAGTCGGAGACCGCGGTCGCGGTGAGCGCGGTCGCGGCGAACCGGGTCAGCCGGGGCGCCAGCACCAGGCCGCCGGTCAGGCCGGTGGCCACCCAGACGCCCAGGCAGAACGGGCAGGTGATCAGCTCGCCGAGGCTGTGCCGGACGGTGCTGCCCTCGTCGCGTACCTCCTCGTTGAGCTCCGCGGCACCGGCCGGCCCGGTGTAGCGGGTGAGCGGCGCACGCAGCGGGCTCGTCACCGCGCCCTTCGCCAGCAGCCGGCTGAGCTTGTGCGTGGCGATCGAGATCAGCGCGACGTCGGCGAGCGCCGGCCGTTCCGGCACCGGCCGGCCGGAGAGCCGGGCCGCGGCGGTGAGTGTGGCCGCGAGACCGCCGAACGCGGCCAGCGCGGTCGCGTAGCCCTGCAGCGGTCGGTGCTCGTGCGGGGCGTACTGAACGGCGACTCGCGCGAGGGCGGTCCGCCCGGTGTTCAGCATCCGTGTTCCTCCAGTGGCGTCGCGGGTGGGTCGCCGGTGACTACCCCTGATCAGGCCGTACCACTCCCCCCAATGGGGTTGTCCGGTACGGCTACCATCGCGGCGTCCGAGACCCGGAAGATCGAGGTGACCGGAGTGACCACTCCACCCGTCCGCACCGCCCGGCCGATCGGCCTGGTGCTCGTCGTGCCCGCGCTGCTGGCGCTGCTCGCCGGGTACGTCGTGCCCGGTGCGCGGACGCTGTGGACCAGTTTCCAGCGCGTCTCCGTGCTCCGGGACGGCGACGAGTTCACCGGCTTCGACAACTACTCCCGCGTCGCCGAGCTGGGTTTCTTCCGCGGCCTC